>JADLBV010000062.1 GCA_020847545.1 Phycisphaerales bacterium
CAGCTTTGCGGCGTCGCCAATCTCACCTGGCAGACTTGAATTTCAAATTTGCACCGCCCCTCGTGCTCCCATCCCGCCCCATCCTTACGATCCGGTTTTCGACTTGGATCAAAGGATAAAAACATGGCTTTTCGCATTCTCGTGGCCGATAAACTGGCCGAAGATGGTCTTGATTTACTGAAAAAGTCCGGCATCGAATTCGATGTCAAAATCGGCCTGAAGGAAGATGAGCTGGCGGCCGCCGTCCCCGCTTACGATGCCCTGATCGTCCGATCCGGGGCCAAAGTCACCGCCAAGGTGCTGCAAAACCCCGGCAAGCTCAAGGTCATCGCCCGCGCCGGTGTCGGTGTGGACAACATCGATCTAAACGCCGCCACTTCCAAAGGCATTTTGGTCCTGAACACCGCCGAAGCCTCAACGATTTCCACCGCCGAACATGCCTTGGCGTTGATGATGGCCCTGGCCCGCAAAATTCCGCAAGCGCACGCCCACGTTGCCAGCGGCCAGTGGAAACGCACCCAGTATCAGGGAACCCAACTGGCCGGCAAAACCCTGGGCGTCGTCGGCCTGGGGCGCATCGGCCGGACCGTCGCCTCGCGGGCGCTGGCCTTGGAGATGAACGTCGTCGGCTTCGACCCGTTCTTCTCGGGCGAGACCGCCCTGGATGGCAAGGTGAAGCTGATCCGCGATTTTGATGAGTTTCTCTCGCAGCTTGATGTGATCACTTTCCACGTCCCCGGCGGCGACCAGACCCGACACCTGCTTAACCACGAGCGACTGTTCAACAAGGCCCGCCCCAACCTGCTGGTCATCAACGATTCGCGCGGCGAAGTGGTCGATGAATACGCCCTGGCCGAGGCCTTGCGGGCGCACAAAATCGCCGGCGCGGCCATCGATGTCTACGCCACCGAGCCGCCGCCAAAGGATCACCCGCTGTTTGGCCTGGAAAACGTCGTGCTGACCCCGCACCTGGGCGCCAGCACCGATGAAGCCC
This sequence comes from Phycisphaerales bacterium, assembly GCA_020847545.1. Classification (GTDB taxonomy): domain Bacteria; phylum Planctomycetota; class Phycisphaerae; order Tepidisphaerales; family Tepidisphaeraceae; genus JADYZN01. The sequence continues at coordinate 995 of JADLBV010000062.1, forward strand.
AAACCGCCGTCTCGGTCGAGGCCTGCAAATACATCGTCGCCTACCTGACCACCGGCCAGATCACCGGAGCCGTCAATGCCGGCGGCGTCAAGCTCGACCTGCCGGCGGATGAGGCCCCCTTCGCCAAACTTGCCTCCCGCATCGGAACGCTCCTCACCGGCTACGCCGAAGGCGGATACAAGACCATCACCCTGCGCGCCTCCGGAACCCGCGCCCCCAAGCACATGAAAACCCTGTTGCGGCTGGCGACGGTGGAATTGCTCAAACCACACCTGGACACGCCGGTCAACGTCATCAACGTCGAGCACCTCGCTCATTCGCGCGGCATCGAACTGGTGGCCATCCACGAACCTGGCCCCCCCCAGGGCATGGTCGGCGACATCGTCGGCATCCGCGCCGAGACCAACAACGGCGACTCCCACCGCATCCTCGGCACCGTCTACGCCGATGGCCTGCCGCGCGTGCTGCGTATCGACAATTTCAACATGGACATGGTCCCCGAAGGCCAGATGGTCCTGATCGTCAACAAAGACCAGCCCGGCGTCATTGGTGCCGTCGGCACCGCCTTCGGCGATGCCAAGGTCAATATCGCGGACATGGTCATCTCACGGGATGTCCAGCCGGATGGTTCGGCCACCGCCCTGATGGTCCTCAAAACCGACTCGGTCCCCACCGCCGACCTGCTGAACCAACTCCGCGCCCGCCCCAACATCATCCGCATCCAACCCCTGCAACTACCTCCGCGGACGGAGTAATGATTTCTCCCCTTTTCCCCCCTCCGGTATTCCTCTTTTCCCCTCCTCCGCATACTCGCGGGGGAGCGCAAGGGTGGGGGGTCTTATGCGAGTCTAGTTTGCAAACCTCCCCACCGCCTCCAAATACACCCTCACCTCATTCCTCATCCCCCCCGCCACCGCCTCTTCCAGCCGTTCCACCTGTTGGCGAATCCAATCGAAATGGGTCCTGGTGAATTGCGACAGGTCCATCTTCCCGCCCAAAAATTCCACCGGCCCTTTCCCTGCGTTCTCAAGGGATTGGCGGTGTTCTTCTAAAATGGTCCGGTCATCCGCCAGGTACATAAAATACGGTATAAAAAACAGATTATTCGACTCCGGCGGCACATACACCGGCCTGCTTTTCAAATAGGTAAACTGGCTGATCACCTGGCTTGGATGAACCCAGTTCGTCATCTCCAGCGGCATTGCTTTCGTCCCACCCGCCACGCTCTGTGGATATAACAATGTATCAAAATCCACACTCCTCCCCTTGTACCGACAAACATGATTGAACAAATCCAACGGCACAAACCGTCGGCGCAAAAACTGCGCATCCAACATCATCTCCACGATGTAACAGAGCCGATCCTCCCGCTCGACGCCGTTGCCTTCATACCAGCGAATCCCCATGAAATGCGCCCCGCTCTGTTTCATTTGCTCAAGCCGGGTGGCGATCAAATCTTCCCGCAGCAAAAACGCATCCATGTCATGCAACATCACCCACCGCGTCCGCGATGCCGCGATCCCCTTGGCATACGACAACCAGCAATCCACCCATCCCCACCCGATCCGCCGCAACACCATGGATTGTATACTCGACTGATGCACACACAAGATATTGAGCTTTTCAAACTCGTCCTTCGCCTCTCGCTCAAATCGTTCCAATTCGTCGGTCTTTGGCCCGTCAAAACAGATGATCACCCGATCCAGTTCGCTTAAATCCTGCTTCATCAGTTGTCGCAGGTTCCCAATCAGCATGCGCGCAAAATGAGCGTGGCAGGCGATGACGATCGAATACCCCGGCCGGGGTTCATCCAGCCGGCTCCATCGCATCATTGGCCGCAGCACCAGCCGCAACGCCGTCCGCTGGATACGAACCGCCAGAAACTTGCCATAACTCGAATATTTGCCTTGCATCCTGCTCTCTTATCGACAACCCATGCGGCGATGAAAAAAAGACACGGCCTCATCTGTGGCCTTCGGAAAATTTTCTGGTTACAACCTACCCCCCATGACCACCGCTGTCTCGTTGGCGCTGCTCATTCCTGTTGGCTATCTGCTGGGCTCCATCCCTTTTGGCCTGGTCGTCGGCCTGCTCAAAGGCGTCGATCCGCGCCAGGCGGGCTCTGGGAACATTGGCGCCACCAACA
>JADLBV010000063.1 GCA_020847545.1 Phycisphaerales bacterium
CGCCTCCAGCAGCGTAATCGTTCCCTTCAACCAATAAACCTCGTCGCGCTCCATCCTACGTGACAAGATTAACCGATTCCCCTCAATCGCGCGCCCCTGAAAATTATTGTGACGGTAAACAGTTACGGGAATTTTCGATTTTTGATTTGCGATTTTCGAGTGAAAGAAAGTTGCATCCGTGGGCATTCAATCAAAAATCCAAAATCAAAAATCAAAAATCCCTTAAAACGGTTCCGCCCCCGATGCCAGGTTCTTGAATCTTGTCGTGCGGTTGTCGAACGTCAGTTTCACCGTGCCGGTGGGGCCGTTGCGCTGTTTGGCGATGATGATTTCGGCGATGTTGTCCGGCTGAAAATCAGGTTCGGACATGCGGTAATAATCCTCGCGATGCAGCAGCATGATCACGTCCGCATCCTGTTCAATGGAACCTGATTCGCGAAGATCGCTCATGCGCGGCCGATGGCCGTCGCGTCCTTCGGCGGCGCGGTTGAGCTGGGAGAGACAGATCACCGGCACGTTCAGTTCCCTCGCCACCGCCTTGATGCCGCGGGAAATTTCGCTGATCTGCTGCTGGCGGTTTTCCGGGCCGGGGTTGTCCATCAACTGCATGTAGTCGATCATGATGCACTTGATGTCGTGTTGCAGCTTCAATCGGCGGGCCTTGGCCCGAAGGTCCAGAATCGTCAGGCCGGCCGAATCATCCACCCAGATCGGCGCCTTGGCCAGTTCCCCCACCACATTGGCCAGATGCTGATATTCATGCGCCTGCAACATCCCCTTTCGCAGTTTGTGGGCGTCGATTTGGCCCCGGCTGCACAACATGCGCTGGGCAAGCTGCTGTTTGCTCATTTCCAGTGAAAAAACCGCGCAGGGGATTCCCCGGCAGGCGATGTTTTCGACGATGTTCATCGCGAAGGCGGTTTTTCCCATGCTCGGACGGGCCGCGACGATGATCATTTCGCCGTTTTGCAGGCCGTTGAGCATGTCGTCCAGTTCAAAATATTCGCTTTCAAGGCCGCGCTGGCCGCGATTTTCGATCATCTCGAAAACCTCGTGCAGCACCTCCTCCATCGACACCAGCGCGCCGGAGACTTTTTTCTGGGCGATGTCGAAAATCTTCTTCTCGGCCTTGTCCAGCACCAGGTCGGCCTCTTCGTGGGGTGAATAGGCATCGCGCAGAATGTCGTTGCTGGCCGCGATCAACTGGCGCAGCAGCGCCTTTTCGCGGACGATCCCGGCGTAATGCACACCATGCGCCGCCGATGGAACGGTATTGAGAATTTTCGCCAGATATTCCGAACCGCCCACCTCTTCCAGCAATTGCCGTTTGATCAAGTCCTCGCGGACGATCACCGCGTCAATCGGTCGGTTTTGTTCATACAGCCGGACCAGAATGTCATACAGAATCTGGTTGTCCGTCAGATAAAACGCCTCGCGGTCGATGATCTGCACCACCTGCCCGATGATGTCCTTGGAACTGTCGAGCATCATCGACGCCAGCAGACACATCTCGGCGTCGATCGAGTGGGGGGGGAGTTTTTCAAACTGCGTGGCGAAGGAGGGTTCGATCAGTTGGGTCATGGCGATTCATCCCTGAAAGGACCAATTACCGACACAAACTTGGCACGTTTGCAGGCGTGCCAAGTCACATTAACTGTCCATAAAGGCATGTGTGAGGACTGAGGTCGTACTTTAACCCAAAAAACAATCCGCGACAAGAAAAAATCTTGTCGCGGACAGTTTCAATTTGTACACAAACTATTCTCAGCCAAAAAGGCGAATTACGCCTCCTGGGTTTCCGTGGCGGTCGCGGCCGCTTTGCGGGCGGCGTCGATGGCGGCCTTGCTTTCCGGATCGGGGGCGACCCAGATTTTGATGTCGGCCGTCAAATCCTCGGCAAAACGCACCTTGACCGAATAGGTGTCGATGCGATCCAGCTTGCCCGGCAGGTTAATATCGTCCGGGTTGATGTTGAATCCCTGCGACTGCAAACCACGTGAGATGTCGGTGGCGCTAACCGAGCCGAACAGGTGCCCCTGCTCATTGGCGCGGCGTTCCAGTGTCACTTCGACCCCCTCCAGTTGCTTGATCATCGCCTCTTGCTGCTCGCGGCGCTCGCGCTCCTGCCGTTCGATCTCCTGACGGCGGGCCTCGATCTTCTTGACGTTGTTCGGCGTCGGTTCAACCGCCAACTCCTTGGGCAACAAATAGTTGCGGGCGTATCCGGGTGATACTTCCACCACGTCTCCAACCCGTCCAACATTCTTGATCGACTCTTTCAACAACAATTTCATGCGTGCCATATCATTCCTCAACTTTTCAATTCGATTGGTTTCTCGTTTCAATACCTGTTACGACTAGAACGGAATATCATCTTCCTGGAACTGCTGTTCTTCCGGAAACGGCGGTTCCTGCCGTGGTTGCTGCTGTTGTGGTGCCGGCCGGCTTGGGGCCGGACGACCCTGCGGCCGCTGCGGACGGGAATCATCCTGGGAATATTCCTCAGAGGGGCTGTTACCGCCACCACCGCCACCGCCACTGTCACGTCCACCCAACAACTGGAAATTCTCAATGACGATGGCGTGCTTGCTGCGCTTGCCGCCGCCTTGTTTGTCTTCCCAAGTGTCATACTTGAGCCGGCCTTCCACCAGCAACGGCTTGCCCTTTTGGCAATACTGATTGATGATCTCGGCCTGCTTGCCGAAAGCGGAACAATCAATAAAGCAGACCTCTTCGCGATCCTCACCCGATTTCGTGCGGAAACGGTGATTGACCGCCAAACCAAAGTCCACCACGGCCATCTGGCTGGGCAAATACCTCAACACGGGATCGCGTGTCAGGTTGCCCATCATGATGACTCGATTGTAACTGGCCATAACAAACCTCCGGTGGAGGATGAACGATCAAACAGCTTATTCTCTATTCCTTGGCGGCCGCTTCGGCGCCTTCTTCGCGACGGGCGCGGGGTGGTCGGCCTTCGCGGTCACGATCGCGGTCACCTCGATCACGATCGCGGGGAGCGCGTTCCTCCCACGACGGCCGTTCCTCGCGCGGCTGGATCGGCTGCGGCTCCACCGCGGCCATTTCATCCTGATTCAGGTGATCGGCCTTGACCACCATCACGCGAAGAATCTCCTCGCCCAGATTCACCTCGCGCTCAATCGCCGAGATCGCTTTCCCGGGCGCTGTGAAATAGGCGATGATGTAGGTGCCGCGCTTCTGGCCTCTGATCTCATAGGCGAGCTTCCGCTCATCCCATTTCTTGATCACCAGGATTTTGCCCTCGTGACGCTCGATGATCGAACGCGCCGTGTTGATCGCCGCCTCCAGATCGGTCGCGGCCGACGGGCCGAACAAAAACATCGCCTCATACTGACTCATAGACTCCGCCATAAAAAATGCTCCCAAGCATGGGTTTTGGTCGGTCGAGCCGACCGCCGGGTTAAAAAATACTAATCCTCTTTCACATTCACTTCGGCGTTGAACTGATTCATCGCCGATGCGATACCATTTTTCATCCACATCTCAATCGCCGCCGCCGATCGCTCGATGGCCGAGCCGATGAGATTTCGCTGAGGCTCCGTGAACCGTCCCAGCACATAATCGCGTCCTGGGACACGATCCGGGGCCGGGTCGATGCCGATCCGCAATCGCGGGTACTGGTTGGTTCCCAGCGCCCGTTCAATGTCACGCAGGCCATTGTGCCCGCCGTTGCTTCCGCCGGCCCGCAGCCGGATTTTTCCGCAAGGCAGGGCCAAATCGTCCAGCACCACCATCAAATCGGCCGGCGACAACTGATAAAACGCCATCGCCGCCTGCACCGACTGCCCGCTGTTGTTCATGTAGGTGGTGGGCTTCAATAAAAGCAGTTTATCGCTTTGTCCGCCCAGTTCCACCGTACCATCCATCGCGAGGCCGCTGAATTTGGTTCGGGCGACGCGGTTAAAATCGTCGCCGTTTCCGATCCAACCCATCCGTCGGGCCAGATGATCCAGCACCTCCCAACCAATGTTGTGGCGGGTGCCGTCGTACTGCGAACCGGGATTGCCAAGCCCGACGACCAGCTTCATGCCGCACAACCACCATTATTGCGCCGACACCGGGCATCAGGCGGCCCGGCGGTGGCGCGGTCCAAGTTCTACTTCTTCTCGGCTTCCTCGGCGGGGGCTTCCTCCCCCTCGGCCTTGCGTCCGATGACTTCCGGCTCGGCTTCGCCTTCGGCCGCGGGGGCGGCGGCTTCTTCCACCACTTCCCGCACCGTCGCCACGATCAAATCCTCATCCTGCAACGCCCGCACGCCCGCCGGCAATTGCAAGTCGCGCACATGCAGCACGGAGTCCAGCGCCATTTCCGTCACGTTGTGTCGGATGACATCCGGAATTTCGGTCACCAGGCATTCGATTTCCAGTTCCGAAAGCATCTGTTGCAGCACGCCGCCATCGGCTTCACCCTTGGGTGTGCCCTTGAGTTCCAGCGTCACGGTCACTTCCACCTTCTCGTCCAGACTGACGCGGGCGAAATCAACGTGGATCACTTCCAGACCCAGGTGATCGTACTGCACTTCCTTGACCAGCACCTTTTCGCTGCGGCCGTCGAAGTTCAGGTCGAACACATGTGCGCCATGCGCCAGATGGTTGCTGACCTCTTTTTTGGGCAACGTGATGGGGATGACGGCCTCCTTGTGACCATAAATCACACCGGGAACCTGTCCTCCATCGCGCAGGCGCTTGTTCGCCCGCGAACCCAGTTCGGACCGTTGCTTGACACTGATTTGTGCGCTTTGCACTGCCATAATGATCTCCAACTATTGGCCGGTCCTCTTTGGCCGGCGTTCCATTCCTTATTCCTTGTTGCTACGCATCAGGCACGCGCCCGGAGTTTCCGTTAAAGAGCGCGCTGACCGATTCGTTGTGGTGAATCCGATGGATCGCCTCGCCCAGCAGATCCGCCACCGACAAAATTTCCAACTTGTCCTTGATCGCGTCGGCACGGTTGCCGATCGGGATCGTGTCCGTCACCGCCATTTTGCTGAACGGACAGGCCGCCAGTCTTTCCAATGCCGGCGGGGCGAAAACCGCGTGCGTGGTGGCGATGTAAATCTGGTTCACACCATGACTTCGCAAAACCTTGCACGCCTCGGTGATCGTGCCGGCGGTGGTGATCATGTCATCCACCATCAGCACGTTTTTGCCTTCCACCTCGCCGATCACATGCTTGGCCACCGTCTCCGAGCCGCTCTTTCGACGCTTGTCGATGATGCACAGTTCGCCGCCCAGCATGTTGGCGTAAACCTGCGCCCGTTTGACATTGCCCACATCCGGCGACACGAAGACGCGGTTGCTGAGCTTCAGGCCCTTGATCCATTTGGACAGCACCGGCGCCGCGTGCAGGTGATCCACCGGAATGTCGAAAAATCCCTGCACCTGTGCCGCGTGCAGATCGACCGAAACCATCCGGTCCGCCCCGGCCCGCTCCAGCAGGTTTGCCACCAGCTTGGCGGTGATCGGCGTGCGACCTTCATCCTTTCGATCCTGGCGGGCGTATCCGAAATACGGAATCACCGCCGTCACACGCTGGGCGCTGGCGCGTTTCAGGCAATCGATCCAGATCATCAGTTCCATCAGGTGCGCGTTCACCGGATGGCTGGTGGGCTGGATGATGAAACAATCGCGACCTCGAACATCCTCATCCACCTTGACGATCAATTCGCCATCGGGAAACAGTTCGGTCTGTCCGCGGCCCAGCTCAATGTCCAGGTACTTGCAAATCTTCTTCGCAAGCTGGGGGTTGGCCCGGCCGGTAAAGACCTTCAGTTTGTCTGCGTCCGCATGAGACATATGTCCATCCGCTGATGGTCCTGGCTTATCCCAACGCCGCTTCCCGACAAGTACCCGTCACAATCGTCCCTTCTGGAACGATTCCCTGACGAGGAACCATTGCCATCGGTCCGATCACACAGTCAGGACCGATGCTCGCATCCCGGCCGATAAAACTGAACGGTTGCACGATCGAATCCGGGCCGATTGAAACATCCGACTCGATATAGGTGTTGATCGGGCTGACAATCGTCACGCCGCAATCCCGCACGCGCTTTTGGATGCGATCCTGCATGATCACATCCACCTCGGCCAGTTGTTGGCGGGTGTTGATCGACAACACATCCTCCGCCGTCACCGCCTGCACCGCGATGACCTTTCGACCTGCGCGACGCAAAATCGAAAAAACATCCGTCAGGTAATACTCGTTTTTCTTGTTTTGCGGCGTCAGTTGGCCCAATGCGCTCAACAAATCCTCGGTGCGGGCACAATAATAGCTGGGGAAAATTTCATGAATCTCACGTTGCTGGGGCGTGCAATCCAGCTCCTCGACGATTTCAAGGAAATTGCCCTCCCCATCCCGCACGATCCGACCATAACCGGTCGGGTTGTCCACCATCGCGGTCGCCATGCTGGCGGCGGCTCGTTCCTCGTGGTGGGCATTGAGCAGCGTCCGCAACACCTCGCCGCGAATCAATGGTCCATCGCCGGCCAGAATAAAAACGTCGCCATGTTCCTGGCGCAGTTGTTTTTCGCACATCCGGGCGGCATGGCCCGTACCCAACTGTTCGGTCTGTTCGACCCATTCGATCCGCTTGCCCCCGCCAAATTGGGCGATCACCTCATCCTTGCCATGTCCCACCACCGCCAGAATGCGATTGACGCCGGCATCAAAACAGGCATCAAAGACATATCCCAGCATCGGCTTGCCGCAGATCTCATGGAGAACCTTGGGCCGCTTGCTTTTCATCCGCGTGCTTTTGCCCGCGGCGAGGATGATGGCGGTAATGGACATAAGTGTCTGACTCTGTTCTCGCCTTTAGAGAACTACCCGGCCTGGATTCGAACCAGGACAAAGAGAACCAAAATCTCTTGTGCTACCGTTACACTACCGGGTAATTTGGGTAGTGAACCGTCAATAAGGTCTGTCAAACACGAGTTCGACAGCGGGGAAAGATGATTGTAACTTCTTATCCCGTCTACCTTTCCGGCATTCGCCAGACCTCTCGACGTATTCCCCGCCATGAGCGGGAAAGCATCCATTTTAGGACTGCTTACGCCAGTGTCAAATGAGGTGAAAAATTTTGTTTATTGAGCCGGCTCAAGCTCGGTTTCATGCTCGATTTGGCCATTGTTCAGGGCAAATCGCGTGCGCAGCCGCACTGTATCAGATCGTCGGCAAACCAGGTCGGCGATGGGGGCGCCGACTCTATTGCTGAAATACAAATCATGGCGTGAAAATCGACGACCCTGATCATCGGCGAAATATCCCAGCGCATCCTCGTCGCTGCTCCATTGCACATCCCCCTTGGCGTAATTCATCCGATAGCGCCCCTCGGCGACGGCCTGACGAAACGATTCGATGTCTGTAAATGACTTTCCTCGCGCATAAAGTTCAACCAGAAGGTCGGCCATGACATTTTGTCGCTCGATCCAACGGGCTTCGGGGGTGGGTTGCAACGTGCGGGCGTATTCCACCAGCCGGTCTTGAAATCCTTTGTAATTGCGGGAAAAAGCCTGTGCAAATGCTTCTGTGCCATCTGTGCCGGAATGCAAAATTCGCAGCATTTCGATCAGCCGGGGGCGGTAAAGCGGCTTGCCGGTGGTGTCGGTGGCGTAGATCAGCATCTGGGTCATGGCCCATGCCTGATTGTACTGGGTGGTGGCGCGTTCCCGGTCGGCCAGATTTTGTGTCCATTGGCGGGGGGTGAGAGCCATGAATTGTTCAAAATCGATCAATCGGCCGGCCGCGATGTCCGATTGGAGCTGGCGGATTCGACGGGGTGGGATTTGGCCGATCAAAAATCCCCGGCCGGTCCATAACCCTTCTTCAAAAACCTGCGCTAAACCCTCGTTCAGCCATGCCGGGAGATTGGGACCGAGAGTCTGGTCCGCAAATTGATGAAACGCCTCATGTTGCAACGTTCGGCGGAGGGCGTCTCGTCCCTGATTGTTCAGATAGGCCGCCAACAATCGGCGGGAAGGGATGAAAACCCCGCCGCTGTTTTCGTGGGTGATGCCGGTGAAAGCCTGGTAATCCTCACGGTTTTGGAAAAGGTACACTTCGAGCTTCTGGCGCGGCTGATTTTGCAGGAATTCGGCCAGTCGGCGGTCATATTCCTCGTACATCGCATCCAGCCGGGAGGCCAGTTCCAAGGAGAGTGGTTTATCCAACGCGCTGTGGATGAGATAATGTCGGCCGTCATAGGATTGCAGTTGCGGCTGGGCAAATGCGGGAGGCGCATACAAAATGACCAGCGGCAGCAAGAGGAGCGCCGGCCAAGACTTCGGGTGTGACATCAGGGTTCCGCTGGGGTGCATTGGTTTTATTTTTCGGCCACCGCAACTATCATCGTCAAACTTTTGGATCGCGACAACATGGACCAGACGCCGAATATTTACGAACAGGAACGCCGCCAGAAACTCACCAAGCTGCGCGAGGCGGGAATCGACCCCTTTGGACAGGCCGAGAGTGGTATCCTGCCATTGGCCGACCTTAAAGCGCAATACCAGACGCAAATGGGCCACGATGGTGGGCCGGTGGTCAAGGGATCGGGACGGATCATCCTCAAACGCGACATGGGGAAGCTGAGCTTTCTCACCCTGCGCGACGACAGCGGCGATTTGCAGGTGGCGTTGGATAAGAAGCGTCTGGATGAGCGGGGTTGGACGATCCGTGGATTGCTTGATTTGGGTGATCTGATCGTGGTGGAAGGGCCGTTGGGGACGACCAACAAGGGTGAGACGACGATCTGGGCAAGCCGAATTGAAATGGCGTCCAAGGCGCTGCTGCCGCCGCCGGCCAAGTGGGAGGGGATGTCCGATGTGGAACTGCGATATCGCCACCGATATGTGGACCTCTGGACCAATCCGCAGGTGATGGAACTGGCGAAATTGCGCATTCGCATCATCGATCAGATTCGCCAGTACATGCGCGATCGCGGTTTTCTCGAAGTTGAAACGCCGATGATGCAGGTCATCCACGGCGGGGCGGCGGCCCGGCCGTTTGTGACGCATCACAATGCGCTGGACATGAATTTATTTCTGCGGATCGCGCCGGAATTGTTCCTGAAACGACTGCTGGTCGGTGGTTTTACCAAAGTATTTGAAATCAACCGGAATTTCCGCAACGAGGGGATCAGCCCGCGGCACAATCCGGAATTCACCATGCTGGAGGCGTACGAGGCGTTTGGATCGTGGGAGACGATGGCGAATCTGGTGGAGGGGATGATCTGTCAATTGGCCGAGAATCTGTTTGGCGGGCTGAAAATCGAGCATAAAAACGCCGATGGCGAGGTTGTTCGGACGATCAACCTTCAACGCCCCTGGCGGCGGGTGCGAATGACCGATCTGGTGGAGGAACGCACCGGATGGAAATTTGATCAGCAGCCGATCAGCGATCAACAGAAAGCCGCAATACGTGAGTCAAACCCCGGCAAGGACTTGAAATTGCACGGCTCGCCGGCCGAGCAACTGGTCGAGGTGTATGAGAAGTTGATCGAGCCGACGCTGATCGATCCCTGCTATGTGACACACGTTCCCAGTGTCATCATCCCGCTGGCGAGGAAAAACCGGCAGGATGATTATTTCGCGGATGTCTATGAACTGGCGATCAATGGCCAGGAAATTTCGCCGGGGTACTCGGAATTGAACGATCCCGATGTACAGGCCGCCAATTTCGCCCATCAGGTTGGCGACAAGGAAGAACAACAGAAAACCGACGACGACTTCCTCAACGCCTTACGCCACGGCATGCCCCCGGCGGGGGGGATGGGTTTGGGGATCGACCGCCTGATTATGATGCTCACAGGAGCCGATAGTATTCGCGATGTCATTTTGTTCCCTTTAATGAAGCCACATGCATAAATGGCTTACTCATAGTAATCAATGTACAAACTTCACCTCATCCTCAAATACCTCCGAAAACGCCGGATCGCATGGGTTTCACTGATCGCCGTCATGCTTTGCACGACGATGGTGCTGGTTGTGATCAGCGTGATGGGGGGGTGGTTGCGGATGTTTCGCCAGTCGTTTCATGGGTTGAGCGGCGATGTGCTGGTTGAGGCTGATTCGCTGGCCGGGATTCCGCACTATCAGGAGATGATCGACAAGATCCAAAAGCTGCCGGAAGTGGAGGCGGCCGTGCCGACGATCCGGACCTTTGGCCTGATCAACATCGCCAATCAGCTTCGCAAGGGGGTGCAGGTGTTGGGGCTGCCGATGGACCAGATCGGCAAGGTGAATAAATTCCCCGAATCGCTCCATCGACAATATCAAAAATATATTGATGAGGGCAAAAAGCCGCCGACGCCGTCGTTCGGATTGGTGCCCAAGGTTCCCTATCAACTGTTGGCTCCCAACGACAAGCGGGCGTTGGAGCGACCGGGGATGGTCGTCGGCGTGGGTGTGGTGGGGATTCACAAGGATAAAAACGGCAAGTGGGTTCGGCCGGACTGGCTGTATGAAAACTGGGCCAAACTGACCGTGGTTCAGGTCAATCCTGAAAGCGCCGTGTTGGACCTGAGCAAAAGTCAGGCCGACACCTATTACTGGATCGTGGATGACAGCAGCACCAAGGTCTATCAGTACGACTCGCAGACGGTCTATGTGCCGTTCGACATTCTGCAACGCGACCTGGGGATGGACCAGCAGCAGGCGACCAATCCGAACACGGGCGAAAAAGTCACCATTCCGGCACGCACCAGTGACATCCAGATCAAGGTCAAACCCGGATTTGACCTGGTGGCCGTGCGCGAAAAAGTCGGCCGGATCGTCGATGAGGTCCGCAAGGAACGAAACATCGGCGCCTATTACCCCATCACGGTCGAAACCTGGGAAGAAAGCCAGAAAGTCTGGTTGGGAGCCATTGAAAATGAAAAATCGCTGGTGACGTTCCTATTTGGTCTGATCAGCATCGTGGCGATTTTCCTGATTTTCTGCATCTTTTACATGATCGTGGTCGAAAAAACGCGGGACATCGGGATCATCAAAAGCGTCGGCGCCACCAGCGGCGGTGTCGCGGCCATCTTTCTGGGCTATGGCACGGCCATCGGCATCGTCGGCAGCGGACTGGGGCTGCTGATGGGATACTTGATCGTCCACAACATCAATTATTTGCACACGGAACTGGGCCGGCAGCTTGGCATCGTGATCTGGAATCCGGAGGTCTATGCCTTTGACATCATCCCCAATACGATGAACCCCATCGAGGTGACGGTGATCCTCTCGGTGGCGATTGTGGCGTCGATCCTGGGCGCATTGGTGCCGGCGATCCGCGCAGCGCGAATGAATCCGGTCGAGTCGTTGCGGTGGGAATAATCGATGATGGCGCAAACGGCACAACAGACAATTTCACCCAAAACCGAAGCGGCCATCATCCTGCGCGCCAAAGGCCTGCGCAAGAGCTTCCGCATGGGGGATACCCGCATTGAGGTGCTTAAAAGCGTTGATCTGACCATCCGTCAGGGTGAATTTATCGCCATTGAAGGGCGTTCTGGTTCGGGCAAAAGTACACTGCTGCATTTATTGGGCGCATTGGATGAGGCCGACAGCGGCAGCATCGAATTTGATGGCCGGGACATCTCCACACTGGGATCGACCGCACGCAGCCATCTGAGAAATACGCAATTCGGGTTTGTTTTTCAGTTTTATCATCTGCTGCCTGAATTGAATGTATTGGAGAATACGCTGCTGGGGCCGATGATCGAATATTCGTGGCTGTCATTTCGTTCTCATCGGTCGGAACTGCGAAAACGGGCGGTTGCGCTGTTGGTCCAGCTTGGATTGGAACATCGCCTGAAGCACAAACCTTCACAGATATCAGGCGGCGAACGCCAGCGGGTTGCCATTGCACGGGCATTGATGAATTCACCCCGTGTGCTGTTCGCCGATGAGCCGACAGGCAATCTGGACGCCGACACCGGGCGGCAGATCATGTCGGTGCTGGAACGCCTGCATCGCGAATCCGCCCAGACGATCATCATGGTCACGCATGACCGATCACTGGCCAGACAGGCCGACCGCACGTTAATATTAAAGGAAGGAAAGCTGGACCGGCCCGCAGATTCGGCCGCTCCCGCTTCCGCCGCCACCGCTTAAGGGTGGCGGGTGAGCACCAAGGAGTCACGCAATGCCTCGAAAAATCTGGCTGGATGGACAGCTTGTCGATCCCAGCGATGCCAAAATCAGCGTTTATGACCACGGCCTGCTTTATGGCGACGGCGTGTTCGAGGGCATTCGTGTCTACAGCGGCAAAATCTTTGAATGCGCCGCCCATCTGGACCGGCTGTATAAATCCGCGCGGGCGATCCGACTCAATATCCCGGTGACCCTTGAGCAGTTCAAGTCGGCCATGGAGCAGACGATCAAGGCCAATGATTTCACCGATTGCTACATCCGCGCGGTGGTGACGCGCGGGGTGGGTTATCTGGGTCTCAGCCCGGCCAAATGCCCCAAGCCATCGGTCTTCATCATCGCCGACACGATCGAGCTGTATCCGCGCGAAATGTACGAAAAAGGAATGGCGGTCATCACGGCCTCGGTGATCCGCAACCACCCCAATTCACTCAGTCCGCGCATCAAAAGCCTCAATTACCTGAATAACATCTTGGCCAAACTGGAGGCCAATGACGCCGGTGTGCCAGAGGCTATCATGCTCAATTTTGAAGGCAATGTCTCCGAATGCACCGCCGACAACATCTTCATCATACGCGATGGACAGGTGCAAACACCTGGAACGGCCGACGGCATCCTTGAAGGGGTCACGCGGTCGGTGATCTTCAAATTGTGCAAACAGTTGAACATTCCCTGCATCGAGAAAACCTTGCAGCGACATGACCTATACATTGCCGATGAATGCTTTTTGACCGGATCGGCCGCCGAGGTGGTGCCGATCACCAAAATCGACGGCCGGCCCATTGGCAACGGCCAGGTCGGCGCCATCACCCGACGGTTGATGGAGGCCTTTGGCAGGCACATTCGCGAGGCCTGAATCGGAACCATCATAAGACCAGTAATGAACCGAAGTTATATTCCAATCCCATGACCTCACAGCAGATTCGACGGCAATTCATCGACTTTTTCGTACAAAAGCACGCCCATGCGTTTGTGCCCAGTTCGCCGGTCGTCCCTTTGGACGATCCGACGCTTCTGTTCGCCAACGCCGGCATGAACCAGTTCAAGCCGATCTTTCTGGGCAGCGAACGCCCGACGCATTCGCGCGTCGCCAACACGCAAAAGTGCATTCGCGCCGGCGGCAAGCACAACGACCTCGACGATGTCGGCAAGGACACCTATCACCACACGTTTTTTGAAATGCTCGGCAACTGGAGCTTTGGCGACTATTTCAAAAAGGAGGCCATCGAGTGGGCTTGGGAACTGCTGACCAAGGTGTGGGGTTTGGACAAGCAACGGTTGCATGTGACGGTTTTCATGGGCGATCCTGCCGAAGGGTTGGAAGCCGACCTGGAGGCGGCCGAATACTGGAAAACCTGTACCGACATCAACCACACGCACATTCACCTGGGAAACAAGAAGGACAATTTCTGGGAAATGGGCGACACCGGCCCGTGCGGGCCTTGCAGCGAAATTCACATTGACCTGACCGAGGACAAAAGCGGTGCCCGGTTGGTCAATGGTGGCGATCCGCGCGTCATGGAAATCTGGAATCTGGTCTTCATCCAGTTCAATCGCGGACCCGATGGGCGATTGTCGCCGCTGCCCGCCCGGCACATCGACACCGGCATGGGGTTTGAGCGAATTTGCGCGGTATTACAGAAGAAGAGCAGTAATTATGAAACGGATGTCTTTACGCCGTTGATGAAGGCGATTGGCGATCTTTCCGGCCGAAAATATGGGGGAAAACTGAACGACCCGGCCGACATCGCGTTTCGCGTCATCGCCGATCACGCCCGCATGAGCACATTCGCCATCACGGATGGAGCGGTGCCGAGCAATAAAAAGCGAGGCGCGGTTCTGCGCAGCGTGATCCGCCGGGCGGTGCGGTTTGGATATCAGCAGTTGGGACAGCGCGAACCCTTTTTGCACAAGCTGGTTTCGGTTTTGGCTGAGCAGATGGGAGAGGCGTTTGCGGAATTACGGCACAACCCCAAGCAGGTGGCCGAGATCATTTTGGGCGAGGAACGCGATTTTCTGACGACCATTGAACGCGGGTTGAAGGTCTTTGAAGAAGCGGCCGAACGGGCCGGCCAGCAGGGTGGGTTGATCCGTGGTGACGATCTGTTCACATTGCACGCGACGCTGGGTTTCCCGGCCGATCTGACCGCTCAATTGGCCGCCGAGCGCGGCTTTAAGGTTGATTTGGAGGAATATGGACGGCTGTGGGATCAGCACGTCAAAATTTCCGGCAAAGGACGCAAGCAGCAAAGCCAGGTCGCGGTGGATTTGGGTGGATTCAAGAAGACGGATGATTCGCTGAAATATCAGGGATTCATCACTGAAGGCGCTGTGCAGGGATGGGTGTTGGAAAATGATGCGGTTCGTCATGGGCGGTTGAATGAGGATCAACAGGCCGCGATTTTGCTGGACCGGACGACGTTTTACGCCGAGCAGGGTGGGCAGGTCGGCGATGCCGGTGTGATTCAAACCGCGACCGGTCGATTTGAAGTCACTCAAGCGGATCGCAGGGGGGATTGGGTGTTGCATTGGGGCGTGGTGGCCGAGGGGCATATCGAAGCACAGCAGCAGGCGATGGTGAAGGTGGATCAGCGACGATCGGACACGATGCGCAATCACACCTCGACCCATCTGCTGAACTGGGCGTTGCGCCGGGTATTGGGCGATCACATCGACCAGAAAGGCTCGCTGGTGGACACCGAAAAGTTGAGGTTTGATTTTTCGCATCCGCAGGCGTTGACGGCCGAGCAGATCACCCATGTTGAACGACTTGTGAATGAAAAAATTTACAGCGACCTGCCGGTGAGCGCAACCGTGATGCCGCTGGCCGAGGCGAAAAAACTCGCGGGTGTGCGCGCGGTATTTGGGGAAAAATATCCCGATCCGGTGCGGGTGATCGCGGTGGGGGTGGCCGATCCGCATCAGGCCAATTCCGAGCACAGCATTGAATTCTGCGGCGGGACGCATTTGTCTCGCACGGGCGAGGCCGGGTTTTTCAAGATCATTGCCGAGGAGGCCGTCAGCAAGGGGGTTCGTCGTCTGACGGCCGTCACTGGCCGGGGGGCGGTGGAGCATGTCCAGAAAATGGAGATGGGCCTGCGGCATGTCCAGCAGGCGCTGAGCGCGCCGGTGGATGAAGCCCCCAAACGCATCGCGGCGTTGCAGGATGAAATCCGCCAGCTCAAAAAGAAGCTCCAAAGCGGCGGCGGAGGGGTGCAGGAGCCAAAGGCGTTCGCCGACGCCGCGTTGGATTCAGTTAATGGAGCGATCGTGGTGGCCGAATACAAGGGTGCGACCACGGAACAGATGTTGTCGGCGGTCGATTCAATCAAAAAACGGCGCGACAGTTATGCGGTGCTGCTGGGGGCGGTGGCGGATGACAAGGTTAATTTTGTCGCGGCCGTCAGCGATGATCTGATCGCCAAAGGTCTTAAGGCGGGCGATTGGGTGCGCGAGACGGCCAAAATCGCCGGCGGTGGTGGCGGCGGCCGACCTCAACTGGCCCAGGCCGGCGGCAAAGAACCTCAAAAGCTCCCCGATGCCATGAACACGGCGAAGGAATTCGCCGGCAAATGGGCCTGATGATCCGAGTAAATCAGCTTTGAGATTTCACACCGGCCGCCTTGATCAACCGACGGGCCACCCGGTGCAAATGAGAACTCCCCGCCGGCGGGAAGCACATGCTTTCCAGTTCCCGCTCATGTAGAAATCGCACAACCCGTTCTTCATCCGCCCCCTGGCCGATCAGTTCCAGCAGTGGGTCAATGTACGAATCGTACTCACCCCGCGCCGATTCAAATCGCGCGGCGTTGCTGGGATCCCAGTCCTGTAAGAGAACCTGACGAATCCGATCTTTGGTGGACTCCTGCGGCATACATGAATTCTATGCCGTACGATGGCCAAAGGCACTTCTGGTTGGAATTAAAAATTCCAACCCACGCCCATCAGGTATCGGATGTCGTTTTTCATCTTGCCGGCGGCGGGGGTGGCATCATGTCGCCATTCGGCCTTCAGCTCGGTGAACATCTTTTCGGTCAAATCCGCGCGAACGCCGATGTCCGCGTTGACGTTGAAATCCGAAATGTCCTCGACACTGGGCAGAAATTCCAGATTATGGAAGACCGACACGGCCGAGTTGAGCTTCTTATCCACATGATAGGCCAACCGGGCCGCCACGTGGTCATTGCTGCCGCCGTTGCGGTAGGTTTCATACACCCAGTTCAAACCACCTTCAGTGTAGAAATTGAAATCGGGGCGTTCGATCCATTGATAACCGATACCGCCGCCGGGCGTCATCCGCAGATCAAGGTCGGCGATGCGGTCGCGTTCAACACGGAACTGCCCATACGCATACCACTTGTCATTGATGAAATAGTCGTATTTGGTCAGGGCAAACCAGGAATCGGCCGTGGTGCTTTTCTGGCCCGTTGTGGGGTCTTTCTGACGGCTGAAAAGATAACCCGCGCCCAATGACAATCGGTCATCATCCGTGCGCCGACTGGCGTTGAAATTGATCGACAGGCTCTGGTTCTGCGTGTTGCCGGTCGTCACCAACCCGCTGGCGACAACCGTCCCGGTCCAATGGGACTTGGGCGGATTGATCGCCTTGACCTTGTTCAATTCGATGGTCTGGGCCGAGACGTTCTGGCCTTCCTCGGTCTTGATCTGGCCGGCTTCGCCCGCTTGTGCCTTCTGGTTCAGCGTCGCGCCCCCTTCAAGCTGCAATTCAACCGGGTGGTCGGTGGAGAAGGTTTTGACATCCTTCATGTCCACGGTGATCTCACCCGCCACGGCCGTCTTGATCTTCAACTTGCCGCCGCCGGCGTCCACGATCGTGCCGGTCAAACGGTCGCCATTGTTGAACTGAATTTCATCGGCAAACACGGGCGTGCCGACAAACGCGGCCGCCAGAAACAGACAAAGGGAACGACGCATCAATCTACTCCAAGATAACGAACACAAATTAAAACAACTCAATCAGACATCCGGTCATTGACGGCTTTTGAGCAGGTCGCGGATGTCGGTCAACAACAATTCCTCGCGTGTGGGTGGCGGCGGGGCGGCCGGCTCCGGTGCGGCGGCCTCCTTGTTTTTCATCTTCATGATCCAACCCAGGAACTTGACCACAAAGATGAAGAGCGCGAACGCCACGATCAGGAAATTGACCACTTCACCGATGAACAGCCCATAGGGGACATCCTTGCCGCGAAGGGTGAAATGCCACTGCAAATAACTCTGTTCACCCGGCATGACCACGCTGATGAGGGGCATGATGATGTCCTTCACCAAAGAACTGACGATCTTGCCGAACGCCGCTCCGATGATCACACCGATGGCCAGATCGATCACATTGCCCTTGAGGGCGAAATTGCGGAACTCTTCCATCAATCCACGGGCTTTTTTCGCGGGATCCATAATTTTACCTTTCCTGGCCGCGCATCTGCGCGGTCCGTTTATAACCTAGCGTGCTCCGCCATTGGGTCAAAAATCCACGGAATAATTAACAGGCATGCAACTTATTTCACCACCGGCAGGCTTCTTCCCTTTTCCTTCTGAATCTTCTCCCAACCGCTGCCCAACTCCCCGATCGGATCGGGGGGGATGACATCCACCTTCTTTTCACCCAGTTTTGCTTCGCCCCGCTCGACTTTGGCTTGAAATTCCCGGCACTCCTTCAGGAGTGCTTCAAGAATGTTCTCCTCCGGCACATTGGCCACCCGTTCACCTTGCACATAAATGATCCCGCGGCGGTCCCCGGCAAAAATCGCGATATCCGCCCCTTCACATTCTCCCGGCCCATTGACCACGCACCCCATCACCGCCACCTTGATCGGGAGTTTGATCTCATTGGCCAATTGTTTTCGCACATCCTGCACCAACTTGAATAAATCGACCTGAATCCGCCCGCAGGTGGGGCAGGCGATCAGTTCCGCACCGATGCGCTGGCGCAATCCCAGCACATAGAGCATCTCCAGTCCATCTTGCACCTCGTAGACAGGATCGCTGGCGTAGCTGATGCGGATGGTATCCCCCACGCCGCTGCACAGCAGATGCCCCAGCGGGACCACCGAGCGGATTGTGCCGGTCTCTTTTGGGCCGGCATGGGTGACGCCCAGGTGCAGCGGATAATCAAACCGTTCCGAAATCACCTTGTAGGCGTCGACCACCAGCAGCGGGTCGATGCTCTTGGCGCTGATGACGATGTCATGGAAATTCTCCTTCTGAAAAATCTCCAGATACTCCTCCAGCTTGGTCACCATGATCGCCAGAAAATGGCCGTGTTTATTGTCCGAAAAGACTCCGCCGAGTTCCTTCAGTCGGCGCTGTTTATCCTTGCGTTCGACAATCGAGCCTTCGTTGACACCGATGCGGATGGGGATTTTCTTCGCCTGACACGCCTGAATGACATCCTTGACCTGCGCATGGTCATTGATGTTTCCGGGGTTCAATCGAATCTTGTGGATTCCCGCATCAATGGCCTCCAGAGCGCGTTGAAAATGAAAATGAACATCCGCCACGATCGGCACCGACACCTGCGGCAAAATCTCCTTGAGCGCG
>JADLBV010000064.1 GCA_020847545.1 Phycisphaerales bacterium
ACCTCGTCGCGCTCCATCCTACGTGACAAGATTAACCGATTCCCCTCAATCGCGCGCCCCTGAAAATTATTGTGACGGTAAACAGTTACGACGCTAGATTTAGTGCCATTAGGGTCAGGAAGGTTTTTCATGATATTGAATGATTTTCTTCCTCATTCGGCGTATTGGTCACTTTCTCGATGCGGCGATTAACGCCATCGTCGCGCAGGGTGTCGATCACCGACCCGCTGCGCAACCTACCAGTGGAAACTCGATCCGTCTTGATCACCCGGTTACAGGCATCATAGCCATATTGTAAGATGCCGTCATAGGTCAAATTGCGGGCCATGTCGGGCATACTGCACAATCCGGCCACCATAGTGCCGCATGATCCACTCAGGGTCGTTTAAGCCGCTCAAAAGGTTCAACCCATCGACTTGACGGGCTTCGAGCCGGCGATAAGATTTTGACCTGAAAACTGTTTTTGCGACCGGGGCCATGGTCTAACGGGATGACGGCTGAATCGCATTCAGCAAATCGGGGTTCGATTCCCCGTGGCTCCAATTTCGTTCTTTTTGGGGTGGGATGGGGCAACGAAGCCATCAATCATTGCATAAAATCGAGTGATTGACCCACTATAATTATTTTTTACTTGCTTATCCCAATCGATTGGGATAAGATGATATTCGATGATTCGGATGAAAGACATTGCGTCCGATCTGCAACTGTCACCCACGACGGTTTGTTATGCATTGGGGAATAACTGGCAGGCCAAGGGGGTGTCGCCTCAGACCCGTCAGGCCGTGATTCGCCGGAGCAGGGAACTGGGATTTCGACGCAATCGCATCGCCGCGGGGCTTTCCACCCGCACCACCCACACGATAGGGGTTCTGGTCCCCCGCATCGCCGACATGTACGCGGACATGCTTCAAGGCGTGGAGGCGGTGGTTGGAGACCAATACAGCCTGCTGCTGGGTGTTTCCCAGTACGAGGCCGCGCGCGAGCGCAAGCTGCTGGAATCATTTGAAGATCGCATGGTGGATGGGCTGATTGTCGTCAGTGCCGCCAAATCGGAAAACCTTGAGATTTTAATGCGTCTGCATGAATCCGGCGTGCCGATGGTGCAGGCGGATCGATATTTTCCAGAATTGGAGACGGACATTGTCGAGGCGGATGGACAGCAATTGACGCGTTTGCTGACTGAACATCTGTTGGAATTGGGTCATCAGGAAATCGCCTATCTGGTTGGCGCGAAAGCTCACCTGGGCACCCTTGCCCGACAGGAAGGGTATGAACAGGCGATGGCGGACCGGGGTTTGAAGTCAAGGATTTGGGGGATGCGTCGCGAAGATCGTCGGTTGGGTTTGGAAGGGATGTCGTATGGTCGGCAGCGCAGTCTGGCCGCGTTGTCAGATGAACCGGTGCCGACGGCCGTGGTCGCCCATGATGAAGCGATGGCGGTCGGGTGCGTTCAGGCATTGCAGGAGCATGGATTGAGCTGTCCGGAGGATGTTTCGGTGGCCGGTGTGGGCCGAAGCAGCGCCTGGATGTGGGACAACCCGATGCTGCGAATGCGATTGACATGCGCGAGCTGGTCGGTGCGTGAGATGGGCCGATTGGCCGCCGGGATGTTGATGGGCCGGCTGCAAAAGCCGCGTGACCAGTGGCCCCTGCCGCAACGGGAACGATTGAGCGGGGAATTTGTCGCGGGAGGAACGACTTCCACGCCGCGAAGTCACATCATAACAATTGATCAGTTCAATGTTTAACCTTTCACTTTTTTTGGAGGATGCTCATGCGAGTTCGAGATTCAATCATCGTGGCAACGGCGGCATTGGCGTTGGGGCCGGTTTCATTGTCATCGGCGGCCATCCTTTCCGGTTGGGACATGGAGACAATCACCGGATTAAGCAAGGCGGCCAATGCATTAAAAGTGGACCCCAACGAGGACAGCGGATCATTTAACCCCAACAGCGGAACATCACAGCAATCAAACGTCAAATCCAGGTTTGGCACCTACTCCGCCTACATCGCGGGCAGCAGTGCGAACATGACCATCTATAACTACGGCGCCTATGCACCGACGGGAGCCTTGACGATCATGGGACACGTCAATCTGGGCACGGCGGTCCAGGCGGATGAGCGCGTGATCGCCCAGAACATGATGGACAACGGTTCGGATACCCTGGATCGCGCGGGGCAGTATCGCCTGGCCGTGAATACATCCAGCGGCAAGATTTATGTCGATCTGTATGACAACGGAAACGTGGATCATCTGGAATCGGCCGGTGGATTGATCGGAATCGATACATGGACACATGTTGGGATGACATTCAACGGCGGCCTGGTCAAGTTGTACGTCGATGGGAATGTGGTCGCCAGTCAGGATTATTCGGGAACACTGACCACTATCAGCAATAGCGCGGGTGATTTTCCACTGGTTGGAAACGCCAACTGGGGTGCCCGGTCGTTGACCGGCTACCTGGACGATTTTTATTACAACGACGGTGCCGCATTGAGCGACAGCCTGGTGAACTTCTATAGCACACATACCCTGACAGCGCCTGTGCCCGAGCCCGCAATCATGGGTATGCTGGCCGTCGGCAGTCTGATGATGTTGCGGCGACGGAAGGCTTGAGTTTGATGCACGAAATCACGCAGGCGACGTGATGGATGTGATTCTCCGCGGTTTCGCAGGAGGCCCATGCGATGCGATATGGCCTAGATTTGAAGCGGCACAACGCGTTTACCTTGGTGGAACTGCTGGTCGTCATCGGCATCATAGCGCTGTTGATCTCGATATTGCTGCCGGCACTCAACAAGGCTCGTGAATCGGCCAAACAGGTCTCCTGCCAGAGTCAGTTGCGGCAGATCATACTGGCCAACATCATGTACGCGCAGGACAATCGTGGGGTCCTGCCGCATTTTGGCGACTATAACACCTACAGCGCGCAGTATGGCCTGCCTGGCAACTATGACAATTACCTGTGGCCCGTGTCACTGTATAAATACCTGTCTGGCAAGAGCATCCTGTTTACCTGTCCCTCCATCGAACGCTCCAACATCAACACCCTCTTTTACGGATGGCCGGATTTGGAGCGGAATTACGCCGGCAACGGGATGGTATATGACGACTCGGTGCTGCGTACGGTGGTGATGGGGAAATTCATCAATGGCGTTCCGCTCTCATGGATCAAACGTCCCTCCACCTTTTGCCTGGTGGCTGATGGACTGGGAATTGGCGATCTGTGGGCGGTGGGGTTGCACAACAACTTTGATTACCTGAACGCCGGGTGCCGCATTGGTCCCAACCATAACAAGCAGGCCAACACCGCGTATCTGGATGGTCATGTGGAAGCGGTCTCCAGTAACGGCAAGGGACTGCCCGACAGCGGCATGGATCCGCGCGATCATATGTAATCCATTCGCGATGAGGGGCGAACCTTTGTCGTATCCCGCCTGATCATCAACCATTTTGGATGAAGGAGTTTCGTATGATGACCCGCGTGTTTCTGATGCTGGCCGGATTGGCGTGCGTATTGGCCGCGGCGGCCCCGGGAGGAGCGCCCAATACATACATCATCGAAGATGGCCGACAAGACCCCGACAAATATTACGATGAACGGCCCAAGGTGCTCGACCAGAGCCACACGATGGTGACCGAAGGGAAAACTTCGATCCACTTTCAAAGTGGATCAGGTGCGGGGCGAATGCTGTTGACGAAGTTCAAGTGGCCGCAGGAAGTGGATTTTTCGACCATCGCCGCCGATGGCACGGTGCGGTTTTCACTCTGGATCGACGATCCATCCCGAATTCGCTCCTCTGAAATGGGCGATCGCCTTGAATTCTGCATCGGCAGTCGAACCAACGACAAGTTCGCCTACTGGTATGTGCCGGCGGCGCTGTTGCAACCTCGCATTTGGAATCAGATTTCACTGGCGTTGCGTGATGGGAGGCCGAATCTGGAAGATTCCACGGTGAACGGGTCTTCATTATCAAAAGACAAAAACAGCGCTGTCGTGGGCACGGACA
This sequence comes from Phycisphaerales bacterium, assembly GCA_020847545.1. Taxonomy (GTDB): domain Bacteria; phylum Planctomycetota; class Phycisphaerae; order Tepidisphaerales; family Tepidisphaeraceae; genus JADYZN01. The sequence goes on from JADLBV010000064.1 coordinate 4,012, forward strand.
TCGACTGGCAACATGTCAATTATCATCGCTGGTCGATTCCATTTTCCGATTCGATGGAAGGATATCTGGACAATGTGGTGGCCACTGCCGACGTTTCGGCCACTTCCCAGCCGGTTTCGTTGACGGAACATGAACTGGACCCCATGCCCGGATGTCCTGATTTCGATACCGACCGCATCACGCCACCGGATGTCAGCAAGGAGGCATTTTTCGGCCACCCCGACATCGATTTCACCAGGATTAAAGGATGGACAGCGCAGTTTGTCGGTGGAACGGGACAGTTTTATCTGTCCAAACGACAGGCCATACGAGGCATTCCCAACGCCCGTCTGGAAATGAACGCCGACCGCACCGGCCGGATCGTGCTTACCCCTCCAGAGCCTGTGGTCGTCGATCATCCCTTCGACACGGTTGAAGCATGGGTTTATGGCGCGTATCACGAAGGTGTGGCGTTGAAGATCAATTTTCAGGATCCTTCCGGCCAAACCTTCTCCATCGCGGGCGGCAATGAGCAATACGCCCCCGGCGGATTGATCTTCTCCAATTGGACGCTCTATCGCAAACGCAACCCTGCCAAACTCACAGCGCCGGCCGGCACGCGCATCACCTCCATTGAGATCGGCCCCATCCCATCCGGCAGCTATTTATTCACTCTGGACCAGCTTCAACTGACTCGATTCGATCTCTCCCAGGAACCGGCCCCATCGTTTCCCCATGCCGGACCGGAGATTCAGATTCCGGTAACCGCCGATGGATCCTGCCCGATCACAAGAAGCGAGATTCAAACCCGGACTTATCAGGATCACGATCGGTTTATTCTCGAATATCAGCCCAAGGATCAGTCGCCAACAGTGCGCTATGTCTTGTCACCCAGGACAGGAACCATGACCGACCTGAGCGTCGAGATTGTGGGGCGAGGTACATTTCGGCCCGCGGTGGACAGCGGGCCGGTGATTGTGCAGGGCGCAAACATGCTCGATCCCACCCACGATCCGAACATCCCGCGCCAACTCCTGTCGGCCAACCTCAACGAGCAGGCATTGGCGGTCTCCTGGGCGTATGGGCCGCCCGGGTCGCAGACGATCATCGACTACCAATTTCAACTCATGGGCAAGACGCTGGCGGTGAGTGCTTCTTCGCATACGCCAACCGTCAGCCGCTGGTTTTACGGCCATGCCGATGGGCTGGAAAAACCCAAGGTCATCGAATCACCCTATCGCAAGTACGATGCCAATTTTCTATTCGACCGCGGCATGTTTCTCTCCTATCTGCCCGACTGGTACTTTTCCAATTCCAGTCACACCCCATGGATGAACGTGAACAGGATCGAAGGAGACAAGGCGTGGTTTGGCTGGGCGGAAGACACGGGAGGGGAATATGGATATCTCCCACGCACCGACGGAAACCGCTGGCCATTCAAGGAACGATTCTACATCTCCGTCAGCAACCACTACGATGAAATTCTGCCCACGGTGAACAACCCCAAATCACCCATGAAGGAGACGTTAAGGAAATACGTCTGGCTGATGGTCAGCAACCGGGGAGACCAGTTTCCCCTGGTTAAACAATACATCCAACAGTGCATCGACCTGGGGATGACCAATACCTATTTCATGTGGCATGCCCCGCTTTGGAGCAATCGCGGCGGACGAGGGCCGGAGCCGTTTATCGGCCGAATGAAAGTCTCCGAAAAATTCGACGATCAAGGCGGAACCGAGGCCGTCGTCGAGTTCTACAACATGCTGCGACAGAATGGCTTTCGCACCGGTTATTACGAGGGATACTGTTTCATGGAGCCGGTCGCATCCTTTTTCCACCGCGACTGGCTGGGGTACGATTCCAACGGCGACTGGCTGCCGCTGTGGGTGCAGTCGTATAAACCAAAACCTCAGGCATTTGCCGAGTATGCCGCCACCACCTCAAAGGAACGACAACAAAAGTTCGGCGCGGATGTGGTCTATATGGATGGTTGGACCGCATCGCTTGCGTTTGAATTCAACGACTACGACGCGCGCTATCTTGAATCCGGGAAAACGATCACCACCCTCCGCGACATTGCGCGGGGTTTTCGGAACCTCAGGCAAACCTTTAACGGCCCGGCCTTCACCGAAGGTTCCGGAAGGCATTACCGCGAGGCGGGCCTGGTCGATGGCAGCTATGGACAAACGTACGATCAGGACCGCAAAAAACCCACGCCGCTGTTCGTCGATTTTCAGCTCCTCAAAACGCACCCTCTCGGTGGCGATCTGGGAATGGGCTGTTGCCGATATATGTTCACCCCCGGCCCAAATCCCACCGCGCAGGATGTGTACGATTTTGTCGCTTCCGAGATCGCATTCGGTAACATCGGCCTGCAGGAACCTTATGCCTATTTGAGCATCGAACCGAAGATTTTTGACCAATCCCTTTTGACCTATTTCATGGTCCAACAGCTTCAACAATACTATGTGATGGAGCCGGTGGCGCAAATTCGCTACTTCGACGGCCAAACCCTGCTCGATACCGATCGGGCCATCGCAACGAATGCACATCTGCTCAGTCAGGTTTACATTCGCTATCAGAATGGGCTGGAGATCTGGGTCAATTGTCACCCGGAAGGAAAGCCATGGACCATCCGGAACAATGACCAGACCTTCGTATTGCCCAAAGGGGGATGGCTGGCTCGTATGGGCGATGAATTACTGGAGTTTTCCGCCCTGATTGACGGCCGGCGGGTCGATTATGTCAATGGACCGGACTATACCTATGTCAATCCTTCCGGCCACGCGTTCGAGTTCGCCGGCGAATCGTATCCGGCCGGGCAAGCCACGATCCTACATAAAAAAGGCGCGTTGGCAGGAAAACAACTACACTGGCCCAATCCTACCCCCACCACCTCGTCGCATTAAGCGATCGAACAATCTCGATATATCATACGGTTCATGCTGTGAACGCATTGGGGCAATTTCTTGACTTACAACTCGATTACCGCCCCGCCTGCGGTACGGACCAATTCAAACTCTCAGGATTGGACTGGCGATACTGCTCGCCGGCCAGTCGGTTGGCGGACAGTGAAGATTCAAGGATTTGCGCTGTCAGCGACCGACCGATGGATTGCACATCCGGGGCATCAGTCGGGCCGGATTGGTGATTGACTCGACGGATTAATATATCGCCAAGTGATGTGCGGAAATGACTCGGTTCCCAATACCAGCGCATCGGCCTGTCAGGGTGGTCGGCCGATGGGATCGGTTCGGTTGTGAAGGGATTGTAAGTGAAACAATCCCAGAGAATCGGAACCGGACCGCCCGATTCATCCGTCGGCAGCTCGGCCGTCAGGTCTCGCTTCCATTGTTCCCATTGATCCCACAAACCGATCATCCGAAAATGCTCCATCATGATCGCATGAGCCGGTGCCAGAACGGCATGAAGCTGGATATTGCGTTGTTGACACAACCGGGCGATCTGACCAAAGCGAATCGACAACTGCCGATCATAAGCAAAATGACGAAATGGCCCGCCGCGACTCATGCGCTGAAGGGTCTGGATCAGATATTGCCGAGGTGTCAGGTCGGATGGGATCTCCATATTCAATTTCAGACCATGATCCGAAAATTTGGAAGGCTTGCCGCGAAGTGTGTTGTACAACGCCGAAAACGAACGATCGGTCGAAAACAGCGTCAGGCAATTGTCCTGATGATAGGACAGGAGATTCAAATTGGGATTAAACCGCGACTTGGCGAATTCTTCGTGTCGCGGAAGTGGAAATTGAGTGAATCCAAAAAAATCGAGCATGAGCACCAGCGTGCGCGGATGTGCATCGCGGATGGCAAATTCGGCCGCATCCGCCAATTCGCCAAAGAACGCCCCCGGCAATCCACCATTGTAAACCCGCAGCCCACCCCACGCAGGCGAATCCGGATCGAGGCCGATTTCGACCCTCGAACTGCCGATCATGATGACATCCCATGTGCCGTGGTGGATCATCTCAGCCTTGATGATCCGGCTGGAACCATAATCCTTGTGAGCATCCAACTTCGGCATGGGAATCAGGCGATACGCACGAAATGGATCGACCAGCAGATTAAAAACCCCCATCCCCAGCAGCACGGCCGCCGCGATGAACAACCAGATTCGTAAATAGCGGCCAAAGCAGGACATAGATCAAAATCGGTAATAGATGAATTCACTCACTCGCGATAGTTGGGTAAAAGCGGCCAACGACATCGCCGCGATCACCGCCGCCCAAATAGGCGTTGGGCGCCAGACAAAGGCACCCGGCCGTCTGATCCTGGCTACGGATGGACTGAATCGACGCAGGTATTCCAATGCGGGCTTGTAATGACTCATCAACTCCTGGGTATTGGGCAGCAAAAAGACCGCCGCCAGCAACCCCCCCACCCACAGCAGTCTATTGTTCTCCTCAAAAACCATTGGCCCGGCCAGTGAGGTGACATCGGCCATCCCCAACAGGACGATTTTGGCCGCGTGAAATGTATCCGCCCGAAAAAAGACCCACGCCCCCACCACCGCCACAAATGTCAACGCGCCCGCTCCCAGTCGAAAGATCGAAAATCCAACCTTAACCCCGGTCGACCGATCCGGCCCGGCGCCGCGCAAATGTCGCCATGCATGATTGACCACCAGATACAGGCCATGAAGAAATCCCCACGCGATGAATGTCCACGCCGCCCCATGCCACAGGCCGCCCAACAGCATCGTGACCATGAGATTGATATACCGGCGGAATTTTCCTTTGCGGTTTCCCCCCAGCGGGATGTAAAGGTAGTCGCGTAAAAAACGGGAGAGGGTGATGTGCCAACGTCGCCAGAATTCGATGATGTTGAGGGATTTATAAGGTGAATCAAAATTCAACGGCAGCCAGATGCCAAAGAGCCTCGCGATGCCGATGGCCATGTCGGAATAGGCGGAAAAATCGAAGTAAATCTGTAGCGTATAGGCCAGCGCCCCCAGCCAGGCATCGGCAAACCCAACCGATTGCCCCGCGGCCGCCGCCCCAAAGACGGCCGAGGCGTGCGGTGCGATGGCATCCGCCAGTGCCACTTTCTTAAACAACCCGATCAGAAAAATCGTCCCCCCCACCGCAATGTCGCGGAGAAAGACACGATGCCACCGACGGGTTGCAAATTGAGGAACCAGTTCGGCGTGGTGAACAATCGGACCGGCGATCAGTTGCGGGAAAAACATGACAAACAGGCCAAAATCCAGCAGGTTGTATGCCTCGGCCTTGCCGCGATAACAATCAACCAGATAGGCGATCTTCTGAAACGTGAAAAACGAAATCCCCAACGGCAGAACAATATCGAGCATCCCCCAGTGCGAACCGGCCAATTCGTTAAAACTTTGCAGGAAAAAATTGGTGTACTTGAAATAGACCAGCAACCCCAGATTAAATACCAGCCCACAAACCAGAATCGTGCGACGAAGGACCGGATTGACCCGCGTCACCAGCAGCCAGCCGGCCGCGAAATTGACCAGTATCGCCCCCGCCAAGAGCGGCACAAAGCGCAACTCGCGCCAGCCGTAATAAAAAAACGAACAAAAAACCAGCCAAGCGATCTGCCCCCGCCGCCAATTCAGCCGGCCAAGCAATAAATATCCCACCACCGACAGCGGCAGAAAGATGAAAATGAATTCGCGAGAGTTAAAGAGCATGATGCCCCAACCGCCACAGATCATCAGAAACAGGCGTTCGCGGGCATCTTATATAAAGGAGGATTCGGTGCAATTCGCGGTTTGAGTCACATCCTCAGACTAAAAGCCAAGTATGATTCTCGAAACTCTCTGCGCATTTACTCCCTCCTCCGGTAATCCGGGGGAGGGTTGGGGTGGGGGCTCTTTGCCTCGTAAATAAACCCCCTCCCTGCCCTCCCCCGGATTACCGGGGGAGGAGATAACTGCTCGTTTCATAAAATTGTTGTTCGAGAGATATGGGCTTCAAGTTCCTTGAGTTTAATGCGGTTTCATTCGTTGCTCATCCAGCACCTTCAGCAACTGCGCAAAATTGATGGGTTTGCGGACATACAATAAATCCTGCTGATCATGGCGAAGAAGATCAATCCGTTCACGGCTGGTGGCGGTCACCAATACGGGTGTGATATGAGGGGCGAGCCGCCGCAGCCATTGAATGAATTCCAACCCGTTCATGCCGGGCAGGTCCAGGTCGATCAACGCCAAGACGGGGCGTTGTCCTGTCGTCAAAAGCGCCAACGCCTCTTCGGCCGACGCGGCCGGCAACGCGCGATAGCCACTCCCGCCCAGCAATGCAACCAACGCACGTCGAGAGACCGGCTCATCTTCAACCACCAATACGGGTGTCCCTGTCGGCAAACGATGAGGATCATGGGTGATGGACAACATTGGAACCAACCGCATCATTCAATTGCCTGCAAACACAATGCCAAAATGTTACAACTCGTCAAAATAAACACCGGATCAGCCATTGATGAGCCGGAAGGTGAATTCAAGTAAGATATGCGGTTTATCACCTGACGACCAACCGGACAGGTTGTACCGGCAAGCCGTCATCATTGTCGTACTCCAGAATGAGGAAATAAGGTTGTATGTCTGACTCAAAAAAATCATCCGGCATGTCGTGGCGTTCGCGGCATCGCAACGCGGCCCATCAACAGGCGCATTCATTGCCGGTCGATCTGCCGGCGTCGGTCTCCAATGATCCACTGGTGCCGGCCGGTCCAGCGCAACTGATCGACACACCCTCCGCATTGGCCGAGTTGATCGACCACCTGTCCGGCGTCGATTCCTTTGGATACGACAGTGAATTCATCGGCGAATTGACCTACATCCCCAAGTTGTGCCTGATCCAGGTCTCATCCGCCCAGCGGGTGGCTTTGATCGACCCGTTGGCCGGGTTGGATTTGTCCCCTTTCTGGCAACTGTTGTGCGATGAAAAGGTCGAAAAGATCGTCCACGCCGGCCAGCAAGACCTTGAACCGGTCATCCGACTGCACCAAGGCCGACCCGCAAATGTGTTCGACACGCAAATCGCGGCCGGTTTCGTCGGCATCGGTTATCCGGTCGCCTTGTCCAAATTGGTGAAGGAACTGATCAGCGTCAAACTGGGTAAAGGGTTGACCTTCAGCCATTGGGACCAGCGGCCACTGTCGGCATCGCAACTGCATTACGCGGCCGAGGATGTGCGGTACCTTCCGGCGTTGCATCGGGAATTAAACAACAAACTACAAACCAACGGCCACGCCGACTGGGCCAGGCAGGAATGCGATGCCATGGCCCAGGTTCGCCTCTACCAGTTCGACCCCCAAGCCCAATTGGGCCGACTGCGCGGGACAACTTCATTGTCGGCACAGGGGCTGGCGATCGCACGGGAACTGCTCCTCTGGCGTGATGCGGCCGCCAAATGCCACGATGTGCCACCCCGATCGCTCGTGCGCGATGAGGTGCTGGTTGACATGGCCCGCACCCCGATCAAATCGGTGGAAAAACTCAACCGCGTACGCGGCCTGCCCAAACCAGTGGAGGCGGCCCACGGCATGGCGATTGTCGAGGCGATCAACCGCGCCTGCGCACTACCCCCCGACCAGATGCCGACTGTCAAACAACACGAGGAAGGACCGGTCGAGAAATTCCGTGCTGATGGGCTATGGGCGCTGGTGCAATGCCTGTCGGCCGGCCTTGGGATCGATCCCTCGCTGGTCAGCAGCCGCCAGGAGACCGGTGAGTTGTATCGCGCGCTGACCAACGGCAACGCCCAAACCCCCGACCTCCGCCTGTTGCAAACCTGGCGACATTCGGCCGTCGGCCAGACTGTGATAAACATGGTCCTACAGGAGCTGCGAGCGGAATTTTATTTCGATAAACAGGGATTACACAGCCACACCCCTACAAAATAATGTTCCTGAAAACACAGGGTATCTTCGCATTGTATCGCCCCCCCGCGCGTGATATCTTTATTCCGGCGATTGGCCAGGAGGGCCATGCCTCCATTGCCTCACCGGGAAAGGATTCCCAATGCTTCTACACCAACTCCTGCGGCAACTTGATTACAACGAATCCTTCGCTTCCGTCCCCAATATCCCCATCACCGCGATTGTTGACGATTCTCGCCGGGTGATCCCCGGTTCGCTGTTTATCGCCCGTCCCGGCACAAAGACTGATGGGACGAAATTCGTCGCCGATGCGGCCGCTCGTGGCGCGGCCGTGGTTTTGACCCAAAGCCACATCGACAGTTGTAGTCTGCCGCAAGTTTTAATAAAAAATACCGCCTTGGCCGTCCCGTTGCTCGCCCATGCGTTTTGCGATCATCCCACCCGGCAGGTCAAGGTCATTGGCGTCACCGGAACCAATGGCAAAACCACCACGACCTATCTCATCCGCCACCTGCTGGCCAAGATCGGACGGCATTGCGGACTGATCGGCACGGTCCAGATCGACGATGGTCAAAAAACCACCGAAGCCGCCATGACCACCCCCGGCGCCATCGAACTGGCTCAATTATTGGCCACCATGCGGGACAATGGCTGTCAGACCTGCGCCATGGAGGTCTCCAGCCATGCGTTGCATCAACAGCGCACCGCAGGCATCGGGTTCGCGGCGGCCGCCTTCACCAACCTGACGGGCGACCATCTGGATTATCACAAGACCATGGACGCCTACGCGGATGCCAAGGCGATGCTGTTTGAAGGATTGGACGACCAGGCGGTAGCGGTGGTCAACGCGGAGGATTCATTCACTCCGCGCATGATCCGCGACACCTCCGCGCGGATCATCCACTTCGGATTCACCGAAAAGGCCGATTATCAGGCCCGCGACATCGCCGTCACGGCCCAGGGAAGCCATTTTGTGCTGGTGACACCCGATGGCCGGGCCAATGTGCAGATGCAATTGATCGGGCGACACAACATCGAAAACGCCCTGACGGCGGCCGCGCTGGTCGGCGAAACGTTCGGATTATCGGTACATCAAATCGCCGCGGGATTGAAGGATGCGCAAGGCGCTCCCGGACGATTGCAGGCGGTGCGTTCCGGGCAGCCATTTGCCGTGCTGGTGGACTACGCCCATACGGACGATGCGTTGGAAAACGTCCTGTCGGCGCTGCGGCCATTGTCACGCGGCAAGCTGCGCATCCTGTTCGGATGCGGTGGCGACCGGGATCGGACCAAACGCCCGCGAATGGCGCGCACCGCGATGAAATTCGCCGATGTCATCTACATCACCAGCGACAACCCAAGGACCGAGAATCCACAGGGGATCATTGATGAAATTCTTACGGGCCTCCCTGCCGATAAATCAACGTCGGTGGTGGTTGAGCCGGATCGTCGGCGCGCCATCGAATTGGCACTGAATGATGCGCAAGAAGGCGACATCATCCTGCTGGCGGGAAAAGGTCACGAAAATTACCAGATTATCGGCACCGAAAAACGCCATTTTGATGATGTTGAGGAAGCCACCCGAATTTTGGGCCAACGATTTAACATTCAGGTGTAGCCGCTGAATCATGAAACCCCTTTCATTGCACCAGATTCGCAAAGCCATTGGCGGCAAGGCCTTAACGCCGATACCGGCGACGGTCCCTCCCATCGCGGCGATCTGCATCGACACGCGCCGACTGGAAAAAGGGTGCTTGTTTGTCGCGATCAAGGGTGACAAATTCGACGCCCATCGTTTTTTGCGCGATGCGGCCGGGGCGGGGGCGATCGCGGCGCTGGTGGACCATGTGCCGGCCGAGACATTGCCCAATGTCCACCTGATCCATGTCCCCGATACGCGGGTGGCACTGGGCAAACTGGCCCGATATGTCCGCCAGCAGATGATCAGCAAAGTCATCGCGGTCGGCGGATCGAACGGCAAAACAAGCACCAAAAATCTGATTGACGCGGCCTTGCGCGGAAAATTGCGCGGGTCGATCTCCCCCAAGAGCTTTAACAATGACATCGGCGTGCCGCTGACCATCTTCCCGGCCGACCCGTCGCAGGATTATCTGGTGCTGGAGATGGGAACCAACCACCATGGCGAGATCAAAATCCTCAGCGATATGGCGCTGCCGGACATCGCGGTCATCACCAATTGCACGGCCGAACATCTCGAAGGGCTGGACGACTTGGCGGGTGTGCGTCGGGAAGAGGCCAGCATCATCAGCGGCCTGAATAAGAAGGGATTATTGGTCGTCAACGGGGATGATGATGAACTGCTGACGCTGGTTCAGCCTTATGCGGGCAAACGGATCACCTTTGGATTCAAACACACCAACGACCTCTTTGCCACCGAAATCCAGTGTGATGAAAAGGGGGTGAGTTTTCTATTAAACAACAATCCGCGCCGGCGGATTTTCATCCCCATTTTGGGCAAACACACCGCCGCCAACGCGCTGGCCGCCATCGCTGTCGCCCGCCGAATGGGTCTTAACGAAGATTCTGTCATCCAGAGCCTCGCACAGGCCAACGGCCCGGAGATGAGGCTGCAATTGCAGCACATCGGCCATCTGACTCTCCTGAACGATGCGTACAACGCCAACCCCGCATCCATGCGGGCGGCGTTGGAGACGCTCTGCTCGTTGTCTGCATCCTCCCGGCGCATCGCCGTCTTGGGCGACATGCGCGAACTGGGCCAATCCTCCGAACGGTTTCACCGCGAGATGGGTGAATTCGTCGCCACCTGCCCGCTGGATCGGTTGCTGTGCGTCGGGCCACTCTCGACCATGATCGCCAAGGTCGCAAAGGAATCGGGCATGAAGGCGAATGCCATTTCGCACCATCCCGACGCCGCGGATGCCGCCAAGGCCCTGTCGGCGTTCGTCCGGCCCAATGACACGATCCTGCTCAAAGGCTCCCGCGCGATACACCTGGAAGAAATCGCCGCCACGCTGGAAACCGCCTCCCAACCCGCCCGCACCACCCGCCGTCGAACCGCATCATGATCTACATTCTCGTCAATCATTACTGGGAGTGGCTGCAGGTCCACAACCTGCGGTTTTTGCGGGTCTTCATGTTCCCCTCCTTTCAGGCGACCATTTCGGTGTTGCTGAGTTTTTTCCTGTGCATCATTTTTGGCCCAAGGGTGATCGGCTGGCTGCGGAAACAGAAAATCGGCGATTTGCCGGAATTTGATCAGGCCGACATCAACAAACTCATGGAGGGCAAAAAGGGAACGCCCACGATGGGGGGCATCCTCATCATCGGCGCGATCGCCTTCACAACATTCCTGATGGCCGACCTTCGCAACTTTTATGTCCAGATGGCGCTCTTATGCCTTTTGTGGCTGGGCGCGGTCGGGGCGACCGATGACTGGCTGAAATTAACCGCCGGCCGGCGACAAGGATCGCGACAGGGGCTGACCACACTTGAAAAACTCCTCTTTCAAGTCGGCCTTGGTGTGGTGTTGTGCTATTTCACCTTTCAGTATCACCAGAACATCCCCCCCGCCAACCGCTTTTATTTCCCGTTCCTGAAAAACGTCTACATCCCGCTGGGGCTGACCGGATTTGTCATCATCGGCACACTGGTGATGACCGGCTCTTCCAACGCCGTCAATTTGACCGATGGCCTGGACGGCCTGGCCTCCGGCTGCACGGCCATCGTCTCGTTCGCCTTTCTGGTGCTGGCATTGATCGTCGGCACGGATGATCTGGCCAACACGCTGCTTTTGACCTACATCCAGGCCTCCGACCAGATGGTCGTCCTGGCCGGCGCCATGACCGGGGCGTCACTTGGTTTTCTCTGGTACAACTGCAACCCCGCCAAGGTCTTCATGGGGGACACCGGCTCATTGGCACTGGGGGGCCTGCTGGGATACATCGCCATCGTCACCCGTCAGGAACTGATGCTTTTCATGGTCGGCGGCATCTTCGTCCTCGAAGCCCTCTCCGTGATCATTCAGGTAAGCTATTTCAAATACACCCGCCGCCGCTATGGCCAAGGGAGACGAATCTTCCTCATGTCCCCCCTGCACCACCATTTTCAGCGCAAAGGATGGACCGAAAACCAGGTCGTCGTCCGCTTCTGGCTCCTCACCGCCATGCTGGCGGCGATGGCGCTGGCAACCGTCAAGTTGCGATAAGCAAACAGAGCGACGGGATGAATCCCGCCCCAACACCTCAACACATGACAAGATCAGCGAACCGGCGCTCCCGCTTCAATCATCTCCGCCACCTGATTTCGATACTCCATCAATTCCCGCGGATCATCGCTGAATTCATACGCCGATTTCACCAGATGATCCGGCACGACCAACAGCGCTTCGGCCTGTTTCAACCATGCGCGCTCCGATGTGGAGAGCTTGTTCAGCGGCTTTTGTTTCAATTCACTCACACGCTCCCGCAGGATGGTTAAATATCCATAATCCTCAACCCCATCCCGGAAATTCTCCAGCCGCACGCTGGCCAGCGGATTGCCATCCTGCCCCGGATAGATCAAATACCCTTCACCGTTGTACGGCTGACGAAAACAACGCGCATCCCACTGTGTGAACGGCCCGCTGTCCACGGTCTTCCGTGGTGGGCCTTCATCCCGCAACATGCTGTAATATAAAAATCCCTGCGAACCCATCTTGAATGTCATCACCCCCGGCAACAACCGAAGCTCGATCGCCGGATATTCCGTGAACACATTCGGATACGGATGCGCCGGCGACTGACAGGTATACCACCACACTTCCTTCCCCTCCGATTGCACCTGCATCGCCCGCTGCTGGTTGTAATCGGTCAACACCGGAACCCAGATGTCCCAGTTGGTCAGCCCGCTTTGCGGCCCCCAGTCGGCCGCCAGCGCTGTGGTCATCAATTTCACTTCCGGAAATTCATGCTTCAGCGCCGTCGTCACTTTTTTCATCAGCGGGATGTAATCCGCCGTCACTTCATCAAATCCGTAAATATATGCGCGATCCAGCACCCCCGCCCCCTTGGCCGCCTCATATCCCGGCCGCAGTTCGGCCAGCAGCTTTTCAATCTCCTCCTGCTGTTGCGCCTCGGTCAGGGAGGGCGTCAGCACCGTATAATCCAGCGTCCCCAGATTGAACCACCCCAATGTCCCCTTGTCGCGCAGATACTTGATCAACTCCATGTCCGGCGGGCCATGCCGATAAAGATCATCGTATGTCAGGTCATATTCAGCGAGAAAATCCGCATATTTGAACTTGAACCGGCTCCAATCCTGTGTCGTGTATTTGGCGAAAAATGACTCCCCCGACGTCGTCATCGCCAAAGAGAGCGGCGAGCGGTCCGGCAATTCAAAATCATACACCCGCACGCACAATTCCACCTCGGCGGCGGGTTTTCCCTCCATCACCACCCGTATCTTCCCGCGATAATCCCCCGCCGGCTGATCCTTGGCCGCCTTGATCCTCACCCAAAACGCCTGCGCATCCCCCGGTTGCACATCCACGGTCGGCAGAAAATCAATCAACGGGTCCGGCCACCACCCGACATAATCCACCGCATATTCCGGCCGGCTGGTCTTCACATACCCCACCACCCGCACATCCAAATCCTCACCCTTCAACACCGCCCCTTTCTCACCTGTCAAATCCGAAGTTTCAACATGAACCCCTCGCAACGGCGCATCCAGCGGCACCAGCGCCACCTGAAAACTCTCCCGCTCATTGCGCGCCAGACTCAACCGCACCTTCTCGCTCCCATCCAACCGCACCGGCATGTCGCGCGGCAGAATTTTTTCGGCCGCCGGCGCCACGCCCAGCAGATACCCATCCCGCCCCGCCTTCGACCCGATCTGGTCGGCCAGATTCAGCAAACTCACCAGCCGATGGCCCCTCTGGCCGGTCCGCACCACTTCGTGTGATAACTCATCAATCCGATCCAACGTCCAATTACCCTCCGCAAGCTCCTTTTTCGCATCTTGAATCGTCTTGGTCAGTTCCTGTCGTTGCTGTGCGGCCCACTTCGCAATCGCGGCCGGCCGGCTGGTCTTACCCATCGACTTTTCCACTTCCTCCATCGCGCGCACGGCCTGTGGCAACGCACCCTGCGCCACTTTCATTTGCGCCACTTCCCGCAAATATGATTTTGGAAATTCCGGCGGCATCTCCCCCGGCGCCAGCAGCATCACGTTGTCGATATAAATCTCAACATCCCCCTCCGCCCGCGCGGTGTAAAAAACGAAAACCGATATGTCCGACCGATCCACCCCCGACATCCAGGCATCCAGCGGCACAATCTCCCGCCGGGCGGACCTTGGTGGGATGCTCACCGATCCCCCCGGCCAACTTCCGCTGCTGGTTTTGGCCATCTTGGAATCCACCGCCTTGAATCGAATCAACGCGGTCGAATCGGTTGGATTGGTCAGATCAATCGAAATCCGGTCATAGCCGCGCCAATCCTTGATCGTCGGCGTCGTCACCCACTGCGGCCACTGCTGCATCCCCGGCTTCCATGTGGGCGTCGTCCAGACCACGGACTTCTCCCCCCGCGTGACGAACCGGCTCGACAATTCCAGCCGATCCTGTTGCGGCAAATTCAACGACCACGCCGACAAATCGGCCGGTCTCTCAAAATCAAACAAATTAACTGACTTTGGCTCCCCTGCCCGCGCCAACCCTGCCCCAATAATCGCCACCGCCACCACCCAACACGCCAACAATCGATTCATGTCAATCCTGTTGTTAGTTATTCATGACAGGCCTGTGCGCAGGTCTGTCTGATTTTCAACTCCACCCCCACCGCTTCCGGCCGCGGTTTTTGGCCGTTCATCATCTGGGACAGATATTTCACCGCACGCTGCGCGATTGCTTCCATCGGCAGATGAATCGCCGTCAACGTGCTGCCCGCCGGCAGAAAATCACCGTAAGCCAACACCGACAAATCTCGCGGCACCGACAACCCAAGGCTCTGCGCCAGTTTGATCCCCTCCAACGCCATCTGGTCATCCGTAAAAATCAGCGCCGTCGGCCGATCATCCGATGTCAGCCACTCACGCACCCTCTCCTGAACCGTCGGCCAACGAAAATCGCTATAGACGATACGGTCCTCGCGGCACGGTGTTCCCGCCGTCGCCAGTTCCACCAACAGCCTTTCGGCAAGCAATCCCGATGGCCGCACCACCCTTGGATCAACCCCCGGCCGCGGCCCCATCACCAATCCGGTCCGCCGATGCCCAAGCGCGGTGATAAACCGCACCAGTTGAGTCGCGCCGTCGGCCACATCCTCCATCACCCACGGGACGCGATCTTCCGGATCAAGATAAATATCCCGACTGGTCACCACGGGGACTTTCAATTGCACCAGCCGATCAATGTCCTCCGCCGGCGGCGCGCTATAGGTAATCACCCCATGAATGTGCCAATCCTCAATCAGCCGCGACAACAGCGTCGGCTCATTGGCCGAAAAAATCGTCCCTTCCATCAGCGGGAAAAGTTGCAGATGAATCCGCTCATCACACGCGGACATCACCCCGCGCTGAAACCGCTCCACATCGCGCAAAATGGCCTGTTGATACCCCCGGTCAAACGTGATTGCGATGTTCTGCACGCGCCTGCTGGGCACTTCCTGCACATAGGTTCCACGCGAAGGAACACCCTTCAACAACCCCTGCTTTTTGAGGGTGTTCAACGACCGGATCACTGTCCGATAGGCCACGCCAAACCGCTTGGACAACTCCTGGCCATTGGGCAAACACGCCCCGGCCGGCAACTCTCCCTGCAAAATCTTCTCGCGCAACTGATCTTCAATCTGCCGATAGACCGGCACTGTTCGATTGCGATCCAAGTCGAGCATGATTGATGCGGAAGTCACAATTATCGAATCCCTAATAGGCTAAGTATACATTTATACCTAGAGTATACTAATACTTCATCGTAAAGCAAGTCAAATTGGCCTTGATTCATAAATACTGTTATTCCAAGCAATATATACGCTTCCTTCATTTTTGCGATTCTAAATAATTTTCTTGACACCCCTATAAAATGGTGTTAAATATACTTTAGTGACAAAGTATGGATCGGGATGCACATGGAAAAATCAATGACCCAATTCCGCTCGTTCACAATCCGGCCGGCACATCGGACAACCGCATTTACCTTGGTTGAGCTGCTTGTCGTCATAGGCATTATCGCGCTATTGATCGGCATCCTCATGCCCGCCCTCACCCGCGCCCGCGAGGCCGCCAATCAGGTGGCCTGCGCCAGCAATATGCGTCAATGGGCCACCTCATTGGTCGCCTATTCCACCGACAACAAGGGGTGGCTCCCCATGTTTGGCGAAACCTATGCCCTCGATGGCCCAGAACCCACCCTCTGGTGGAACACCCTGGCCCCCTATCTGGGCAAACAGCCGACCAATGCGGGTGGATATTACCCCTCTCAGGCCGCCAATCTGGAATCCATGTCCAAAATTCGCGGCTGTCCCTCCGACCCGGAACACACGTTCGTCGGCCCACACTATGGTGGCTTCGCATATGCGAGTGGAGTCCTGTACGGCCCCATCGTCTGGGGTCGCTACAACGCCACCGATCCTGTCGTCGGAGTGCGCATCACCCGGATCAAACAATCCGGCAGCCTGATCGTCTTCGCCGAAACCACCAACCCTTATTATCAGATTTACAGCCCCAGCAACTGGGTCTTCAATTCGGATGCCGATGGCGATGGGATTCTGGATACCTACAGCTATTACCTTGGCTGGAACAACTACAACGGCGGCAAACCCAAGATTCACCACGGCAGTTCCAACGTCGGCTTCTGTGACGGCCACGTTGAAAGCCTGCCTTTCAATACATGGGTGACCGACATGAACTATTGGACCATTAAACAGTAAACCAAGATGCCTGTTTGGGCATCAGTTATCACCCCTTTTTATAGGAGCAGAGATCATGAGTGGAATGCGTCATTTGAGTATCGTTGCCACAGGCATGGCCGGACTTTTGGTCGCGGGTGCCGCGGCACAGGCCTCGACCATCTCCTTCCAGAACGGCGCCAGCAATTCGTATGTCAGCAACTATGCGGGTACGTCGGACACGACGTTCAACAGTTCCGGCAGCAGCGGCTACGGCGACGGGAACTGGGGTGCCAGGAACGCGATGTCGGCCAATCAGTCCAGAACATGGGAGGAACTGGAAGCTTTGGTGCGATTTGACCTGTCGGCATTGACTGGGCAGGGACTGACGGTCAACAGCGCGACGCTGAAACTGGCGTCAATTGCCGGTGGTGGATACGACAACTTGCCCGTCTCTTTTTATGCCATTTCGGCTGCCAATGCGGGATGGCAACAGGGAACTGGGACGTCTTTCGGTCCATCGGCACCCGACGGTGAGGCGACTTGGCAAAAACTGGCGGAGTCATCGACAAACTGGGCCGGGTCCGCGGGTCTGAAAACATCGAATACGGATTATAATCCAACCGCGGTGGCCACCGGGATTTACAATACCAGCGATGCGAGTGGGACAATCGTGTCGTTCACATTGTCGGCAAGCCAGGTGCAATCGTGGATTGACACGCCGTCGGGCAATGCGGGCCTCGTGTTGCGGACGGCCAACTGGTCGGGAAATCCTACTCCGATATATTACGCAAATGCACAGTATTCCACTTCTGAACAGTCCAATGCGGCCTTGAGGCCGGAGCTGGTGCTGGAAGTGTCTGCCATCCCCGAACCCGCCTCATTGGCCGGCCTGGGATTGCTCGGCCTGTTCCTTCGCCGCCGTCGGGCTTGAACCACTTGTGATGTGATCCCCCTCACCCTCCGATGAAACCATCGGAGCGTTTTTCTTTTTCCCCATCTCCCTGTCTCCTTGTCTCCTTGTCTTTTTGTCTCCCTGTCTCCTCCTCATCCCCAAATTTCAACAGGAATTGCCCGCTTTTTGACACCCATCGCGCTCTTGAATAACATACCGAACACTCCCGGAGGAGTGGCAGAGCGGTCGAATGCGCCGGTCTTGAAAACCGGTGGGCCCGTAAGGGTCCCGTGAGTTCGAATCTCACCTCCTCCGTTGCTATTTTCCCATCAATTCAAACGGGTTCTTTTCCGTCGCGACAGGATCAATGCCCCCGCCGCCAGCCACGCAAGCCCCGTCGGCTCGGGCACGCTGGTGAGCAAAACGGCCATCCCCTCCTCGTTGTTGGGTCCGTAATACCCCACCGAGAAGGCGAGTTGATTGTTGTTGGACAAGCCATCCTTATAAATGTCCCCCTCCAGCCCCAGCCCGACACTCATCACATCCGTCAGGGTGTATCCACCATTGCCATCAATCTCCACCACATCCGACAATTTGGCCACCAGGTGCAGTTGACCATTCTCCCACCAGAGCAGCGCCGGTATCCCCTGATCGTTCAGGTTTTCCGCAACCCACGCCCCAAAGACCACCACGCCGTTTTCGTTGAGCATCGGCGCGGCCTTGCCATCAATCCCCACCGCTTGCACCAGATAGGATGATCCCGTGATCGTCGTCCCCACGCCGGCCACCAACTGTGCCGGCCCATTGTCGGCCGGGTCGTAAAACATCAGTTCCGTCTGATCCTGATTGTCGGTTGCCAAAAACGCCGCCAAACCATTTTCCGTCAACGCCCCGGCGGCATATTCACCCACCAGTGTCTGCCCATACATCCCCACCTGTTTGATCGGATCAGAACCGCTCTTGATGAAAATGGACCGGTCATTGTTCACATCCACCCCTTGAAACAAGACCGAATCATCCGTGGCCCCCAACACCTGCGACGGGGTGTAATCAGACCCGCCGGCCGAGATCGGGCCGTTGATCCACGCCTGTGGAGTCTGCATCGCGCCGGTCATGCGATAAATCGCGTTGTTTCCACCCGATCCATCAGCCAAAAAGACGGCCGAGCCGTTGGAGGTGATCCGCCGCTGCGCCAATGGGCGCCCATCCTCGTTAAAATTCGTCATTCCCAGCGTCGAATCCAGATACCGCGACGCCGGCCCACCATTCACACCGGCCAACACCTGACCATTGTTGACCTTCCCCCCGAAAATCGCCTCTCCCGATTCATTGGCATGCACCGACACCAGCGACAAATCCGTCACCTGACTGGGTGATGGTTGAAACGAATAGGGATACGTGTTGGCATCCCCTGTGAAAACCAAATCCCCCTGCACCACGCCGCGATAATCGGTTCTTCCCCCCGTTGCCATGTCCACCTGAAACACGCCAAACTGCTGCGAACCGGCATCCGAACTGCCGGCAAAGGTCAATCTCGTGCCACCCGCTCCCGCCCCGCCGGTCATGCTGACATTGGCAAATCCATTAAACGCCCCACCACCGCCGAATAGACTCGATCCACCCTGCACCAGGGTTTGGGCCTGATTCGTGCCGGGTGTTGAATTAAATAAAATCGTGGGGATGTAATCGACTCCATTGTCCACATCCACCACCGCCGACACGGCCCCGGTGTCGGAGATGACCACCTGATTCACCGAAAAGACCGGATCGGGCAGATCCCCACCCATCCACACCGACTGAAATCCCCCCATCGCC
Organism: Phycisphaerales bacterium; assembly: GCA_020847545.1. Classification (GTDB taxonomy): domain Bacteria; phylum Planctomycetota; class Phycisphaerae; order Tepidisphaerales; family Tepidisphaeraceae; genus JADYZN01. The sequence goes on from JADLBV010000064.1 coordinate 23,415, forward strand.
GGTGCTGTCATCACACCCAAACCCACCGCTCCCGCCAACATCAATCGAATCATAACGAACCTTCCTTTGTGCTTTGCTCATCGGAAGCGACGTTCCCAAAACTTGATGGAACCTGACGCATCTCCGACAAGCGCATTGATTTCCCTTCCATGCCCCATAAGATGCGCCAGAACGCTTATGGCAGACCAACCCCCCCGATCGTTCGCCAATTCCGAAGCGGCGTACCTTAAAGCCCGCCAGCTCATGCCAGGCGGGGTCTCCTCTCCCGTGAGGGCCTACAAGGCCGTCGGCGGGACACCCATTTTCATCAAGGAAGCCTCCGGCTGCAACCTTACCGATCTCGACGGCAATAAATATATTGATTACGTCGCCAGCTATGGCCCGCTCATCGCTGGCCACGCCAATGAGCAGGTCGAGGCGGCCCTCGCCAAGGCGATCGGCCGGGGAACCAGTTTCGGCGCCCCCACCGAAGGGGAAACCGCCTTGGCCGGCGCGATTGCCGCGGCGCTTCCCTCTGTCGAAATGTTGCGGTTCGTCAACAGCGGAACCGAGGCGACGATGAGCGCGGTTCGTCTCGCCCGCGCCGCCACCGGCCGCGATCTGATCGTCAAGTGCATCGGGTGTTACCACGGCCACGCCGACTCGATGCTGGTTCAGGCCGGCTCGGGCGCGCTGACAATGGGAACCCCATCCAGCCCCGGCGTCCCGCAGTCCATCACCCAAAACACGATCCTGATCCATTACAACGACATCGACTCGGCCAAAGAGGCATTTGCAAAACACGAAGGACAAATCGCCGCGATCATTATCGAACCGGTCGCCGGCAACATGGGAGTTGTCCCTCCCAGGGCCGACTATTTGTCGCAGTTGCGCGAATTATGCACCGCCGGCGCAACACTTTTGATCTTTGACGAAGTGATGACCGGATTCCGTGTCGGATGGAATGGCGCACAAGGGCTATACAACATCCAACCCGACCTAACCTGTCTGGGCAAAGTAATCGGCGGCGGTCTGCCGGTTGGCGCGTATGGTGGCAGCCGCAAGCTCATGGAACTGGTCAGCCCCGCCGGCGCGGTCTATCAGGCCGGCACGCTCAGCGGCAATCCACTGGCCATGGCCGCGGGGTTGGCGACGTTGGACATTCTCAAGGAACCCGCCAGTTACACCCGGTTGGAAGAACGCTCCCAACAGTTGGCCAATGGATTGGCGAATGAAGCCAAGGAAACCCGCATTCCGTTGGCGATCAACCGCGTCGGTTCGATGTTGACCCCGTTTTTTGTCCGCAAGGCCGGCCAGTCGGTCAACAACTATGCCGATGCCACCGAGTGCGACACCGAACGATACGCCCGGTTTTTCCATCTGATGCTCAACGAGGGAATTTTCCTTCCCCCCTCGCAATTTGAAGCCTGGTTTGTGGGCCTGGAGCATGATGAAGAAGCCATCGGACAAACGATCCGCGCCGCTCGTCGGGCCTTTGATCTGCTCAACAAACAGGCCGAAACGAAATAATCAAACAAAAAGGTCAATTTTGTCGGAATCGCGCAAAAACTGCTTTACATTCCGATGAATTTTGCTATCAATAGTTTCCTGTTGGGGCTGTTACGGGCAGATGGCTTGACTGTAGGTTGAGTCATCCCAATTCGGATAAACATCCAGGCGGGAAGTGGCCGGTGTGCCACCGATGGAGTCCCCGACCTGGCACATGGAGGTGCTGCGATGTCAGCCGGTCGATTGATTCTCAGTTGCGTCTTTTCCCTTACCACGATGTCGGTTCTTTCGCCCGCGGTCATGGCGCAGGATGTCGCCCAGCCGGAGGTGGAGAATTCCAAATATCAGTTTGCCGGCGAGATCAACTCCAACTCGGTCTATGTCCGCAGCGGGCCGGGTGAAGGGTATTACCCCACCATCAAGCTCGACAAAGGGGCCGCGGTCACGGTCGTCGGGATCAAGTTTGAATGGCTCAAGATTCTCCCCCCCGAAGGGAGTTTCAGCTATGTCGCCAAGGCGTATGTGGAGCGCACCGGCGATGGCTCCATTGGCTCGGTCACCAAGTCGGATGTCAACGTCCGCGCCGGCAGCAGCTTGAACGCCATGAAAGGTTCGCTGCAAACCAAGCTCAATCAAAACGACCGCGTTGTGATTCTCGGTGAGCAGGATGAATATTTTAAGATTCAACCCCCGGCCGGTGCTTATCTGTATGTCAACAAGGATTTTGTGACGCCTGTGAAGGCGATTGCCAACAATGGTACGGCCACGCCGGCGGATTCGGCCCAGCCGCAGACCAGCACGACGCCGCCCGTCACGGATTCGACCCCCGCCGCCAACACCGGCACGGCCGTCGTCACCGATACGCCCGCTCCATCGACCCAACCAACCGATGGCACGCAGGCGGCCGCCCCCACCACGCAGGATTCAGCCGGCCAGCAGGCCCAGACCCAGTTTGAACAACTCGAAGCCCGCTTCGCCGAGGCCGAAAAATTGCCGCTGGATCAGCAGCCGATCAAGGAATTGCTGGCCGGTTATGAACCGTTGGCCAATGGCAACCTGCTTCCCGAATCGATGCGCCGAATCGCCGCGTACCGCGTGGCCGTCCTTAAAGTGCGTGCCGAATCTCAGGAGCAGATACTGGCGCTCAAAAAGCAGCAGGAAGAATTTGAAAAGAAACAACAGGCCTCCCGTTCCGAACGTGAGGAATTGCAGCAGCGCATCGACAACAGCAAGGTGAAGGTTTACGCCGCCGTCGGCGAGGTGCGATCCAGCAGCCTGCAACAGGGCACCGAGATGCTCTATCGCCTGACCGACCCGGCCAACGGGCGAACCGTCGTCTATCTGCGCAGCAACGACCCCAAAATGACCAATTGGATCGGCCAGTTTGTCGGCGTCAAAGGGGACATCCAGAACGATTCACAACTGGGATTAAATGTGATCTCCCCCACCGCCATTGATCCGGTGGACCCCTCGCAGGTCAATGACTCGGTGGCCGCCCAGATTCTGCCACCCAGCCTGATGCCCAAAGCGCCCAGCGCGGATACAACCACCCCCTGATTGATCGGGATTATGCTCCGATCAATTCGCGGGCGCGGGCCATGGTCTGCTCGAATGTCTCCATGACCTCTTTTTTGTCCTTCTCCGTTGCGGTGGCGCGGATCGCCGTCACGCACGCTTCGGATTGGTCGCGAAAATCGATCGGTTTGCGCGGATCGCCCGTCTTTTCCAGAAAATATTTCAGCCAATGCGCGCCGTAATGGGCGTGTATTTGTTCATCCGCCCAGTCAAAGTCCATGTCGTGGCTGCTGGTGCGATCGCCGAATTCGCTAAAATAGTGCATCCGCTTGCTTTTGGTGTGGATGTAGGTGCTTTCAAAGTAAAAGATGATCCCCAGCCGAGTGATGGCATCCGCATTGGCACCCGCATCGTATGAAAAACTCCCCAGCGGCATCTCGGACACTTTGAATCCCCACTCGTCCAGCCGGGTGTACCCCATCCGACAATGGCGGATTTCATCGTAACACCATCTCGCGGCATCGGTTAAAAATTCCGCATCGGCATCGGCTCCAAGGTCATAAATGCAAGCGGCCGCCATTTCCGCGGCCCAGACCTCGTTGATGTGATGAACCGCCTGGCGAATCTGCAACTGCATCCCCTCTCCGGCCCCAAAGGCGGGGTCCAGCGCATCAGGCCAGCCGAAACGAACCAATCGAAACCGCCGATCCCGCTGGCCCAGCCGCGAAATCGCAAAGGGCTTGCCGCCGAATTTTCGTGGATCATACGCCCGTTCATCCACGCTGCTTCGTGGGTCCAGCAAATCGCCGATGGCCGACAACCAAGTTGATTCCAATCCATCCAGCCAGCGATCCGTGCCGGCGATCAACTCCGGATAGACATTGCGAGCATCCGCAATCGCATCATTCCATCGGCCAAGCTGCTCATCGATATCGGTCAACGCGATCTTCAAAATGCGCACGGTTGGACCATCATCCAGCGCATCGGCACGTTGGAGATACTCTGTAAAAACCTGCCGTAACAACGGCTTGACGACCTTCGCCAGCGCCTCAACAAACGCCTGCGGCTGCGGGGCTTCGATCAGATGCTTCCAACAGGCGACCAGCCGTTCATCGGGTGACAGGTCGATCTCACGCTCGGGATATCGCAACTCCAGCACACGCTGGCGCAACGCCTGCACCGTCTGCTGATCCTGCCACAACACCTCCGGCAGCAGCAGCTTGCTTCCCCAATGCGCGGTACCCGGCATCCAGCCGGCCTGCATCAAAACCAGTTCGCGCAGGAGAAAATAAAACCGTTTCAAGATGGCCGCGCTGTCGGGGACCATCAACGCGGCCCGTGTATCGCGGGCCTTCATTTTGACAGGGTTTGCGGTTGTCATGATGGAACCCAATGATATCGAAATGGCGAGTTTTCGGGTATACATTCTTTGACTAAAGGGCTATAATATTCGACTGTATGCCCACGGAAGCCGCATTTCCTGATCGCCGTTATCTGGTCACCGGCCATTTCCATAACACATTGGGATATAAGGTTTTACGGACGCTTGGATGTCACGACTGGCTTTTGATCTACACATTGGGCGGCAAAGGTCGATTTCGCTATTCGCGCGGGACATTCACCACCGAGCCGCACGATCTGGTGTTGATTTCACCCTGGGTTTATCACGGATACGAGGTGGAGGAGTCGGCCGGGCAGTGGGAATTATTGTGGGCGCATTTTGTGCCGCCGACCGAATGGCTTCCTTATTTGCGCTGGCCGGAAGTGGTGGATGGATTGATGCGGCTGACATTGCCGGAAGGTCCCAACCGCCGGCGGGCGCTGGATCATCTGGCCGAGGCGCATCGCATCAAGACCACATTCACCCGTCTGCGCGAGCCGTTGGCGCTCAATGCGCTGTTTGGCTGCTTGCTCTGGTGTGATGAGCACAATCCATCGGCCAACCATGCCCTGGACGACCGCGTGCGCGAGGCGCTGGAGATTTTATGCAGAAACCTGGCCGAACCGCTGAGCGCGGATGAACTGGCCAGCCGAGTGGGGCTGTCCGCATCGAGGTTGCGCTATTTGTTTCAAAAACAGGTGGGGATCAGCCCGCAGCAATACCACGAAAACCAGCGCATCGCCCGCGCCCAGCAGTTGCTGGAACGCAGCGGCTTCAACATCGCCGAGATCTCGCGCAAGGTGGGATTCGTCAACCCCTTTTATTTCACCCAGCGTTTCAAACACGCCCTCGGCCAAAGCCCCACGCAATATCGCCGCCACTTCGGCTCCACCAACGGCGGCGGCCTTGGCCAAATCGGCGGCCGACCACTGGAGTAACCTATCGCGCGGCGATGGGAAAAAGACGCACAAGATGGTACCCAAAATGGTACCCAGAAATTAGTCCAAAGCTGTCAAAACGTGTCCAACAATGACCGGCCTTCGGCCGCTTGTAATTCGTCGCAACTTCAGCCCCAACAGGCAAATACGCTCGATTTGTCCGGTGTTGTCCAACCCTGTCAAAACGACGTGAAAAACTGGGGATCTAGGATTCGAACCTAGACAAGCAGATTCAGAGACTGCTGTGCTACCGTTACACCAATCCCCAACAGGTCCATTGAAGTTTAGCCGCTGGGGGTGGGTTTTCAAGTGCGGGATCGGCTTGAATCATCGGGGGTTGCCCCCTGGCGGCTGGATCGGATAGCATCGGCGGATCATTCGATAAAGGTTTCCAACAGGGCGATCATCATGGCATCCCAACTTCGCATCACCGTTCTTCGTGGCGGGCCTTCGGCCGAGCGGGAGGTTTCGTTGGTTTCCGGGGGGGCGGTGGCCAATGGGTTGCGGCAGATGGGACATCTGGTTTTTGAGTCGGACATCACACCCGACCATCTGGCCGCGCTGGATCAGCCGGCCGATCTGGTCTTTCCGGTGTTGCATGGGGCGTGGGGAGAGTCGGGGGAGTTGCAGGAGATTCTGGAAGGGAGGAAGCTCCCGTTTGTCGGGTCCGGGTCGGCGGCATCCCGGTTGGGAATGAACAAGGCACAGACCAAGCTCGCGTGGGAACTCAACGGCCTGCCGACACCCTCCTATCAGGTTCTGTCCCGACAGAATCGGTCGGCCGACATTCCGGTCCCCTGTGCGGTCAAGGCGCTCGATTCGGGGTCTTCCATCGATGTTTACATCTGTCATACATCGGCCGAGGCGCATAAGGCGATCGATGCGATTTTGGCCAAGCAGGATCAGGTGTTGGTGGAACAGTTTATCAAGGGGCCGGAATTGACCATTGGCCTGCTGGAGGAGGAGCCGCTGGCCCCCATTCGCATCGTCGCCAAGCGGGCGTTTTTTGATTATGAGGCCAAATATCGATCCAGCGACACCGAACACCGGTTCGACACCGGCCTGCCGGCCGAGGTGGTGGAGTCTTGTCGTCAATTGGCCAAAAAGGCCAATGAGATCGTGGGTGCGCGTGACTTGTCGCGCATCGACCTGATGCTGGATGAAAAGAACAATCCTTATTTGCTGGAAATCAATACGCTGCCTGGGTTTACGCCAAAAAGCCTGCTGCCGGAGGCGGCCGCCCACGCGGGGATTGCCTTTGGGCCGCTGGTGGATCGGCTCGCCCGGCGGGCCTTTGCGCGGTCGCAATAAGTTGACAACCCCACCAATAGTGCAGTTCATCTCTTGACCCGTCCGATAACACCCCTGTAGGGTGGGCATCGCCCACCAAATTAGAGCAAGAGGTGGGCCATGCCCACCCTACTTAAGAAGTATGCCCAAACCGAAGAAGACCAAGCCCGTTCGGGTAAAAAAACCCACCGACCCGCAGCGCGCCGTCCGTTGGCGGCGGATGGCGCTGCATGGGGCGCTGGCGTTGTTTGTGATCAGTCTGGGGACGGTGGGGTTGAGGTATCTCAAACGGTATGTGGAGACGCGCCTGGCCTATCCGGCCGAGCCGCCTAAGGTGGTGATCGTCAATCGGCCCGCCTGGATGAGCGATTTTCTGGCCGCCCAGATCGCCGCCACCGTCCGCCCCATCGGCAACCATTCCGCGTTTGATCATCAGATGCTGGTCGATGCGTATCAGATGCTCAAAACCGATCCGAAGATCAGCCCGTGGATCAAGCAGATTCGGGAGATTCGACGGGTGTATCAGAACGGGCCGGGGGATGTGATCGAGCTGGATTGCGAATTTCGCGCCCCCATCGCGCTGGTGCAGGCGGACAATGATTTCTGGCTGGTGGATGGGGAGGGTGTTCGTCTGCCGGACAAATTCAACGTCAAGCAGATTCCGCAGATCGTCTATGGGAAGGATGGACACACCAACATCCGCGTGGTGCAGGGTGTGCGTGCCAATCCGCCGGCGCTGGGTGGACAAAAATGGACCGGGGCCGACCTGACGGCCGCGCTGGACATGGTCAAATTGTTGTATGGCCGAAAATTCGCCGAGGATATTTTGACCATCGATGTCTCCAACTTTGGCGGCCGAAAAGACCCAAGGCAGGCGCAACTGGTGCTGGTGACGCGATATCTGACACAGATCCGCTGGGGTCGGCCGATCAACGCGGATGACTATTTTGTCGAGGTGTCAACGGCACAAAAACTCGATTATCTTCAGCGCATCTACAGTGAATACCATCGCGTGGACGCCAACCGCCAGTGGATCGACATCCGATTCGACCAGATCACCTACCCCAGCGACCCGGCCGCACAGGTGGAAACAAGGCGGTAATCGATCCGGCAATAACTCCCCTATCGAACCCCGGCCGAGATGCTCGGCCCGGTGTTGCGTTTCTAAATTGAATTCATCAATTCATACTATAGAAATCGTTTGCACAGTTCATTATGCTATCAATACCCCGAAGCGTTCGGGGCGGGTTTGAATGAATACATTCGCCGCGCCCGCCAAATGCGGGGATGTCCACTGACCAGGATCAGCTTATGCAGGATAAAATTCGTCTACTCGTGATTGGTGCTCACCCGGCCGATATTTTTGACCAGTCGGGCGGGACGATGGCTCATCACACTTCCAGAGGGGACTGGGTCGGCTGTATTGTCTTGACGCATGGTGCGCGCATTCACGACAGAGTGATTTCAGACAGCATGTACCATCGCAGCGAAGTGCCGGAGGGTGATGAGCTAAGCCGGATGATGGCCCAGCGATCGGACGTCAAAGCCAGGGAAGTGGTCGCGGCCTGCGCGATCATCGGCGTACACGAACAAGACATCTTCTTCTTTGGAGAAGATGACGCGGTGCTTCAGGTAACCAAAGAAAATGTTCATCGGCTGGCAAGCATGATTCGTCAATTAAAACCCAACGTGGTGATTACACATTTCCCCAAGGAATATGGTGGCATTGGCAATCCTCATGCGGTGGCCGGTCAGATCGTGATGGAGGCCTTGTTCCTGGCCGCCGGCGTTGATCCGGGCGACCGCCATCCACCGCATCGCGTGGCACAGGTCTTTTTCTTTGGCCAGGGAGCCGCTCATGTGCGCAGCGGCCTTTGGAGCGCTGAAGGCGGTTTTTACAATGACATCTTTATAGATATCAGCGATGTCGCCCATTTGAAGATCGCGTGCCTGGACGCGATGTTCTCCCAGGGGTATGGCGGCGCGTATGCAAGAAAGCGCATTGAGACCAGCGATGGCGCAATGGGTGACTACGCGGGCGTGGGGTATGCTGAAGGGTTTATTCGCAACCACTCCACAGTGTGTCGATATCTTCCGGTATCGGAGATGGATTTACAAAAAACTCAACTGTCCGATCATGAGAACATTCAGCGGCGCAGCTTCAAGCTTGATGAATCCAAAATCCCGAAAGTTGCCTTGATTGACAAGTAAGGTTCACAGTGCGAGTGCAATCCAGACGGGGACGCGCACTATGCGCCAGGCGTGACATGGCAGGTCGCGTAAGCCTGTGCAAGTCCCTGGAGCAGATCCGCCTTTGGCCGAAACTCGTGCGCCAGATATCCATCGTATCCTGTCGCCAAAATGGCTCGACAGATCGCTGGATAATAAAGTTCCTGCTGGTCATCCATATCCTTGCGCCCCGGGCAACCGGCCGTATGAAAATGGCCGATCCACTGAATGTTGTCCTGAATCGTCCGGATGATGTCCCCTTCCATCACCTGCATATGATAGATGTCATACAGCAGCTTGACGCGCGGGCTGTTGACCCGCTTGCAAACCTCGACCCCCCATGCGGTGCGGTCGGCCTGATAGCCGGGATGATTGACCTTGGAATTCAGCAGTTCCATGTTCAGGTTGATTCCCGCCGATTCCGCGGCCGCGGCGACGCGCCTGAACCCCCGCACGCATGCATTTAATCCATCCGCATCACTTTGTCCCTCGATATGGTTGCCGCTGAAGCAGATCAAGTTGGGAATCGCGTACCGCTTGGCCACTTCGATCGACGCAAGAATCTCGTGCTCAATGCGATCGTGATCCTTTGGGTTATTCAACCCTTCGGTCAAGGAAGTATGGCCACACATGCTGGCCACGACCAACCCATTGGCCCGGGCGGTCTCCACCAGGGCGCCCAGCCCATCATCCCAAAACCAGAGTTCGATCCCTTTATACCCAATCGTGGCGGCCCGCTTGCACAGCTCGTTGAATTCCATGCCGTCTGGCTGGAAACAGGGATAGCAAAATGATTGCTTAAGCATCGTCATGATCCTTCTGAATGTAACCAGGAATCCGCGCCGACATCACGGGCGAAGACTGTATCGCGTGAGCAGCTTTTTCAAGTTCTCACCCAGGATTTTGCGCTTATCGGTTTCGGAAATATACGCAAACAAAATAGGGCCAATTCCCCAGGAGATCGGCAAGTCGGTCAGATCCGAACCAAAGAGGAATCGATCCGCGCCGATCGTATCCACCACTTCTTCCACAATGCGGGGTTCAAGCACAGGACATGAGCAGACATACAAGTTCTGATACTTCTTCATGACCTGGGCATACTCCGTCGTGGTATGGCCGGTAAAAAAGCAGGCGTCAGGATAAGTGCTGACCAGCCGCTCCAATTGTTTAGCTCCCCCCCAGTAGTGATTCAAAATAAACTGCTTATGCTCATGCGCCCACTGACAGGCCACGTCGATATTAGGTCCTTCTTCGGGGTATGCTTGATAGGAGGGGATCAGCTTGATGCCGCGCATTCCCAGCTTCTGACAGCGCTCCAGTTCTTGACGCATAAAATCCGGTCCACGGTGAGGATTGACCAGAGTAAATCCCACAAAGCGATCAGGATATTGATTGATGTATTCCAGCGCGCGGTTGTTGCCGTAAACCTCATCCGTAAAGACGCCCGACAGCGAGAAGACACAAACCTGCTGGACGCCAAACCGATCCATGTCATGAATCAATGATTCAACATCCCCGTCCGGGACATGATAATGGCCGCTCGTGCCGCCGACGTGGCCATGATTGTCGTATAGCTTGATCGTCTCCGGTTTTTGGCCGGTGCGTCCCCACTGCACCAGCTCATCGGCCGGCGGCTTTACCGTAACCGCTGGATGAGCCGGCTGGCACCATTTGATCAGCCCGCGCAGATTATCTCCGGCAATCTTCCGCTTGTCCGCATCGCTGATTTCAGCACAGGCCACCGTCGCCTGTGTCAATCCAATCCCCAGCGTCGGCCAGTTGGAACCAAACAGCAGCCGCTCGGATCCCCACCGCTTGGTGACGTACTCAATCCCGTGGTGCAACCAATAACAACTGACATCCAGATGAAGGTTGGGACAGGCATCAAACGCCTTGTAAAGCGCTCGCTGCGAACGACGGATACGAAATTCACTGACGATCACAGGCAACTGCGGCCAGCGACGACAAAGCCCCACCACCGCATCCAGGTCTGTTGAGTCTGTTTGCCACACCGGCCCAGGACCGACCTCATAGTGGCTCACAAACACGGGCACTTTTTGCGCTGCCAGTGGTTCAATCAGCTCATCTATACTCCAGTCGTTCAGGGTGTAACGATACTGCCTGGGCAACAGATAAATACCCACCACCTTATTGAGCCTCATCTGCCTGAGAATCTCATCAGGTGCGGGTGTTTCATCCGACCCAGGAGGCAACGCCACCCAAACCGGATGAAGCCGAGGGCTGGTCTTGACTTGATCCAGCACGCGCGGATTGCCATCCAGCGGACTGTTCTCGACACTCAGGCAATCCAGTACCAACGCCTCGGCCACGCCGCAGTGATCCATGTCGCCAAGCAGATGCTCTACCGACCAGGGGCTGCGCAGGTCCATCGTCTGGCGCACATGCAAACCGACCTTGCAGTGAGCATCAAAAAAATTCCAGTCCACCGGATTCATTGCGTACCTCAACCTTTACCACAACCCGCCGGCCTACCACCACTTTTTGGCATTGGGGGATGCCGTGCAGAACGCGGCCAAGACCTTGTTGACGCCATTGGCCACGGCGTCGCAATCCGCTTCGGTCCACCATTGATCCACATAGATGGCAATCTCGCGATGATACAAATCTTCGGCCACCGGGCACTGATCCGCGCGGCTGTGCGCCTTGAGCGATCGTTGCAGCGGGAACATCTGGCTGCACAAATGCCAGTCAGGCCCATTGGTGGGTCCGCGCGATCCGCAGGGAACCCCTTCGGCCTGAAACGCGGGGAGTAGCTTCTTTCGCAATTCGTGAGACTCCGGGAAAAACCGCAACTGATAGCCAACCGCCCCGTCACGGTCGTTGATCGTCTGCGGATGAATCTCTTGAACAGGGGTCAATTGTCGCAGAACCCTTTGATAAGCATCGTGCGTGCGCTGCACAATTCCAGTCAACTTGCCAAGCTGAACCACATTGACGGCGGATTCCAGTTCCGAAAGACGATAATTGGTCCCTACAAACAATTCACCCTCATACCGTTCGGGCGCGAAGCGATCCTTCCGCCACAAACCGCCACACTCGACCAACTGGTTGATGCGATCAAAGAGGCGTTCATCTCTCGCCAGAACCATGCCCCCTTCGCCGCCGCCAATGATCTTGTAAGCGGAAATGCTGAAGCATCCCACATCACCAATTGTACCGACACAACGACCCTTGTACTTCGCCCCGGGCGACTGGGCGCAATCCTCAATCACCTTGATCTTATGCTTCCTTGCGATCCGCATGATGGGATCCATGTCCGCCACGTTGCCCCAGTGGTGCGTCGGGGCAACCGCCACCGTTTGAGCGGTTATACAAGATTCGAGCTTTTTAGGATCCAGTTGCAGGGATTCATCAACGTCGCAAAACACCGGCGTGGCACCAGAAAGCGCCGCGGCCGCCGCCGTTGCCATAAAACCCAGCGCCGGCAGGATCACTTCCTTGCCGGGGCCAGCACCAACCGCCACCATCGCGGCGTGCAAAGCGCCTGTGCCAGAACTCACGCCCAGCGCGTAAGGAGAACCGAACAGCTCGCGTGCAGCCGCTTCAAACCTTGAGCCGCTCGACGGCTGGGGAAATGTCGAAGCATACTTGGCCAGCGTGGGGCCTTCTCCCTGAAGGTCCTTATCGGTCAGTGCGGACCGCAACCGCTGCATGGCATCGGGTTTGACGCCAAATCGCTCGGCGATGGCAAAAAGCTCCTCAACACCAATTTTGTTCTGAGAATGTCCTTGTTTTGTGGTAAAAGCCTTTGGCCCACCATCAATCGCCAGAACCGATTTATTCGCCGTTGCTGTTGTCATGTCGAATCCTCTTTAATATGTTCTATCTTGCATTAGGCCCCATGCGTCCACAGCATGGATTCACCGCTATTGTTGTATATAACTTATAAAGTCAGTAATATTTTAGCTATGGCAGATTTTGTAAATTACATGAACAATACTGCACATACAAATGATTACGCGCTGGCCGAAAACGGGCTTCATGTGGTCTCCGCGGCATCTTTTCGGATGGACCGTACCGAGCCTAGCGGCATCTTGTCTCGCAGGGTGTGGACGCTGGAAATATTTACCTCCGGCCAGCTCTCGATCAGTATCGCTGAAACAAACTGGCGCACACTGGGTCAAAATCAAGGTGTGCTGTATTCCCCCGACACACCTTACCGTGAGAAAAATGCCGACCGCACTGCCTGTGAAAGCATCTGCCTGTTATTCGAGGTGGCACAATCATCTGATCCCGGCGGGTGGACCCAGCGAATGAATCCGTATCGCATTGTTGAGGATCCTCAAACCCTGTTGGCCCCTCTGATCGACCAGGTTCTGCGTTATCACCATCTCGCCGGACCTGATGCTCTGTTGGCCCGTGGCGCTTTTTTACAAGTGATGGGGTATCTGTTTCGTGCGGGACTGCGAGACGATCATCTGCTCATCACCGAAAATCCCCTCCATGGAGACCTGCTGACCCGCGCGCATGGTTTTATGCGCGCCAATCTACACAAGCCGATTTCTTTGCCGGACTTTGCGGAGCATTTGCAAATGACCGAGTCCGGCTTTTCCCATGCCTACAAGCGCCTCGCAGGCATCTCGCCCATGCTGAAATTGCGCCAGTTGCGGATTCAGGCGGCCAAATCTCACATTGCCACGGGCCAGTATTCTCTGGCGCGCATCGCCCGCCTCACGGGCTTTGCCGATGCCTTTCATCTCTCCCGCACGTTCAAAAAAATAACCGGCCAAAGCCCCAGCAACTTCAGAAAGAAAATAAACGGGGACGCAGTCAGTGGGATCATTTCATAAGGCGCGAATCGCGGTAGTATACGCCGCATGCTCCGGGCATCGAACCAGAATTCAAATCATTGTTTGGCCGGCCCATTGGCCATCTGGCTGGTGCCGCAATTGTTGATGTTGGTGGCGTGCGCGGGTGGATGGGTCTGGAATCGCATCCAACCCCGGCCGGCGGATCGACTGGCGTTGCATCTGGTTGTCGCCACGCAGATCGTCGTGTTGTTTCTTTGTTTTCCGATGTTGGTGGATCGCTGGCGAAAGGGTGTGGTGATCGCCGCGGCGGTCGGGCCATTTGGGTTGATCTCAATGATCCTGGCGGGGGTCGGCTGGCCGGCCATGCTGTCGGCGGCCGTTTATGTGCTGCTCTGGATGTTCGCCCTGCGGCTGGTGATGACCTTACTCGTAAAACCGTCAATACAACTGTCTGCCTTCACGATTTTCAATGTCTGGCTGGGAATCGGCCCATTGGTCTGGTATCTGCGGCAGGAAATCGGCCAAAGCGCCCCGCAATCGGCCTGGTCCCCCCTGACGGCAGGGATGGGATTGATCGATGAACCCTTTCGGGCGATTCCATATGCGATTCCCTTGGGCGCTGGATTGATTGCTGGTGTGATTTTTTTGATCCGACATCGGGTCAAATTGAAATGAAGCACCTCTGGCCAAATGGCCGTGACAAGTTATCCACAACTTATGCACATCAGTCGCGCAATTTTGGCCGGTTTTTTCCCGAAAATCACCCAATTTCCCGCCTGTCGGCAGATGTCGGCCATTGACTTGAAATAATCTCAACAATTTCCAAATTTCTTCCTTGTAAAAGTGGGAAGATGTGGTAGATATTCCCTATCGCTGAAAGTGAATGGAAATATTTCCCTTGCGGCCCCTGATTTTATATGGCGAGTACGAGCTGACCATCGACGACAAGAATCGCTTGTTGATTCCATCGGAGGTTCGCAGGGCGTTGGATGGACAGCGGGATGGTGAGGCGTTTTTCCTGGTGGTGGGCGTCAATCGTCGCCCATGGTTGTATCCCGAAAAGGGGTACGAGGCATTGGTGGCAAGGGCGCAGCAGGAATTGACGCCAGCCGAGGATTTGCTGGCGTTTGATCAGATGAATTTCGCGATGGCCAGCAGGTTGGAATGGGACAAACAAGGTCGCGTTTTGATGCCTGAAAAAACCTTGCGACGAACCAACGTGGGCAAGGATGTGACATTGATCGGCGTTCGCGATCATCTGGAGTTGTGGAATCGAGGCGACTGGGAGCCGCATTTTGAGCAGCTTCTGGCGCGCGGGGCCGAGGTGGCCTTGAAGGCAAAACAAGCACGACAGACGCCTTAGTCACGGCATGACAAATATCGCCGGCGTGTGGCGCAAGTCGATGCGACGATTGGATTTCGGGTTGGTGGCGGCCGTTGCGGCCGGGCATGGATTGAACAACGCAACGGCTCATATTTGCGGGAGACTTCCAGGGAAGGATGCCTCCTACGCAGTGAGAAAAAGGCGAATGATCGATTCGCGGCCGAAAGGATCAAAGGCGCGGGCACGGACGCGGTGCGCATTGATCCACGATGGGAATGGATGCCCGTCGATAAGGCTGATCATCAGTGCATGAAGCATGGGTGATTGGACTGGCCGTGAAGCGATGAGGTGTGGCCCGCCGGCGCATGAGGTTGTGGAGCCGGTCGGCGACATCTGGCATCCGTCCGCCGTTGGATGGTCTGACTTGAGGGTGATGGAACACCCCGATCAGACCACAAACGGCCGGCGGATGCCGATTTTGAACGTTTCGTGCCGGACTTACGTGCGATACGCGGAGTCGTCTCACGGATGGGGCCCTCGTTGTAACCGAGGGGGTAGGACGCCCGGCTCTGCCGTATCGTTTTCGCAACCGGCCGAATCGCGCCGGTTACAAACAACGACCGAACAATTCTACGATTGAAACGGCCGGCAGGCAAGTTTTTAATCGTAATTTCTTGCGTGAACACATTTTATGGTTGGGAGGGGGTGGATGATTTGGTGGATGGCTGTGAATGGGTCGTTGATCCAAAAACACTAAAACGGGGTCAGGAAGTAATGGCACTAAATCTAGCGTCGGCGATTTTCGTCTCGCCTGTAAATCTTTGAGTAAAAAGCAGTTGCGCGGTGGTTGGCGCAAGCCAAGGCCTCCTGGATGATGTGGTCGTCTCA
>JADLBV010000065.1 GCA_020847545.1 Phycisphaerales bacterium
CCACCGTCGGAAAAGAGCGGCCGTGGCAAGGAGTGCTTCGCGTGATTTTTGATTCCCTTCTGGGCATGTTCAGCATCGACATGGGCATCGACCTGGGGACGTGCAACACATTGGTGTGCGTCAAAGGGGAGGGGATCGTCCTGAACGAACCGAGCGTGGTCGCCGTCAAAAAAGGGACCAACCGGGTTTTGCAGGATGGCAACGCCGTGGGGCTGGTGGCCAAGGAGATGCTGGGCAAGACGCCGGGGAGCATCACCGCCATTCGTCCACTAAAAGACGGCGTCATCAGCGATTTTGAGATCACCGAGGCGATGCTGGCCTATTTCATCCGACGGGTGCATGGGCGAAAGCATTTCATCGGGCCGCGGGTGGTGATCGCGATTCCGTCGGGAATCACGGCCGTCGAAAAACGGGCCGTGCTGGACTCGGCCGAACGGGCCGGGGCAAGGCGGGTCTTCCTGGTCGAAGAACCGATGGCGGCGGCGATCGGGGCGGGATTGCCCGTCACCGAACCGACGGCCAGCATGATCGTGGACATCGGCGGCGGAACCACCGAGGTGGCAATCATCTCGCTTGCCGATATTTCAGTCTGCGAATCGGTGCGTGTGGCGGGCGATGATTTTGACGAAGCGATCGTCAACCACATGAAAAAAACGTACAACATGGCCATCGGCGAGCAGATGTCCGAGCGGATCAAAATCGAGATCGGCTCGGCCGCCCCGCAGGGGGATGGGGAGCCGACCATGGAAGTTCGCGGCCGTGACATGATCAGCGGTCTGCCTCGCAAGACCACCGTCACCAGCGAGGAGATACGCGAAGCGCTTCAGGAGCCGGTGACCCAGATCATTGAGGCCGTCACCCGTACGCTGGAACTGGCCGAGCCGGAACTGGCGGCCGATCTGGTCGACAACGGCATCACCATGGCCGGCGGCAGCAGCCTGCTTCGCGGCCTGACCACCGTCATCAGCAACGCCACCGGTCTGGATGTTCGCCTGGCCGAAGACCCCCTCACCTGTGTCGCCCGTGGAACCAGTGTCTATCTGGAGAATCTGGAACTGTGGAAAGACACCATGGAAAGTGATGCGGATGAGGTTTAAGGCTCAGACAGAGCCAAAGGGTGGGCCGGGGGGACAAGTGGGAATTGGATGTCTTAACAACATGGAGGTTGTTCATCGTGTCGTTGCATCTTCCAACCCCTTGCACCTGAATTCGCGGCGATGTCCAAGCTCCGATTCATTCACGTTTATTGGATGCTCATGGCGCTGGGCGCGATTGGCGCGCTGGTGATCCCGCCGGGCATAACGGGAAAATTGGATGGTGCGCGGGCGCAGTTTCAGGGGATTTTCAAACCCGTCTCCTCGCCGGTGCGTTGGGTGGCGACAAAGGTGGCCGGTGGAATGGGGGCCAACCGCGCGGTGGATGAAGGGGCGGATACCAATGCCGAGCATGGGGGAAAACCCCGTACGGCCAATGAGATCATTCTTGAAAACCAGCAGTTGAAGGTGGAGGTGGCCAATCTCAGCGCGCAACTGGCCGCCATGAAGGAATTGAACGCCGACCGCCGACAGGTGGGGCGGGTGCTGCCGTTGTGTGAGCCATTTAACGTGACCGGCGCCGATCCCGGCGGCCGACAGTCATTGAGCCTCTCCGGCGGGACGATGGACGGGCTGCACACCGGTCAGGCCGCGGTCTATGCGGGGGGAATCGCCGGGCGGGTGTCGCGCGCGGGGGCAAGCGGGGCGCAGGTGCAACTGGTGACGGATGAAGCCTTTCGCGCCACCGGGTCGTTTGCCCGCTATGTGAAGGACAACAAGGGGGCGATCGTGTTTCAGGCATTGACCGCGCCGGCGGTGCTGGTGCAGGGTGTGGGTCAGGGGACGATGCGGATTCGCATGTTGTCGATGCGCGAGGTGAAATCGGCCGGCCTGAGCGTTGGCGATTGGGTGGTGTTGAACGATGCCGATTGGCCACCCATTTTGCAGGGGTATCGACTTGGACGGATCGTTTCGGTCAAGGAACTGCCCGAACAACCCCAATTCGCCGACATCCGCGTGCAGCCATATGCCGATCTGATGGCGCTTCGCGAAGTGATGGTGATGACTAGAGACTCGAAACTAGAGACTCGAAACTAGAGACTTGAGACTTGAGGTAAGGAAAATTGTCAGTGGACGATGGCACCAAGCACCTAGTATCTAGCACCTAGCACCTAGCACCAAGAAATGCGTTGGTTTGCGGTTCTCATTCTCGCTTATCTGGCCATCGCCGTGCAGAACGGCATGGAGGGGGTGGTGCGCTGGTGGGGGGGAGGCCCGAACCTGGCGTTGCTGGCGGCGGTATTTATTGCAATCAACGCGCCGCGGGATGCCGCGTTGCTGGGGTGTTTTGTGATCGGGCTGATGCAGGATTTGGTCAGCCAGCAGCCGTTGGGGATGTTCGCGTTGTCGTACGGGTTGATGGGTTGGATCGTCAACGGGATGGGGCAGGTGGTGTACCGTGCCCATCCATTGACGCATGTGGCGTTGGCGCTGCTGGGATCGTTGGTGACGACGATGATGATCCTGCTGGCGGGTTGGCTGCATCCACCCACAGCGGCCGGAGTCTCGGCCGGCGGCGCGATTTTACCGGCCGTGCGCGTGCCAATCGGTGGATTGCTCTCGGGCGCGGTCTGGACGGCGATATTGGCCCCGATGGTGCTGGGGATTCTTCACCGGTTGCGCAAATGGTTCGCATTCGACCCGATGCGCCGGAAGATGAAGGTTTATTAAGGAGAATGTGCCACAGAGACACGGCTCGACTGAGCTCGCCGAAGTCAGAGATCACAGAGAAGAGAATAAATAAAAATAAATTTTTAATCTCTCTCTTGCATTTCCTCTGTGTTCTCAGTGTCTCTGTGGCGCACTAAATTTGATTGTTCGAGCGGCGCCTGAAAATCTTCCTCGCGGTTTTGATCGTCATCACGGTCGTGCTGGTGTTGCGCGCGGTGCAGGTGCAGGTGATTCAGCGGTCGGTCTGGCGTGAGCAGGCGGGGCGAACGATGAAGCGCAGCGAATCGCTCGAAACCACCCGCGGGCGAATCCTCGACCTGCGCGGTAGGGAGCTGGCCATTGATGCGCCCTCCATCGACGCCTGTGTCGATTATCGCGCCATTCTCGAACGCCCCGATGAAACCTGGGTACGCCAGCAGGCGATCAATCGACTGCGGGCGCGGCTGGGGGGCGATTACCGTTCGATGGACCCGGCCGCCCGGCAGAAGCTGATCACCGAGGAGATCGATCGTGTAAAAGTCGACCTGCGCATCATGTGGGAGCGGCTGGGTCGGCTGTCGGGGTTGGGGGCCGATGAAATCCGCGCCATCCGCCAGGCCATCGTCCAGCGTGTCGAGATGCGCCGGCGGTATGTCTGGTACTACAACTATGTCGAGGCGATGCAGCGCTATCAGGACCGCGAGGTGTCTCCCTGGTATCGCCGTTGGCTGATTGATGAATCCGCGCAGTCGCCGGAACTGGATCAGTTTGAATTGACGGTCGGCGAACAGCTTCAACCCCACGCCATCCTCCGCAACATCAGCCTTGAGGTGAACAACGAACTGGGCAAGCACATGGACCGCTACCCCGGCCTGGTTTTGCGGCCGGGAACGCATCGTTATTACCCCTATAACGAGGCCGCGTGTCATCTGCTGGGGCATCTTTCGCGCGTCAACCGCGAAGATTTGGAAAACGATCCGAATCTGGGCAAAGATGAGCTACGGCAATACCTCCCCAACGACATCATCGGCCGAACGGGCGTTGAGGGGTTGTGTGAACAGCAGCTTCGCGGATCGCGCGGCCGCATTGAGCGGCTGGTGGGTGAAAAACGCATTCTGGAAACCATCGAGCCGACACCGGGTCAGGATGTCCGACTCAGCATCGACATCGAGCTTCAACGCGAAATCCAATCCCTTTACCGACGTGTGCGGGTTGGATTGGGTGAAGGGGCGGAAAACATCCACGAAATGCACGGGGCGGCCGTCGTGATCGATGTCAAAACCGGCGAGGTGCGGGCGCTGGCCTCTTTTCCTGATTTTAATCTCAACGAGCTGGACGACCGTTATCGCCAACTGGCCTCCGATGAGATCAACTCGCCGCTGTTGAATCGTGCCACCCAATCCCAGCTTGAACCGGGTTCCACCGCCAAGCCGATGGTCGGCCTGGGGGCGATCACACAGGGAGCCGTCGGTCTATACGAGGGGATCGAATGCACCGGCTATCTGAAACTGCACGGCCATGAATATGCCGAAGGACGCTGCTGGACCGCCTCGATGTACGCAGCCCAACTCGGCAAAGCCGGCGTCTCCCACCATCCATTTCCGGTTCCCCATCGCGGTACACATGGCAACGCGGATGGTTTTTTGATCTTTTCCGAAGCGATCGAACGAAGCTGCAACGTCTATTTTGAAACCCTTGGCGACCGATTGGGGATTGAAGGATTGAGTTTCTGGTTTGGCCAATTCGGTCTTGGCCGGCCGACTGGCATCGGCATCGCCGAAGCATCAGGGCGGCTTCCCAGCGATTTCAACGGCCCGGCATGGCGAAGACCCGCCACGCGCTGGTTTGCCGCCATTGGACAGGGACAAATCTGGGCCACACCCATTCAGATGGCCAATGTGGCCGCCACCATCGCACGGGATGGTGAATGGGTTCGCCCCCATCTGATCGCGGATGAACAATTAAAACCCGCCGACCGCGTGAATCTGCATTTGAACCCGCAGGCGCTGGCCGAGGCTCAACTGGGCATGACCCGCGTCGTGAATGGATCGGCCGGCACCGGGCGGGAACTGCACAACGATGAAATCCTGATCGCCGGAAAAACCGGCAGCGCGCAGGCCGCCCCTTTCAGCATCAAATTGCGCGATGAGGATGGCAATTTCATCCTCGATGAAAAAGGGCGTCCCAAACGCCAGTATTTCACCCCCAGCACGCAGGAACACCCCAACCCGCAGGTCCCCTGGTACATGGGATTCGGCCCCGAAGCCCACATCTCCCACGCCTGGTACATTGGCTTCGCCCCGGCCGACAAACCCAAGATCGCCTTCGCCGTGCTGGTTGAATATGGCGGCTCCGGCGGCATCGCGGGGGCCAGCATCGCGCGGGGTGTCATCGAAAAATGCCTGGCACTGGGGTATTTGTCACCCGGCTCATCGGTTGCACTGGTTCAAACCCCGGCCACCTATTCCAACTGAATGCGCAATAAAAAGGGCACATCCGGTGGGGATGCGCCCTGAGGAATTACATGGAGACTTTTACTCCTGCTTTTTCTCCGCGTTGCCGGCGACTTCCTGCGATGTCATCAGGATTCGCAACTGCTTGAGCGCTTCATCCGGCTTGCCGGCGTTTTTATAGGCGTCCGCCAGTTGAATGCGGATCGCACGGGCGATGGCCGGGTCTTTCACATCCGGCAGAATCTCCGAGAAAAACGCGATCAACGCGGTCGGGCCTTGTTTCTTGAGCGCGTCATTGGCCACGATCACCGCCGCCACGCCCGCTGCGGAGGGGTCTTTGGCCAGTTGCGCCAATCGACCCACCACGTCGATGTACCCGCGCAACATCTCCAGTTGCGCCATTTCCGGCGGCATCCGACGCATGCCATTGTCCCGGTCGCGGTCCGGGCGGTCGTTCCGCCCGCGCCCGCCGTAATCTTCATCGGGCGGTGGCGGGCGATCCGGATGCAACTCCGGCATTCCCGTTGGCGGCGGGGGCGGTCCCGGCCGATCATCGGCCAGCGCCATCGGCGCGGCCATGAACAAACACAACATCATCGAACACAAGTTCTTGCCATGCTTCATACGGCCTCCCGTGTGGTAGAGGTTGACTGAACACTTTCAAAATCCCTCGAGGGGAAACCCGGGTAACTCGGAAAATTCATCGCCCCCAACCGCGGCGACAACGCTTGATACTTGGGCATCAGATCGATCCCATCGGGCAACTGGGGCATCGATGGCATCGCCAACAGGCTGTCGGGAGTCTGATGCGCCGGCGTCGTCACGGTAGCGATCGGTTGCGACGGCCGTGGTGTACTGACGGGCCGCTGCGGCCAGAGAGTGATCACCACAGCCGCGGCCGCCGCCGCCAGGCCGCCCATCGGCAAAACCCAGCGCCAACTTCGGCGGCCCCCCAGCACCTGTGCCGCCAAATCATCGGGATATCGCACCGTTTGGTACGCCTCCCGTCCTCGCTCAACCGTTTGTCGCAACTGTCTCATGTCATTGAACCTGATTTTGTCACGTCCATTGTTTCAATTTTTCACGCAGCGCCCGCAGCGCCTGATGAACCGTTGCCTTGACCGTCCCGGTGGCACACCCCATCGCCTTGGCCGATTCTTCAACCGACAACTGTTCAAAAAACCTCAATATCACCGCCTCCCGCTGTCGATCCGGCAATTGGGCCAAAACCACCCGCAACGCATCTTGTTGCTCATCCCCATCGATCCGTTCGGCCGGATCATCCACCATCACCGGCTCGTTGATCTCTTGTTCCCCACCACCGGCCCGTGGCACACGCCTGAATTCCCGGCTGACATTGATCGCAATTCCCAGCGACCATGTTTGTAACTGACTGTCGCCACGAAACTTATGCAAATTCTGCAAAAACCGCAGTGCCGTCTCCTGAACGGCTTCGCGCGCCATTTCCACATCCCCCAGCAATCCCAGGCACATCCGATACCACGGATCCTGCAACTGCCTCAACAACCGCGACTGCGCGTCACGCTCTCCACGTCGTGCTGCTTCAATCGTCCGATCCACGCGGTTGCTTCCCGTTTCTGTATATAGTCTGTGCGGCCAAAACCCCGATGGTTTAGCCGGTTGTGTACTTTTTCAAATCCTGCACTTTTTATTCCCCTCGACATTGTATTATGGGAACCGACAGAGTATCGTGTCTCCCCTTCCGTTTTTCACCGGACCTGATCCGAGGGCGTCTTTACGGTCTTGGGATGGATTGATGTTAATCCGTCTCCAAGTGCTTGTAATATAAAGGGTTGTCGGAAGATAAAGACGCCTTCGTTCCAATGAGCATACAATGAATCACGTGCGTAACGACATTCGTAACGTCGCCATCATCGCCCACGTTGACCATGGCAAAACCACCCTGGTCGATGCCCTGCTGCGTCAATCGGGCAACTTTCGAGACTCGCAATTGCAGCAGGAATGCCTGCTCGATTCCAACCCGTTGGAACGCGAACGCGGCATCACCATTTTGGCCAAAAACGTCTCGATCAACTATGCCGATCCATCGGGCAACACCACCAAGATCAACTTGATCGACACTCCCGGCCACGCCGATTTTGGCGGCGAGGTGGAGCGCGTGTTGTCGATGGCGGATGGTGTCTTTTTGCTGGTCGATGCGGCCGAGGGGGCGATGCCGCAGACGCGGTTCGTCTTGAAAAAGGCTTTCCAACACGAGCTTCGGCCGATCGTGGTCATCAACAAGATCGACCGCTCCGATGCCCGCGCCAACGAGGTGTTGGATGAGGTGTTCGACCTGTTTGTCGAACTGGGCGCGGATGATGAGACATTGGATTTTCCGGTGCTGTACGCCAGCGGCCGGGCGGGGGTTGCTTCGTGGTCGTTGGAAGAACCGGGCAAGGATATTCAACCCGTTTTCGAGGCGTTGTTGCGCCACGTTCCGGCCCCTCATGGCGACCCGGACAAGTCGTTGCAGATTCAGATCACCACCATCCATTACAACGATTATGTTGGGCGAATCGGCGTCGGGCGGATTTACAACGGCATTATTCGTTCCGGCCAGCAGATCAAGATCATCCGGCGCGATGGGAAGGAATTGACCAGCAGAGTTCAGCAGGTGCAGGTGTTTGATGGACT
This sequence comes from Phycisphaerales bacterium, assembly GCA_020847545.1. Classification (GTDB taxonomy): domain Bacteria; phylum Planctomycetota; class Phycisphaerae; order Tepidisphaerales; family Tepidisphaeraceae; genus JADYZN01. The sequence continues at coordinate 7,856 of JADLBV010000065.1, forward strand.
TGGCCGGCGCACGGTCGAACAGGCCGAGGCGGGCGATATTGTCGCCTTGGTGGGCCTCGAATCGGTGGACATCGGCGACAGCATTTGCGACCCGGTCAATCCCCAGCCGTTGGCCGCCCAGGAAATCGAGCCGCCGACGTTGACGATGCTCTTCAGTGTCAACGACTCACCCTTTGCGGGCAAGGAAGGGAAATATGTCACCAGCAGAAATCTGCGTGAACGGCTGATTAAGGAACTGGAGTCGAATGTCGCGTTAAAGGTTGAGGAGACCGAAAACCGCGACGCGATGAAAGTCTCCGGCCGAGGGTTGCTGCATCTTGGCATTTTGATCGAAAACATGCGTCGGGAAGGGTATGAGCTGTCGATCTCCAAGCCGCACGTCATCACCCGTAAAAATGCCGAAGGGCAGATTGAGGAACCGATTGAATATCTGGTGGTAGATGTGCCGGAAAAAAACATGGGTGGGGTGATGGAACTGGTCGGCAACCGACGCGGCGAACTGGTCCGCATGGACAACCGCAATGGCCAGGTTCACCTCGAATTCACCATCCCCGCACGCGGCCTGATCGGTCTGCGCACGAGAATGCTTACCGCCACCCAGGGGCAGGCCATCATCCACCATAACTTCTTTGAATACGCGGCTTTACGAGGCGAAGTGCCCGCCCGCGCCAATGGTGTGATGATCAGCAATTGTGCCGGGACGGTCAATGCGTATGCCCTGAACAACCTCCAGGAACGGGGTGTGATGTTCGTTGAGCCGACCAATCCGGTTTACGAAGGACAGATCGTGGCCGAAAACGCCCGCGACAGTGACATGGTGGTCAATCCGACCACGACCAAAAAATTGACCAACATGCGCACCACTTCCAGCGATGAAAACATCATCCTCAAGCCGGCCCGCAAGATGACGTTGGAACAGGCGTTGGAATACATTGAAGAAGATGAACTGGTCGAGGTTACTCCCACCAGCATCCGCCTGCGGAAAGAGAAATTGACCGAAAATCAGCGTAAAAAGTCCAACCGCAAGCCGGCGACGGTTGAGGTTTAATACTTCAACCGGTTACGATAATTCAGATAAATCCATCCGATCTGTCGCCACGGCGGCAAAGTTTTCCTATTTTCCCATGAGAACGATAGCTTTGGCGATTGATGTTGTCCTATCCGCGATTTTTCTCAATTTTGACCTTGGATTGCACAATTTTACCCTTGATGCCCGCGGGGGATGGGTCTATCGTGAGGGGGAAGTCGGTTATTTTGAACTTGACCACTGACGTTGATTGGTTGGTGGTGTCCATGACTGGACAAGACCACGAGGAAGTTGATCGGGGTAAGGAGAGGGAGTTCATGTCGCCGACTGGAGCGAAATGCTGGTGTGACAATCAGTGGGTGAATTGATTCGCACTGTTAGCCGCTTCAGGCTGGCGCCCGACCCAAGGCGCCGGATGAGCTCGGCTCCGGCCTCCCTGCGTGGGTGAGGTCGGAGCCTTTTTTGTTTCACGGTAAAAAAATTGGACCTGAGGGGATGATCGGCGATAATGCGCCCGATCAGGGGATGAATGTCGTCCGGGGTTTGAGTCATGGCCAGCGTTAAAGGGTATTTTCAGAACATCTTCGAGAACATCCGCACGATCGCGATTGGGATGAAGATCACGATCAAATACTGTTTTCAGAAGACGGTGACGGTGCATTATCCTGAGCATCGGTTGAGCTTTGCGCCGCGGTATCGGGGGATACACGAATTTGAGGCCGACAAGTGCATCGCGTGTGATTTGTGCGCCAAGGCCTGCCCGGTGGATTGCATTTATATAGACAAGAGCGCTCCGCGCAAGATTGATAAAAAGACCGGCAAGGCGGCCGGCGGGGAGTTGCTGCGGTTTGCGATTGATTACAGCAAGTGCCTGTTTTGCGCCCTTTGCACCGAGCCGTGCCCGACGCTTTGCATCCACATGGGCAAACTGCACGACCTGAGCAGTTATTCGCGCAAGGAGGTCGTGGTGGAATTCGCGGAGCTGGCCAAACAGGAATTGAACACGCCGATCCCGCTCTGGATGGAGAAAAACCGCGACCGGATCGGCTGGGTAAAGGATGAATACGACCGGGTCAAATCCCGCACGCTGGCGACGACGGCGGCGGACATCGCACCTGTCAAATAAGGGTCAACCGTTGCGAAATTGGCGACGCATCCTGGTGTATTGCATTTTGGCGCTGGTGTGCATCGTGGCGCTGGCGGCGCCGTTGTACAACCGTCAGGCGCCCAGGCTCTGGGGGATGCCGTTTTTCATCTGGTTTCAGTTGGTCTGGGTCATCGTGGCGGCGGGGGCCACGGCGATGGCGCATCGGGCTGCGGGGGATCAAAACTGAATCATGGGTACCGCCGGCATCGTCATCTTTGTCGCCTTGTTCGCATTGGTGACGATCATTGGATTCATCGCCGCGAATTGGCGAAAGGGGGATCTCGATCAACTGCATGAGTGGGGGTTGGGTGGCAGGCGGTTCGGGACGATTGTGTCGTGGTTTCTGTTGGGTGGAGACCTGTACACCGCCTATACGCTGATCGCGGTGCCGGCGCTGGTGTTTGGGGCAGGGGCGGTTGGTTTTTTTGCCCTGCCTTACGCATTGATCGCCTTCATTATCGGTTTTGTCACGTTGCCCAAACTTTGGGATGTGGCGCATAAAAATGGGTACGTCACGGCCGCGGATTTTGTTCAGGGGCATTTCCAGAGCAGGACATTGGGGATTCTGGTGGCGATCACCGCCATTTTTGCCACGCTGCCCTATCTGGCGCTGCAACTGGTCGGGATGGAGGTGGCACTGGCCGGGCTGGGGTTGCCAACGGGGGCTTTTTCGGGCGATCTGCCGTTGATTGTCGCGTTTTTGATCCTGGCGGCCTACACCTATTCCAGCGGCCTGCGGGCGCCGGCGGCCATTTCGTTGGTGAAAGATGCCCTGATTTATGTGGTCATCATCGCCGCCGCGATTGTGATTCCGATGCAACTGGGGGGATATGGGCATATTTTTGATGTGTTGCCCGAAAGCAAAAAGGTATTGACCACCGCGGCCCACAGCACCGGCACGGTGGGTGTTTATATGACGTTGGCGCTGGGATCGGCGCTGGCGCTGTTTTTGTATCCCCATGCGACCACGGGCATTTTCGCGGCCAAGAATGGGCAGGTGGTTCGGCGCAACATGGCCTTGCTGCCGATCTACACCGTGCTGCTGGGGTTTGTGATGATGCTGGGGTACATGGCGTATGTCGCGGATGTGCAGCACATGCCGCAATACGCGGGTGGGTTCAAGGCGTACGGCCCAAATTATGCCGTGGTGGCGCTCTTTTTGCATTCGTTTCCCGGCTGGTTTGCGGGGATCGCGCTGGCCGCGATTGCGATCGGGGCGCTGGTTCCGGCGGCGGTCATGTCCATCGCGGCGGCCAATTTGTTTGCCCGTAATTTGTATCTGCCGTTGCGAAAGAACGTGTCCGCGAAGGAAGAGACGCTGGTGGCCAAGCTGGTCTCGCTGGGGATCAAGGTGGGGGCGATCGCGTTCATTTTGCTGGTGCCGGTGGAGTTTGCAATTCAGTTTCAACTTCTGGGGGGCATCTGGATTATTCAGTTGTTCCCCGCGTTGATGCTGGCGCTCTATATCCCCTGGATGAAACGCGAAGGGTTGATCGCCGGCTGGGTTGTCGGGACCGCACTGGGCACTTGGATGGCGGCGGCACAGGGATTCACCACGGCCGTCTATCCGTTGCATCTATTTGGTTGGTCATTTCCGGGGTATGCGGCGCTTTATTCGCTGGTTGCGAATCTGGTTGTGACGTTGGTGGTCAGCGTGCTGATTCCGGGGCGAAGGGCTGGAACATCCAGTGCTGCCGAGGCTAAATTGCACGAGGTGAGGATGCCTTAACTTACCGGAGTTTGTTTGTGGCGTATCCTTTGGGCCAATGCAAAGGATTCCTTCACCACCACGGCCGTCCATACAATTCAACCTAAATGGATGCAATCCTTAGCCCGCAAACTGGACATGCGTTAGATTATGCGCCCGCTCGGACAACAGCCAATCACCGGTAACGGTAAATGAGAGATGTGTCCAAAATATCATCGGCCGGATTTGTAGAATGAATTGTTATTGGCGTTTCTGCCCCAACCATTCATGTATGATCATAGCTCTGGTAACATTGTATCGGTCTTCTTTTTCAATCATGGCTAATTCCGCTTGAAATTGTTTATCCTGAATGCTGTCCCAATAGGAAATCGCAATATCAAAAGCGATTGTAGTCGCAATAATGCTTCCAATTACCCAGCCTGGCGGGCCACCGGCTACAATATAAACACCTGCTGCGGCCATCCCCGCCCGCGCACTCAGATGGGCAGCGAGGTTTAACGAATCGATTTTGCCGGCGTTGTAACGGGAAATATCCCCATAGGCTTGCCAACTTTGAATCGCAACATCGGCAACGGCAAAGGCAACTCCTCCTATGCGGGAGAACCGAGATGTAATAACGACCGCTTCAGCTTCGTCGAAGACATGTGGAAGGGCTTTTGTGAACTGCCTACCAGTGAATCGCTTGGCTACTTTTTCCAGAGTGCTCCCGGCTGGCATTTTCATACCGCCTTCCAACGTATCGGTCAGACGGCCGCTGTCCAATGCGTCATCGATCGCCTGCCAGTAACGTGAGAGCGGAACGCCTCGCCGAGTCGCTTTCAACTTCGCTCGATTGAGTTCATCCAAAATACTTTCGTAGGTGTCCTTGGGCACAAAAATTTTCATCCCACTGTATTTTGGATCGGCCAAGGCGGATTTAGCAGCGCTTCGACCAAGCTTCATCTGATAATAGGTTTCTTCGTCGGTTAAGGTGTTTCTGACAATCAAATCCACCGCGGAGCGATTGTCTTTCAGGGCGCTGGGCATAATTTCATAATCAAGTCCTGCCAGTTTGACATACCGTCGAAATTTCAATGCGACTTCGGCCTCAGCAAATTTCCCTGTGCGTGAACTTCCAGTTACAAGCCAATATTTTTCAAAGTCAAAGCCATATTTACTGGCCGTATCGGGATTAACGTTATCTGTGACAAGACTCAGAATTTCCTTGCGGGACATATTCGCCATGTCAGATGACCATAATGCATTCAAATCCGTCAACGCCGAGGTGCGTGCAAATCCTGCCGCTGGCAAGAGGGTCAGTAAAAGGAACCAAAATGTGCCAATACGGTATTTCATCAGAATTGGTTTAATAAAATGGGTTTGACAGTCATCAGATTCTTAACGATGGCGGGTCGTATTTCACGGTCTTTAATTTTCTCTAGGCCCTTGTCATGAGCTTGATTCCAAAGGGACAATACCGAAGGGTGCAGCAAGGATCGATTTACGCAACCAAGGCTTATTGACCAGTTGTCAGGATCAGCTTCTTCTGCAGCATAAATCATCCGAAGCGCCCAGACATTGTACAAAAGCAATTGATCCGTGGAGATCTGTTCAGCTTTGGATCTAAGCTCCTGCAGGGCCTTGTCCAGCGATTTACCAAGCTCATTGTCAGTAGGACTCGCAGCACCGGTGACTACATCCGACCACCTATGAAAGCGGTCATCGTCGAGCATCTGCGCATAAGCTTTCAATTCCTTCAATCGCAATTCGCACTGGCCATCCTGTGCGGCCATTGACCCATCCTTACGATTCGATGCGGGTTCAAATTTAACACCCTCCTTTATTTGCTGATCGAGATTATTCAAAAAAGTCGAATATTCCGCCGCCTGATGGGTGGACATGTCCACAGCCTGATGGATCAAGTTCCTTACAACATCGTGTCCAATGGTCGAGTTCTCGTCGATCAGTTGGGCGAGGATGATGAGTTGGTTGATTTTTGTACTCAAGGCCGAATCTGAAAAAACTTCTTTAGGATTTGAGTGATGTTCGGAAACACCCTTATTAACCTGTTCCAGCATTTTGGACAGTGAGATTTTGATCGAAGCCTTGCGTTGACTTATTGCATCGACCAATTGATTGGCCAGGTCAGTATTGTCGGCAATCGACAGGGCGCGTTGCAAGGAACTGATGATCTGAATATCCCCTGCTATATTCAAAGCATCGTCTGGATCCTTCTCATCATCCAGTGCTTTTAATGCATTATTCATCCCTTGCGGATGCTCAGCCAATCGCTGCAGGAGTACCAAACGCCGGTCCTTGATAGTCAGGCTTGGACTGGCAGCCAGCCAGTCCATGACTTCACCATAATTTTGACGACTATTGATTGGAAATGTAGCCGAGTTGAAGGTCGCCGCACTGAAATCCATGTACCGCAAACCAAGCACGGTCAACGTCGCTCCAGCGATGAATAATAACAACAATAATAGTATCATCCATTGACGCATGGCTATCACCTTCTATCTAATTAATCTTTTTAAATATGACTTCGACAGCCCGGCTAGGAGGATCATTCTGGCCCAGCCGTTCCTTGATGGGTGACTCAAAGTCCTTGGCAGTCAGGCCCGATATGGTCAATATCTGATCATTACCATCGGTTGAATCATAATCCCAGATGACTATTGAAAAGGTGGGATCGCCATCTGAGTCAATTTTGTAACGATTAACGTCATCTTCCGAAAACTCAACATCCCATCCCTCGACCGCCTGAGAGGTGCGGCCCACTTTCTTGCCATTACAAAACAACTCAATCATTAGGTCCGGTGGGCTGTTGTAATCATAATCATTATCGCTCCCCATTGAACCTTTATTTCGGTACTTCGAATCAGCAGGGAAGTTAATTCGCTGGAGACGAAAGATTTTCTTTCCTGTATCGGGTGTGGGTGCAACCGGCTGTGAAGCAGCATTTCTGTCACAGCCAACCACTGAGGTCACGACAATTGTACTGAGTAGGAGAAATATCCATCGTGTAAATGAAAATGACATGTAACCTCGTTGTAAGGCTTCAATTATTCTGAACGATATTACCGGTCATAGGCTGGCGTATCAAAGAAATCGTTTCTCAAGACAATGACAAAAGAGGAAGCGGCCCTTTGCTCTCCTCCAAGTCATTGAATCATCAGAATTTACAGGATCAGACTAAAATTCCAAAAATTATTCTTGTCTGTTCGTATTTTGTTAGGTATAATGCTCCAACTGATCATCTTCTGGAGGAATATGGATTCTACAGGGGAAGAGGGGAGATGTAGACGCTACGAATGAGATTGTAGTGGCGCGCGGCACTTGGCAAAACGGCGCGCGCACTTGGCAAGCGGTCTCGGCGCGCACTTTAAGCCTGGCCTTTCGGCCGGCTCTTTTAAAGGCCGCTCGAATGTCGATCGATGGGCCAATTAAAGCCCGTCAATCACCCCCGCAGTTGCAGCCCTCGGTCCCTCCCGAGTCCAGGGCGTAGTCCGCCGGGTTGTAGCCCTCGGGTACTGAATAGGTCGGCCTGGCCATGTAAGCCGCAATGGGGTCGGCCTCTCCGGCCGCCGGCCATCCCTCCGGCCGCCTCCCGTCTCCGAATCTCGGCCCTGCAGGATGAGGGCAATATCCGGCTACGGCGTGCCGCTGGATGTCCACACCGTCGACCGTGCAGGGGCACGGGCCGGAGCAGTCCCGCCGGCGAAAGCGGCATCGAAGGCAGATTGATAAGGCAATCATCCGCACGCCGCCAAAAAGACACTGCCTCCATAACCTGGAGAGCCGGTCTGTGCGTCTCCGTTGTCTACCAGGCAGTAGTTGGAGCACCTCGACGCAGCCATAAACGAGGAGAGGTGCATACCGTCGAGGCATAGATTGTCGGCCGGCCCTGCGGCGAAGCGAACCGCCGCGAAAAGGTAACCATACAAATCAGGGAGAAACGCATCACCACTGCATAAAGTTGAAGGATATTGCTGGAGGCCGACTCGAACATCGAGCCGTGCGGGGCTGAAGCCAGTGTTAGCCAATTCGTTAACCATGACATACAAATAATTCGTCTCGATGAATTTCGATCCATTACTGAAGTACCCCTTGATCACCACGTCGTCGAATGGAACAGCGATATACCAACCCACCGCCCCAGGGCTACTGCCCCCGAACGGCAGGGTGAATGTTCCGCCGACCCACGTCCCATCCACCTCGAAATGGTGCATCGGGGTACCGCACACTTCGCTATCGCAAGCGAACGACCCCTGGCAGTTGCTGATCCCGGTAAATGACGCGGTGATCCGGCTGTAACGCGCCGGGTTGCCATTGCAGCGGCAGAATATAGAAGAAGCCACAACGTCCCCATTCGCATCTTCGGGGCACTCACACCCACAGCAACACGGATCACCCTCCCCCGCCACCACAATCCCCTCCTCCTTCACGCGCAGCTTCCCATCGCTCCCCACCTGCAACAAATTCCCGCTCGCTCGCGCCGCCCCGCCCCAGGGCCGCCACCACCTCGCCCACGGCCTCCGCGGCGTCGCCGTCTCGATGATCCGCCGCCCCGGCCGCAACACCGGAGAAGCCTCCCGGCCCGTCGGCCCGGCTGATGTTTTAAGAGCAGTTGCTTTGCCCATAACGTTCACCCGCATCCAAAAGTTTCAGATTTCCGTCCTCATCGTAAAACGCCAGGCCATACCCGCTCCCCGCCGTCACCTTCGCCATCACAATCCTCGGCACCGCCATCGCCACACCCGTCTGCATCACCTCCCCTGTGACAGTCGAGACCGTGTACGTCCAGCTCGCCTCCACCGCGTTGCTCCCATCGCTCCCCCCGTCCTTGGCCACCTTCACCACAAACAGCCACGCCTGCCCGCCCCGCGGCTCCCTGGCCATCCCCATGCCCGCCGCCGGCCGCACTTGTGGCGGCATCCCCTCCACCCGCCGGGTCGCCTCCGCGATCCGCCCGGCCGCCCGCCTCGAAAACCGCACGCCGTCGCCCATTGATCACCTCACGCAAACGAATAGGGCCACACTGTCTCCTCGTATGGCTGCAAGACCACCACCGCCGGCTCAGCCTTGGGATCGGCCAGCGGCATCCCCGAACCATCCAATGGCCAGGGGTCCCGCACCGGCCACCGGTCCCGCTTCGTCTGATCCGGCGCGACGACGTTTTTGTCCTTGTCGATCCAGATTTCCTGGCCGGTCGCATCCCGAAACCCGTAACTTGCCAGCTTGTCCGCCCACCCATCCGGCCGCACCTTCAGCGGAAACCGCTTGCGATAATAAACATGCTCCACCCCGTTGATCGTCTCCCGCGTCTTGGTCGCGGTGATGATCCCCAGTTTCAGCACCCCCGCCCCATACGTCACCCCGTCGATCACCACCCACGACCCGTTGGTCGTGTTTTTAATCATCGCGTCCGCCGCCGGGTCGTGGGTGGCGAAATTTTTCACCACCGTCAACAACACATCCCCCGCATCCCGCTGCGGCGGCGGGTCAAACGGCAGCCCGTTGGTCGCCAAAGACTCTTTGGGCGTGGCCCCTTTGTCCTTTTTGTATGCCTCGCTCATCTCCGCCGCCCCGTATTCCACCTCGGCCGGCCGCGACAGCGGATCGGCCGCGAATTCCCCCATCACCAGCGACCGCCACGTCACCGTCACCTCCCACGTCCCAAAGCTGTTCTGCGGCTTCTCCGCCTTTTTCTCCATCACATACGTCCCATCCCCGCCGGCCGCCCACATCCCCGGCACCGCCGTCACCCCATCGTTTGCCGTCAATGCCGACACCGCCCCATCCGTCTGCGGGCTGTCTGTCTGGCAGCACCACACCTGCGACCTCTCCAGCCCGCCATCCCGTTCACCGGCTGTCTCTTTTTTCAAAAACACGTTCGTCCACGCCATTTTTACACCTCCACCACATCGCCCATTTTCAGCCCCCGCACCGCCTCGTCGATTCTCGCCAGGTATTGGTTACCCTGCCGCTGTTCCTTGACCACCTTCATCGTCGGGTCGTTGGAATTTTCATTGCCAAACCGCATCAGCCACGCCTGTGCCGACCGCGCATCCACCGCCGCCACTTTGCGGCTTTCCGCCGGCCCCATCGATCCGCCCCCCATCGCCTCGTCCGCCTGTTTTTTGGCCAGGTCAAACTGCCGCTGGTCGATCCGGCCAGTCGACAACAGCTTGCCCAAGAGGTCCATCTGCTCCTGGTATTTCTCCAGCGGCGTCTGGACGCTCTGGGCGATCGCTTTGGCCTGGTCGTCGAGCTTCTTGCCCGCATCCAGCCCCTTCATCCTCTCCATCATATCGGTGTACGTCTTGACCTGGTCCGCCCCCACGCCGGGAATCTTGCCAAACGCCTTGATCTTGATGTCGAAATCCGACAGCCCGAAACTGTCGATCTCGGCCTGCAGGTCCCGCATCTGCTCCGCCACCGTCGCCAGCCCTTTGGACTTTTCCACCTCGCCCAGAGCGTCGGCCAGCTCCAGAAACTTCAGCGGGTCAATCGCCGCCATCGGCGCGTTCTCGAACATCGTTTTTTGCAGGTCGCTCATCCCCGCCGTCTGCGCCTCGGCCTTCGCCGCCTTGATGGCGTCGTCGATTTTGCTGATTGCCTTAACCATTGATTCGGCCGCCCACGCATAAGCCCCCTTCATCTTCGCGGCGCTCGCCGCCGTCGCCTCGGCGGCGGACTGGCTGGCGGCCTTGATTTTGTCATACCAGTCCTTGGCCGCTTTGGAATTTTCCCCATCCACCAGGTCCACCAGAGCTGCGTTCGCCGACTCATGCGCCGCCTTGGCGTCGGCCCACATCGAATCCGCCATGACGCTGAACGTGTCGGTCCATTTAAGCTCAGTAGGCGACACCAAGTTGATCAGCTTTGTGATTCCCGCCCCCACCAGGTCGATCATTTTCAAGACGCCCGCCATCGCCCCCACCGCCGTCGATTTCATGACATACCAGTCCAACTCCAGTAGCTTCACTAGGTCCGCCGCCTTGGCCACCGCCATCGCCACCCACTCTACCGCCCCGGCGATCTTCGGACCTATCCCCTCGCCGGCGGCGCCGACCTCGATAAACTTTTTAGCCAGCCCCTCCAGGTAGGGGGCCAGCGCCACGGCGACATGATTCATCACGCCTGTAAACAGCTTGCCCATGTTGCTGATCGCGTCGTTCGCCTGCTCCACCTTCGCCGCATCCACCCGGCCCATCGTTAGCCCCAGCTTCGCCGCCTCCTCCTGCGACATGCGAATCCCCTCGCTGCCCGCTGACAACATGTTCAGCAGCTCCGGGCCGGCCCGCTCGCCGAAAATCTTCGCCGCCGCCGCCGACCGCTCGGCGGCACTGGGCAGGCGGTTCAGGGCATCGGCGATCGTCCCGACCGCCGCGTCCGGCCCGGCCGTCAACAGCGTCCCCGCGTCCAATCCCCTCTTCGCCAGGGCGTCCCCAGCCTCGCCCGCGCCGGCTGTGGCGTCCACCAAGTTGGTCTGGAGCTTGCGAAGCCCCATCTCCAGCGACGCCGACTCTACCCCCGCCATGTCGGCCGCGTGGGCCAGGCCGATGTACGCCTCGGTCGTCATGCCCGCCACGTCCGCGGCCTTGGCGGTGCGGTCGATGGCGTCCATAGCCTCGGATACCTGCCGAGTCACTTCCCGGATCGTCAGTGCAGATCCGATCACCGCCGCCGCCTGGGCGATTGGGCTGGAGATCAGCCGCCCCACGCGTGAGGCGAACCCGCCCATCGCCCCAGCCACCCCATTGGCCAGCCCGCTCGCCTGCGCCGCCGCCCGTCGCATACCGGCCTCGTATGGCCCCAAGTCGATTCCCAGTCGTGTTTCAATTGCTCCCGCCTGAAACATCAGATCACCTCGTACCCTTTACGCCGCATCATCCCGTCAAACGCCGCCTCGGCGCCTGGCCCATCCGCCGGCGTCTGCGACCCGTCCGGGTCGTAGTCCGACACGAACATCTCCGGCTTCACGTCCGCGCCGCCGGCGGCCATCACAAAGTAGCTCAGCCATTCCAGCTTCCGCATCAGTCTCCGTTCCGCCGCCGCCGCCGGGTCGTGGCTCGACCCATAAAACGCCGCCCACAGCGACAGCTCGCCGGCCGTCATCCCCGCCGCC
>JADLBV010000066.1 GCA_020847545.1 Phycisphaerales bacterium
ACGGCTGACGAACCATGGCTCGGTCAAACCCAATATCCGCTGATAAAGCTGCGTATCATGCATCACAGCATGCTATCATGCCCCACATCACCCACTCAAAAGCCGGATGGACCAAAAAAAGAAGCGCCGACCGTGAAGAATCGGCGCTTTATTTTTTTGTATGGACGGCGGTTATGCGACCGCGTGTCCGTTCTGGTATTCGTAGTAGGTCTTGATGTTTCGTCCGTAGTAGCCGCCAGCCTGGGCATGGACGGCGTTGAGGACGATGCCCAGATGTTCGGCCTTGACCTGCCGAAGGGCATCCCGCATCCGCTGCAGCAGGCCGCGGGTGTTGCTGCGGGCGCGAACAACCGTCACCACGCCATCGACCCGCGGGGCCAATGCCACGGTTTCGGAGACGAAGAGCATCGGGCCGCTGTCGAAGATGACGTGATCGTACTCTTCAAGGGCGCGCTCGATGAAATCGACCAGAAGCTGGCTTTCCAGCAGCTCGGTGGTATTGCCGGGCTTGGGGCCGCTGGTCATGATCGACAGGTTGGGGATGGCCGTCTCGCGGACACCCGCCTCGAAATTGTCCAGCGAGGCCAGGGCGTCGCTGAGGCCCATTTCGTTGGGGATTTCGAAGATTTTGTGCAATTGCGGACGGCGGAAGTTGGCGTCAATCAGCAGGATGCGCCGCCCGTTGAGCGCCAAACCGGCCGCCAGATTGCACGCGACGGCCGTCTTGCCATCGTCCGGGCTGGGACTGGTGACAAGGATGCTGCGCGTGCTGTCCAGCGACGCGGCGTGTTGCAGGCGGGCGCGAACTTGTCGGAACTGCTCGGCCATCATTGAATGCGGGGCATCGAAGATCACCAGCGGCAGGCGTGAACCGACCGCCTGTGGATCATCCTCGCTGTGCGGGATCATCCCCAGCATGTTCATCTGGCCGACCTTGGCGATGTCGCGCGGCGAGCGGACACGGGTGTCGGTCATTTCACGCAGGAACGCGATGCCAAGGCTCAGGCCAAGGCCTAGCAGGATCGCCATCGGCAGGATGATCACCAGCCGCGGGAAACTCATTTTATCGGGAATGTCCGGACGCATCGCCCACAGCAGGCCGCTGAGGTCCTGGCTGCTTTGGGTCTGGGCGATGATTTCCAACTGCTCATCCAGATTCTTGATGTTGTCGATGAGGTCTTTTTCCTCATCCTTGCGGAGCAGATAGGTCTCCATCGCCTTGGACATTTCACCAAAATCCTCCTTGGCGGCCTGGACGCGCTTGTTGAGCGAATCCAACTGTTCCTGAAGGGAACTGAGTTGCGACCGCATCTGGTCCTGGAGCATGACGCGGGCCTGGGCGCGAACTTCGGCCTTGCGGTCTTCGAGCTTGCGCTGCCAGACTTCGACCTGGCTTTCCCACATGCGGGCGGAGTTGTGATCGGGCGAGACGCGGTTTTCGGCCGCCTTCAATGATGCCTGCGCCTGGTCAAGTTGACGCTGATAATCCAGCACCAACACGTCCTTGTTGACGGTCTCCTCCACTAAAGGTGGATCGCGCCCTTCCTGAAGCGATTTTTCGATTGATTCCAGTGTCGACTTGGCCATCGCCGCCTGGCTTTCGGTGTCCATCTGTTCCTTGATCAGATTGGACAGTTCCACTTCCTTGGAACTGAGCCGGCCGGGAACGCCCATGCCGTCGATGCTCAGGCGAACAGCCTTCTCGCGCAATTCCTGCTGCACCTCGCCGAGGCGAATCTTGTATCGGTTCATCGTGGCGGTGAGGGTTTTGCTGCGGTCGTACTGCTTGTTGCGGGTCAGTTCCTGCTGGTTTTTCAGATGCTGGTTGCCGATTTCATCAACGATGATCTTGGCATCCTTGGGGGAGGAGCAGGTCATCGACAGGGAGATCAGGCGGGTGTCGGTGATCGGGCTGACGCTGAAATTGTCGCGCAGGTCTTCAATGGCTTTGGCCGTGTCACCGTTGAATTGGGCATACCATTCCGTTCCGCGCACCGCGTCGCTCTTTTGCAGGACTTCGCTGAAAAGCTGATCCTGTTTCAACAACTGGGCCTGTGTGAGTTGTTCCAGCGCGATGGTTTCGCGGTTGGTGGTGTCATAGAAGGGACGATCGCTCGCCTTGAGGGTAATCGGTTGCGGCGGGTCGATCCGCTGCAGGCCGATGGAGGTATAACGGGGATAGCTGTGAGCCAGCCAGAAATTCAATCCCACGCCGACGATGGCGGAGAGGATCAACATGCCCAGGATCAACCAGATGTTGGCCCGGATCAATCGCCAGACATCCGCGCCGGTCATCTGAAAGCCGGGTTGGCCTCCGATGGCGATGGATGGGCCGACGCCCGGAGGGGCCAATACCTGCGCCCCGTTGGGACGCGGCAACCGCATGGTGGTCGTCTGTGGTAGTGTCGTCATAAACTGGCTCCTGCCGGCTGTGAACCGTCAACAATTTTTACGCTCCCCGGACCACTTCCGTTCAGCCGGGCATGACATCTTCACTTGATGTTCATCGGACAGCTTTCATCGCCGATCCATTGACTTTCCATGCCAATAAATCGGCGACACCCTGTTCCAATATTTATTATTGGGCCTTGGCTTGTCCCTTGGCCCGAAGCATATCCTCCGCCCGCTGGGTCGCCTGCGCCACCTTACGCTTGAGGCTGGAATCCACCGGGTTGTTGGTCTTATCCGCCTTGTCGATCATCTCCTGAGCGCTGGTGAGCTGCTTTTTCGCCTCTTCGGGATACTGCTTGAGCAAATAGGCCTCGCCCAGGTGATAGTATCCATCCACAAATTGATCCTTTTCAAGGGCTTGTCGCAAAATGGAGATCCCCTCATCCAGCCGTCCGCACAAGGTCAGCACCCAGCCGTGGGTATCCAAAACCAACGGCATCATGATACCACGTTGTTCCATGAGGTTGTATGCCCGCAGGCTGTAGGTCAAAGCCTGTTCCGGACGGGGGGGCGACACCGACTCCGCCAGCAGGCACGCCATGTTGTTCAACGAACTCAGGTCATCAGGATACTTTTTAAGCAACCGGGCATAAGCATCTTGCGCTTTGTCCACCAGTGGTTTGGGTTCGGCGGTCAAATAGACCGAGCCGGCCAGCCGCAGAGCGACATCCTGCTGTTGGGGTGACAATTTGTCGTACTCGCTCAACACCCAATCGACCATTTTCACGGCGTTGGCGCTGTCGTGTTCGGCCTGGTACAGATAGGCCGCGAACATGCGCCAGCGATTTTCCTTTTCGATGCGGTCCTTGACCCTCGCCAAGGTTTCGGCCACGCCGATCTCGCGGGCGATCTGATTGGCGACATTGATGGCGATATTGGGGTTGGCCTGGGCCTCCTCGCTGTTCATCGCGTGGTCAAATTCGGCCAGGGCGGCCTCCTTGTCACCCTTTCGGGCGTTGGCCACGCCGCGCATGGCATAGACCCACCAAACACCTTTTTCGTTGGATTTGATGATGTTGGCGGTCTCCTGAAGCAGGCGGTCGTATTGCTTGGCCTTGAGGAGAATCTCAAAGTGCATCTGGGCCAGGGGGGTGCTGGTGGGGGCCAGCTTCATGGCATCACCCAACGCGGCCAGGGCGCGGTCATATTGGCCGCGCGCGGACCACATGGCCGCCTCGGCACGGGGCCAGTCGGGGTCGTTTTGATAGGCGGCCATCTGGCGGACATCGCGAATCAGCCGTTCGACTTCACCCCAGGCGCCCGCGTCGCTTTGCAGGTCGATCAGCTTCATGCGGATGGTTTTGTTCAACGGCGCAATGGCCAGCGCGGCCGACAGCTCGCGTATTGCGTTGTCGAGCTGATTGCGCTGGCGATAGGCGTCGCTCAGATAAAGGCGAGCCTCAACATCCGCAGGTGAGATGTCCCGTGCCTGCGACAGGGATTTGATGGCCGCCTCGGTGTTGCCCTGGCGGAGGTAAATCAAACCCTGATTGCGCAATGCCACTGAATCATTGGGATCCTTGGCCAGCACCTGGTTGATCCGCTCCATGGCCTGTTGCAGTCGGCCGGTGTTGATGTAAACCGCGGCCAATGCCTTGATCAATTCGGGCGAATCGGGTGTTTTGGCCAGCGCGGCCTCGATGGTCTTCTCGGCCTCGGCCTGCCGATTGGCCGCCATCAGAATCTGGATGCGCTGGGAGACGATTGTGGGGTCATCCGCGTTGGTTTGCAGCACCACCAGGGCATCGTCCACCCGGCCGACCTGCGCCAGCAGCGACGCCAGTTTGACCTCCACATCGACGGCGTTTTTGCTGTAAACCATCGCCTGGCGAAGGGCTTTTTCCGATTCGGCGATCTTGCCGAAACGGGCGTACATCTCACCGAGCATGATGTAGGGCTGGGGTTTGTCCTTCCACGCCTCGCGGGCGAGCATTTCATTGATGGCTTGTTCACCCTCGGCCAGATTGCGGCCGGCCAGGGCAATTTCAGAGCGAATGGCGTAAAACCGGCCATCGTCCGGCCATTTTTTGCAGGCATCCTGCGCGATGGTGCGGGCGCGGCTCAACGGCGCGGCCGCGCCTTTCTCATCGTTTTTCTGGATGAAGGTGGTTGCCAGCCGCATGTTGGCGCCGGCGGCGTTTTGCCAATTTCGCGGGTCTTCCGGATTGGCTTTTAATTGCGCCTCGCGCGCCTTCACCCCTTCGGCGACATCGCCAAAGTTGAGGTTGTATTCGATCTCCATCTCACGGAAACCCGGATCGTTGGGCAGCGTGCGGCGGGCCTGCTCGATCATTCGTCGGGCATCATCCGTGCGCTGAAGTGCGTAATAACACTGGATCATCCCGCGCATGGCATCCGCGTTTTCGCTTTGCTTGTCCAGGGCGGTGGCGTATCGGGTGACCGCCTCGTCGAACTTTCGCGAAGCCTGCAACGCCTGACCCAACAGCAGCCAGCTTTGCGCGAATTCTCCCATTTTCTGGGTCAAGTCGCGGGCCAGCGACACCGCTTCTTCATATTTGCCTTGTGCCATGGCCAGACGAATGCGATAGATCGAACCGTTCGCCTGATCGGCGTTGGCCTTGGCGAGCTTGTCCAGATAGACGGTTGCCTGGTCCCACTTTTTCTGGGACAGGTGATACTGGAACATCAGTTCCATCACGCGCGGACTGTCGGGTTTGATCTTCTCGGCCTTTTGCAGATGGTCGTACGCGCCTTTGGGGTCTCCCTTTCGCACCGCCAGTTCAAACAATGCCAACTCGCGCGAAAACTCATCGGGAATGGCCTGGATCATCGCCTCGGGCGATTCGTTGTTCATCGCCTTGAGCATCGTCGCCAGCGCCTGATTGGAAGGATCGCGTTTCACGGCCTCTTCCAGAATCTGGCTGGCCTTGTCCTTCTGGTTCATGGAGACATAGACCCGCGCCAGCATCTGGATCACTTCGGGGTCGTTGGGCTTGTCTTTGAGGATCGATTCCAACAGCCGGGCGGCCTCTTCAAAATCGCTCAAACCCAGCGCAATCTGAAGTTTGGATCGCTTTTCGGCTTCAGTGGCTTCGGGCATCCGGGAATAGAGTTCCTTGGCCGCGCCATCCTGGTTGGAACCCTTGAGCAGCGCCACGCGCAGTCGCGCCACATCGGGTGAATCGGGGGCCTGTTTTTCGAGGATTGCCAGATGGGTTTCGGCCTCGGTGAAATTGTTTTCGCGCAGCAGCAGTTCCACCAGCATCATTCGGGCGGGAATCGAACCATCGAATCGTTGCACGATTTCGGTGAGTAGCGATTTCGCCTCGCCGGTCTGCTGGGCGTTGATGTAGGCGCGGGCCAGCAGGAACATCAGGTCATAATCCTTGGCCCGGCCGGCCTGCGCCATCAGGTTCATGGCGCGGTTGAGCATCTGGACGGCTTCCACCGCGCGGCCCTGCATGAAGCTGAATCGGCCTGCGAGTTTGAGATATTCGGGTGAATCGCCGATCCAGTCGTGGACTTTGCCGCATCCATCGTTGATCTGCTTGGTCAGCGCGTCGCGCGTGGCCTTGTCGGTTGTGGATGAATAGGCGTCCATCAGAAGATTCGTCAGCGTAATCTGCGTGACGATCTGATATTGACGGGTCAGATAAACACGATTGCCGGAGGGTTTGACGGGTTTGGAGAGAACGTCGATCGCCTCCTGCCGCTTGGCAGGGTCGCGACTGACGAGCCGGGCGAAGGCCAGTCTCGCCTGCTGATCATCCGGCTTGGTGGCCAGCAATTCGCGGACAATTTTCTCGGCCTGGGCCGGGTCATTCTGGGCGGCGACGGAGGCGGCGGCGAGTTGCACATCCACGTACAACTCATCGTCCGGCTTGGACATCTCGCGCGCCTTGAGAATCTCCTGATGGGAGCGCTGGGCATATTTTTCACGATTGACGAACTGTTTCTTGTCGGCGCTGGTGGTTGTGTCGAGCTTGGAGAGGCCATCAAACGACTGGCCCGCCCGCAGGTGCATGGCGGCGTTGTTGCCCTGTGCCTTGAGGATCGTATCCCACATGGCCGCGGTTTCATCCAGCAGTTTTTGCGCCTCGGTTGCGTATCCATCACGCAGCCGGTTTTGCGCCCGCATCAACTTGGCCTGCGTGATCCAGTACGGAATGTCGGCGTTGGCGGGGTCTTTGGCCATCAATTCGGTCAAGGCGGTTACATCGTCGTCAATCTGCGCATCGGCGGTGGCGATGCCGGCCTGCGCGGTCTGGATGGAGGTTGAGTGAGCATAAGCCTCGGTGGCGTAATCATTGTGGCGAGCGGCGGCCAGCCGAACGGCGATGTCGTGGGCGCGGGTGAACGACTCCGGTCGCTGCGAAAGTTGGGCATCCTCTTTATAGACGTTAAACAGCCGCGACAACGCCGGCTCATAGCGGGGGTCGATCTCCAGCGCGCGATTCCACGCGGCCACTTCCTTGCCGGCATAGGCCGGCTCGACCATGCTGCGCGACTGGAGAATATCACCCAGCTTGACGTACAGTTCCGGATCATTGGGGCGCAGCGCGATCGCCTGACCCATGTTCTTGGTCGCGTTTTCGTAATCGCCACCCTTGGCGTATTGTTCCGCCTGCGAGATGTACTTGTCGGGCGACTGTCGGAAGATGTACTTCTTGGCCACCAGCGCCGAAACGCCCGCGCCCAACACCACCGCCGTCAAAATCACAAGAAATTTCGTATTGACCCGTCGGGCCATCAGATACCTCGCTTATTTCCATTCACCCTTTTCAACCTTTTCCCAATCCGGCAGGAGCTTTTGAATCTCCGGCATCGCCAGCGTGAGAAATCCCGTCATCACCTGACGCGATTTGTCCCGGTCCGCCATCGCCGTCATGCACTCCACCTTGGCGTAATAGCCGTAGCGTTGCAAAAGATTTTGCAGTGCGTACCGAACCTCGTTGGCGCCGTCTTTGAATTGTCCGTTCACGTTGAAGAAATAGACCACGCTGCGGGGTTGTTTGCCAAATCCCGTCTGGTCTTCAAAATTGATATACCGCACATCAATCGGCGGTTTTGTGATCGGCCACGATTCCACCTTGTATTCACGCGGCTGATATCCATCGGCCAGATAGCACCGGTCGGGAACGTGGGCCACGGTGTCCACCAGGCCGGTGTAATAGGTCACCGCCAGATTCACCACCGCCTGCGGCTTGGACTTCTGAAGCAGCATTACCTCGTGCTTTCGCGACAAGTCCAGCGCCATCAAGACCTGCGCGGGATCAAGTTGGGAGACAGGCTTTTTCACCGCGGTCGCATATTCACGCAATGCGGTCTGGCTGTCGGCCGAGTCCGGGTTTTGCAGGTTGGCCAGTCGTTCCATGACCTCCGGGCCGGCGATTTCGCTATTCACATAATCGCGGAAAATGTAATCCTCGGTCCCCAGTGCCGCCTGAATGTCGGCCTCCAAAGGAACATCCATCGATACCTGTTTCCATGGTCCAAATGACGCCGGCAGTTCCTTCATGGCACGGGCGGGATGGACCGCCTCCTTGCGGAAGGTGACTTTCAATAACCCCACCGAGGCGTTCAACCCCACCGCCGCCAATCCAAGCAATACCACCACCACGAGAAACGGGGCGGTGAAGAATTTTTTCTTGCCGGCGTCGCTCATGGCTTCTCCTTTCGTGGAGGCTGAGGCTTGACGATGTTTGGCCGGGGCGGGGCCACCGCGGGCCGGGGAACGGCCACATTTACCGGCGCGGCGGCGGGCGCCGAAGGGGCCGGCGCTGTTCGTCGCGGCAGTTCAATAACAAGGTTGGACGCCGGTTTGGTAGATAAGTTTGCGGTCGGGCCGCCGGCTTTTGCAAATTCCGCCTTATTTCCAGCTTCCTCGATAAAAATATGATCCAGCAGCCAGAAAACCAGCAACACCAGCAAAAATGCCGGCAGCAACATCACCAGCCCAGCCACCTGATGGGCAAACCCTTCCGACCAGGCCGTGCTGACGTAATGGTCCAATAATCCCTGCCCCGACACGCGCATCACATTGCACGCCACCGCGATCGGGATCGCCGACAGGGTGATCAGGATTTTTTGCCACAGTGGCCGCACCGACAAAAATGCCAGTGCCGCCGCCAGTGAAACGAACGTCATCAGCGAACGCAGTCCCGCGCACGCTTCGGCGACGTTCAGAGTTCGTACATCGCCGGTGATGCCGCCGATGAAAATTTTGGTTCCCGCGTTCCCGGCCGGCACGCCGGTAAATGCCATCACCTTCACCGCGACAATCGCCGCCAGACGTTGCAACGGCGTGGCGATGATGCTGTAAAACTGCCCCGGCCAGGGGAGTGCGCAAATCAGAAATGCGATCGGGAACCAGGCGATTTTCATCACCTCCCAGCCGCACAGTAGTTGCACCACCCCAAAGAGGGCGACGACCATCCCCACATCCTTAAAATAGTCGTTTTGGCCCGGATAGATGCCGTAGACATAAAACAGCATCCCGCCGATGAAAGGCAGCAACCCCCACCATGAGGTCTGTGCCTTGGCTTTGAGCAACTGCTCGCGATTGGTGTACAGATAATAAAGGCCGACAATCGGGACGATGACGGCATGGCCCCAGTTTGGCTCGCCGTAGAATGGGTTGGTTTTCAGCCAAAGCCGGCGCAGATTGGGCCAAAACGCCAGCACCATCAAGACCGAAATCAGACCGATCTTGGCCCAGGCAGTTCGACTGAGGCCCCCGAATCCAGATTCATAAGTATCTGCGGCAACAGAGCTTGCGGACAATGCTGCTGATGATGTTGAATTGCTGGCTTCCAGGGTAAAACCCCTCCGCAAAAGCGTGGTCCAGGTCAAAATCAAATGATCTTACAAGATGCGAGCCAAACTGATGGACGCAGGCACAAACAGTTGCCCGCGTCCGCAAGAAGTTTTACGGCAACCCCTTGCATCGGTTCGCATCGGACATCATTTTCCGGCCGATTCAATTTCGTAGGCCTTTTGCTCATCGGCACTTATGGCCGACATATTAAGCTCCCAACGGATAATAATGATCACCCAATCAGATTATACCCACAACTGGCCCAATGGTCGCAAAAAAAGCGGCGGGCTGATCCGTTGCAAAAGGCCATTCCCTGATCATCCGGGGAAATCCTTTGCCGCCGTACAAGCCCGCCGCCGAGTTTAATCCAACTGTCAACGACTATCGCGCGCGACCATCGTCGTCATACGCGTAGTTTCGGTCATACAGGAAGCCAAATCCGTAGGTGAAGCGGAACGCCCCGCGAATGGCCGCCACAAACGGCGCCCAGGCGGTGGTCCCGACGTTCACGATGTCATTGGGCTTCAGATAAACATCCGATTGTTCGCCGGCGAAAATCTTGTCCAGATTGACGCGAACAAACATTTCCTTTTCATCACCCACCCGGCGGATGATTTCGGTGCGGGCCGGAATCGCCAGCCCGTCAAACATCCCGGCCGAGGTGACGGCCTGTTTGAGCGTGATCTTGCGGCCGGTCAGCGTGTAAACACCGACGCGGGCCACATGGCCGGCCATGTAATATTCCCCGATTGTCGGCAGGGGAACCATGATCATGTCACGCGGACGAACCACGATGTTGTATCGCAAATCACCATGTAGGAGCGGATCGAGCGGAACCCGGATGATCCGAACATCCTGCGGCGGGGTGAGTTCGTTAAATTCAAAATCCTGCTTGGTTGAAGGGGGATTGGCCGCGGTGGCTGTCCCTTCGGTGGCGGCAGGGGCCGGGGTGGCCGTCGCCTGATCAGGGCTGTTGACCGTAACCGGTTTGCCGTCGATCACGGCGATATGCCCACCCTCTTCGCCGGGGGCGGGGGTGGCGGCCTCGGCCGGCGGGGCGGTCTTTTCCGCGGCGGCCGGCTCATTGTCCATCATCAACGCCTTGGCCAAATCGTTGGAAGGCGCTTTGGATTGAGGAGCCAGAACATCCGGTGAAGGACCGGTGGTCGGCGGATTGGTCTGATTATTCGCCGGCTGTGTGGTCGATGCGCCCTGGTTCTGATCGGTGTGGCGAACGACGTAAATATAATCAATTCCCGTTGGGGATGTGACATCCCGTGCCAGAATCAGTGCATCCAAAAGGCGGAAGTCGGTGTTCAATATCTGATATTGGCCGGCCGCCGCGACAGCACCTTGAATGCTGAAGGTTCGGGCACGGGCCTCCTGAACAACCACCGACACCTGTGCGTTTTGGATCAGATTGGCATCGCGATAGGCCTGTACGATGACACGTTCCAGTTCCGCTTCGGTCAAACCGGCGGCGTGAATCTGGCCGATCAATGGCAGGCTGATGTTGCCGCTTTCGCTGACGCGGGCGGTCTTGACCGTCTCAACGCCGGTGTTTACCAGATCGGTGATCGACACACTGATCAGGTCGTTGCGGTCAATCGCGTAGTCGGTGTGGTGGGCCACGAGGTCTTCGGGCTTCACATCCGTGGCGGTGCGGAAGGCCGGATTCGGCTCCTCATCCTTGGTGCCCAAATCCTGAAGGATCGGCACCACGAGCGGGTCGGTGCTCCAATGACCGACCGCGGTGGGATCAAAAAACCCCTTTGGTTCTTTGTTGTGCGGTTCAATCCCGCAGCCGCCGAGCGTTCCCAGGGCGATTGCCCCACCGCACAGCATTACGCCTAGTTTCCCATTGATCCACAAGCTGGCAAAACGCACCGTGCGCTCCTTTCCCGTGATTTCGATCCGCCGCACCCGCGTTGGGTGTGGACGTTGACAGCCGACCACCGACAAAAAGCGGCCGTTGCCGCCGATTGAAGCGGCCATTTAAGGTCGCCGGCCACTATATTGCAAGAAAAAATCCGTTCCGGCAACCATCCGGCGCCACGATTGGGCCGCCGACCGTCCTCACCACATCGTCTTAACCTCCCAAACCGCTTAATCCTTTTTGCCGTCACGGGTTGCCGAAGCGAAAACAGGCGGTTATCGGACGGATGGGCCATGCCAAACTGAACCCTTTGTTTGGTCGGGCGTATTTGCATGGCCTAAAATTTACGAACTATTGAGTTGACAGGCCCTATAACTGGCCTACAATTTCCGACTGCTTTTGACCGCCTAAGGTTCCGGAGCATTTCCGGAAACGCGGAGGACCCGTGCGAAGGACCACTTCGCATCGTCGCTGATCTCGAGTCCCGTGTGGGAATCTGGATCGGGCGACAGGGGCGCATCGGCCGTACGCCGAGGGACACTTTCAAGTCCTAGCCCGTCAGCTAACTCCGTCGGCATGTGAAAGGATCAATACGCCTTGAGGCGTTCCGATCCTGAGTTGTTTTTGGGTTTGTCGATCCGCACGGAGCGTTTTCGCGCCGCCACGGATGACACAAAGCGTCCTGCCGGGCGCGAAAGGATTCGCCATGGAGACCTCGCAAGCGGAAATTCTACGCAAGGCCATCGAAAATCTGATTGATGCCAAACTGCAGGATGTGCTGGTGCGCCCGGGCGGCCTGGACCGCCTATTGGCCCATCGACGCAGCGGCGTGGCCTCAATCGACATCCGCAACGCCGAACGCCGACTTGAACAGACGCTGGGAGAAATGCTCCCCCTGGAAAGCGCCTACGGCGGCGACGATTAACCGGCGCGCCCGGCGACAGGACTGTAAAGCTACAGACAAAACCCCCTGTTACGGTTAAAATCGACCAAACGCCGGGCGATTAACTCAGCGGCTAGAGTACTTCGTTTACACCGAAGGAGTCGGGGGTTCGAATCCCTCATCGCCCAGTTCACCCTCGAACTGTCACGCGCTGTCGTCCGGCTTGCCTTTGGACATGCCAGGCGGTTTCCGCTGGTTTTTCAGCCGTTTGACGACCTTGTCGAAATCACTCACCGGGTTTTGGGCCTCGAAGGTCCGACGGTTTGCATCAAATTTCTCGAATTGAGTATGCGCCAGTTGCTCGGCAAGCTGGTGGGAGATTTTGCCGGCATCGTTGAGAATCTCACGGTCGTTGAGCTTGAGGAAATCATTCAGTTTGCTCGACCAATCGGCCATTTGCATCGGCTTGCGTTGTTGGGCCTGGAGTTCGGCGAAGGAGAGGTATTGGTCAACGATCAGGTTGAGTTGCTTCAGTTCATCCTCGTGGAGGTAGTTTTTGGCGACAGTCACATCGGACTTGCGGATCGGGCCACCGGGAGCGTTTTTCCATGTTGATAAACCCAGGTTGGGCTTGTCGGCGCTGATGCGCTCGACAATCAATTCGGCGGCGGTGTGGCCGTGAATTGCGAAGTGGAATTTGTTCTGGACTGATGCAAAGAATGTGCGGGTGATCTGGGCATTTTCATCATAGTCGGCGCTGGTGGAGTAGATGTCGGTGATCTTCTGATAGAACATCCGTTCGCTGGAGCGGATGGCGCGAATGCGCTCAAGCAGTTCGTCGAAATAGCTCTCTTTGCCCCCATCCATCAGCCGTTTGTCATCCAGAGTAAACCCTTTGATGATGAATTCCCGCAAACGCTGGGTGGCCCAAATGCGAAATTGAGTGCCGCGATGGCTTTTGACCCGGTATCCCACGGAGATGATGACATCTAGGTTGTAGTGCGTGAGGTTGCGCGATACTTCCCGTTGCCCTTCGCGTTGAACTATTAAATAATCCTTAATAGTTCCCTCTTCGCGTAACTCCTCTTCTTCAAAGATGTTACGAATATGGGTGTTGATATTAGGGATGGTTGTTTGGAATAGTTCTGCCATCTGTTTCTGAGTTAGCCAGACGGTTTCACGATCCAAGCGGACCTCGATACGAGTCTGTTTGTCTTCAGTCTGATAGATCAGTATTTCCGAATTGGATGGCGATGACTCTGCCATGAGTTTCCTCCAACAGAATACTTCTGGATCGACCAGGAATCGTCGGCAAGGCCGAATAGAATTCGATTCCCTACCGCCCTATCGCCTGATCCAGGTCGGCGATCAGGTCGTCGATGTGTTCGATGCCGACCGAGACGCGGATCAGGTCCTCGGTGATTCCCACCGATTTTCGCACATCCTGCGGCATGGAGACGTGGGTCATTGTCCAAGGGTGTTCGATCAGTGATTCCACGCCGCCCAATGATTCGGCCAGTGTGAAGAGTTTGACGCTTGAGAGAAGCTTGAACGCCTGATCCTGTCCACCCTTGACACGGAACGAAAATGTCCCGCCAAAGCCGGTGGCCTGTGATTTGGCCAGTTGGTGTTGGGGGTGGCTTTCCAGCCCCGGATGCAGCACTTGGCTGATTTTGGGATGTTTTTCCAGCCAATGGGCCAGCGCCAGGGCGTTGCGGTTGTGGACTTCCATCCGCACCGCCAGCGTTTTGATTCCGCGCAGGACCAGAAAACAGTCGTGTGGGGCGGCGCAGGTTCCCATCGCATTTTGCAAAAATGCAATTTTCTCGGCCGCCTTGTCGTTGGAGGTGATCAGCGCGCCGCCCACAACATCCGAATGGCCGTTGATGTACTTGGTGGTCGAGTGCATCACAACGTCTATTCCCAGCTCCAGCGGACGCTGAAAATAGGGGGACAAAAAAGTGTTGTCGCAGATGGTTAAAATGTTGCGATCTCGGCCGATTTTTCCGATGGCGCGCAAATCCAGCACGTTCATCAACGGATTGGTCGGCGATTCGGCCCAGATGCCGCGGGTGTTGGGTCGGAGCGATTTTTGCAGCGCATCGAGATTGCGCAGATTGACAAACTCCACTTCCACACCATTTTTCGCCACCACCTGCGTCAACAGGCGATAGGTTCCACCATACAGGTCATCATGCACTATCAGGTGGTCGCCGGAATTGAAATAGGCGAGCATCGTCGTCTCGGCCGCCTGTCCGGTGCCAAACGCGAAGCCCCGTTTTGCCCCTTCCAGTGCCGCCAGACATTCTTCCAGCGCCTTGCGGGTGGGGTTGCCGCTGCGCGAATAATCAAATTCACCCGGCTTGTTCACCCCCTTGAAGGCGAACGTCGAGGTCTGGTAAATCGGCTGCATCACCGCCCCATAGGCGGGATCGGGTTTCTGGCCGGCGTGAATCACAATCGTTTCAATGTGCATCTTGAATCACCTTGTTGGCCCGGCTTTGCCGGACGAATGGTGTCCGGCGGAGCCGGACCTACGAATTAAGAATTTTATCCGGTGGGTCCGGATCAACCGTTCATGGAGAAATCCCCTTGCGGAGCGACTCCACTTCTTCCTGTAATTTTCTGACCTGAACCACCAGGTCGGGCAATCGTCGCAGGGCGGCCTGTTCGCGCAAGCTCTGGCGATGGGGCAGGGCGGGCATCCCGGAGACCACCGTTTTGGGTTCCACATCATCGGCGATGGCCGCACAGGCGGCCGCCATGGCCGCGTCGCCGATGGTCACATGGTCGCGCACGGCCGTCTGGCCACCCAAGACCACGCCCGTTCCCAGTTTGGCGCTGCCGGCCAGGCCGGCCTGTCCCACGATGATGCAATGCGGCCCAACGACGACGTTGTGTCCGATCTGCACCAGGTTGTCGATTTTGGTTCCATGACCGATGCGCGTCGCCGAAAATTTGGCGCGGTCGATGCAGACGCAAGAGCCGATCTCCACCTCATCCTCGACGATGATCGTCCCGATCTGGGGGACTTTCACATGTCGTTGTCCATCCCAGCGATAGCCAAACCCATCGGTTCCCAGCACCGAGCCGGCGTGGATGGTGACACGGTTGCCGAGGGTGATGCGCTCGCGAACAACCACGCCAGGGAATAATTCGCACCCATCTCCCAGACTCACATCCTCGCCGATGTACACCCCCGCGTGCAGGATGCACCCATCCCCCAGCCGCGAGCGGGCGCCGATCACCACATTTGGACCGATGGCGACAATCCGCCCCAGAATGGCCGAAGGATCGACCCGGGTGGATGAATCCACTCCTATCGGCGGTCGCGGCACCGGCGGCGCGAACCGCTCCAGCACCTGGGCCATCGCAAGGTCCGCATCCTCCACAACCAGCAGCGGCACGCGCAAGCCGGCGGGGATTTTCAGCCGCCGGGGGACGATCACCGCCGCCGCCCGCGTTGCTGACAATTGCCGAACGTATGCCTCGGAACCGCAAAACGACAGTTCCGAATCGGCCGCCTCCTCCAGCGTGTTCAGTCCCGTCACCACGGCCTGCGCATTGGACGGCGAAGGTGTGTTCAACAACTGCGCAATCTGGCCAACCGTTACCGCCACGTTCACATCCCTTCCCGTCCCCTATTTGCCGGCATTCGACTATCGCCTCAATTCCTCAAACGACCCCACCCGCGGCAATTCCCCCACCAGCGGCCGCGCATAATCACAAAACGCCGCCGTGATGTTGTTCCCACCTTCAATAAATTCCGCGGGCATGTGCTTGGTCTCCCTGGCCACCGTCGATAAAGGGGTCAGGAAGGTTTTTACTTCGTACGGCTTTTCGCTCACCCGTTTCATCGCCACGGAGCCTTCGAGGTTTGTCTCATCCATGCTGTAGCGCACGGCCATTTCGCCGACCATCCGCGCCTCCTTCGCATCCACATCGGACACCAACCCCGGAAACGACCGCTGCAGATATCCAAACGTATCGGCCCGCACCCGCAACTTCGACCCCAGCTTCGCCTTGATCAGACCCGACAGATAATCCCCCAGCGCCCCCGAACCCGACAACTGGATATTTCCATGGCTGTCCCGCTCCATCTTCCCCTCTTCCATCCGCTCGGCCCACGTCTTGCCGCCGGGAACGACGATCCCCTCCGACACCGCGATCAAACAGCGGTTGTGCTTTTTATAAACCCGATCCACATCCCCCAGAAATTTTTCCTCCGACAAGGGGGCTTCGGGGACATAAATCAAATGCGGCCCATCCTCCTCATGCTGACGGGCCAGCACCGATGCGGCCGTCAAAAACCCCGCATGACGCCCCATGATCACATCCACCTTGATCCCCTGCAGCGACAAATTGTCATAATTGTCCCCCATGATCGCCGAAACCACGAATTTCGCGGCCGACCCATACCCTGGCGTATGGTCGTGAACGCGCAGGTCATTGTCGATCGTCTTGGGAATGTGAAACGTCCTCAGCTCATGCCCGGCCTGCCTGGCCAGATCATTTACCAGCCGTGCGGTGTCGGCCGAGTCGTTGCCCCCGATATAAAAGAAAAACCGCACGTTATGCCGTTCAAACGAACGAAAAATCTTCTCGCAATACGCCTGATCCGGCTTGTCGCGCGTCGACCCCAGCGCCGCCGCCGGCGTGATGGCGATCCGGTTCAGCAGTTCATCCGAAACATCATTGAGCGGAATAAAATCATCGTTGATCACCCCCCGCACACCATGCCTGGCCCCCAACAACTGTTCGATCTGATTGTGCTTTCGCACCTCACGAATCACCCCCACCAGCGATTGGTTAATGACCGAAGTCGGCCCACCTGATTGTCCCACCACCGCATTGCCATGAAGCATCTGACTGTCCTGTTCTGGTAAAAATAAAAACAAAAACCACCTACGATGATAGTGGTCCGCCCCTTCACTTCAAGTTGACATGAAATCAAATTGATGCCGAATCGCGCAAATACAGATGGGGCCGGCAATCATCGCCGGCCCCATCTCTCCCCCACGCAGCAATCCTGTCACGACCGTCAGGATGCCGCCGAGAAGGCCATCGCGGCTTCGGCGGGGGTTGAGTCCGGTTCCTCGGCCGCAATTTCCGATTCACCCGACTCATCCATTTCATAACCCGCCTCACCATGCAGGCTGCGATCCAATCCTTCAACCTCCTGCGATTCTTCCACCCGCAGGCCGCCGCAAACCAAATCCGTGATCTTCAGCAGCACCAGCGAGCCGACAATCGCCATCAGGCAGGTGGCGCCGGTCGCGGTCAACTGATCCAGCAACTGGGCATGGTTCCCTTCGATCCAGCCGCTCTTGCCGTTGATCGCCGCCACCGCGAAAACGCCCGTCAACATCGCTCCAACCGTCCCGCCGACGCCATGGACGCCAAAGGCATCCAGCGCATCGTCATAACCCAGTTTCGATTTCAGTGCCGTGGCCGCCCAGTAGCAGGCGATGCCGCCGATGAATCCCATCAACATGCCATACATGCCGGTGGTGAACCCGCTGGCCGGTGTGATGACCACCAATCCCGCCACCGCGCCCGAGATCGCGCCCAGTACGGTCGGTTTGCCGGTCTTGAACCATTCCATCATCACCCAGCCGATCGCGCCGGCCGATGCCGCAAAATGCGTGGCCACGAAGGCGCTGGCGGCCAATCCGCCGGCCGACAGGGCACTGCCGGCGTTGAATCCAAACCAACCCACCCACAACAGCCCCGCTCCGATCACCGACAAGACCAAACAGTGCGGCGGGATCGGCCCTTTCCCCAGCCCGCGCCGACGGCCCAGCACCACCGCACAGACCAGTGCCGAAACACCCGAGCTGATATGCACCACCGTCCCGCCCGCAAAGTCGAGCGCGGGGATGTTCATACCTGGCGTTCCCGCGAAGGCGTTGAACAATCCACCCTTGCCCCAAACCCTATGCGCCATTGGGCAATAAACGCCCAGCAGCCACAGGATTGAAAAAATCAGCATTGAACTGAATTTCATTCGCTCGGCATACGCCCCGCAGATCAACGCCGGGGTGATGATCGCGAACATGAGCTGATAAACCATCCAGACGGTATGCGGAATCGTTGGGGCATACTCACAGGGAGCGGCCCCCACTTCACGCAAAAATGAGAAGCGAAACCCGCCGATAAATGGACTGCCAACGTCAAACGCCAGGCTATACCCCACCAACGCCCAGACGATGCTGACCACCGCCATGAGCATGAAAGACTGCATCATTGTCGCCAACACGTTTTTTTGCCGCACCAACCCGCCGTAAAACAGCGCCAATCCCGGCACGGTCATCATCAGCACCAACGCGGCACTGGTCAGCATCCAAGCGGTGTCACCGCTGCTGATGTCGGTCAAACTCTTGATCACGATAGGCGACATTGGCCTTCTCCTTGGGTAAATATCCGATACACCCAAGAACAATCAGCGTGCCAATGAGGTCGTGTCTGCTATATATTGTTCGTAAATGGTTATATATAAAATGATTAAGACAATTACGAAGTGCGTTATTATTGAAAATTTAAGACGCTTAATAATCAGGCAGGCATCGAAATCGTGTCATATATATGCCTAAATATTCAGCAGACTTGCTTGAGGACATCCTCTGCCACAAAGATCGGAACCATGGTGGCGATGCCCAGTGCGATGGCGTCGCTGGGTCGGCTGTCGATGGCGATGGTTTTTCCACCAATTCGGATATGAATCGAGGCAAAAAAAGTGTGGCTTTGCAGATGCGTGATTTCGATGCGTTCGACCGTCCCGCCAAGCTGGCTGATAACATTGGCCAGCAGGTCATGCGTAAGCGGCCGGGGGGTGGTATCGCCATTGAGCCGGCGATGAATGGCATGGGCCTCGGCGCTGCCGATGACGATGGGAAAAGTCCGCTCACCATCGACCTCCTGAAGGACGATGATCTGCTGTTCCTTCATCTCGCTGATGACGATCTTGTGAAGCTCCATCTGCACCGACATGGCGATACTCCTGATCAGTGTTAAACCTAGGGGTGCTCCGCAATTGTGTCAAGCTGGAAACGGAATCGAAGGATTTGCCAAAGTGTGCGTATAATGAACACTTGGCGATTGGATTGCATGGAAGGTGGCGATGCGGGCGATATTGACCGGACAAGTCGGGGTGGACAAGGGGCCGTACCTGGAGGCGGTGCGGGAGATGGCGCGAGCGGCCGGTCATGATCTGCATGTGTGTCATGTGGGGAAAATGATGTATGCCGAGGCGCCCGATGTGCCGGCCGGTCGGATCCTTAATTTGCCGATCAATCGTCTCAACGCGCTGCGGCGGGCGGTCTTCAAGGAAATTCAACGGTTCGCAGACCAGCATGAGCATGTTCTGGTGAACACGCACGCCACGTTTCGCTGGCGGCATGGGTTGTTCTCGGCTTTTGATTTCGACCAGATCAAGGCGTTCAACGCGGATGTCTATCTGACATTGGTAGATAATGTTGATTCGGTTCATCAGCGGCTGCTGCGCGACCATGACATCGACCACACGCTCAAGGACATCATGGTCTGGCGCGAAGAGGAACTGCTGGCGACCGAAATCCTGGCGAAGATCCTGCGCGGCTGGGGGCATTTTTTCATGCTGTCGCGGGGACGACACGAACTGACCACCCGGACGATCTACCGGCTGTTGTTTGAATCCCATCGTCGAAAGGCCTATTTGTCATTTCCGATGTCGCATGTGATGGACCTGCCGGACATTCTGAAACAGATCGATGATTTCAAGCGGGCGATGAACCAGCATCTGATCTGTTTTGATCCATCCGATGTCGATGAGCTGCTGCTGCACACGCTGGCGCTCAAGGCGTTGGAGCAAGGGCAGACGACATTGCAAACCGATGGCCCTGAAGGGCCGTTGACGCTCAAGACGCAGGATGTGGCCCAGATTTGCGGCGACATCATGGGACAAACCTACGCGCGCGACTTCAAGATGATCGACCAGTCCGACATGATCATCTCGCTTGTGCCGCAACTGCCCAACGGCCGGCCGGCACTCTCCTCCGGCGTTGAGCGCGAGCTGCAACATGCCTACGAAAACGCCAAGGAGGTTTACATCGTCTGGACGTGCAGCGCCACACCTTCGCCATTCATTTCTGAAACAGCGACGAAAGTATTTTCCAGCGTGACCGAAGCAGCTGAGTTTTTGACGCGGTGAATGGTCCGGCCTTGCAGGATGAGCGATGCCCACCAACTGGTAGGGTGGGCACTGCCCACCATATGAGTGAACAGATTGGGATAAAAGAGGTGGGCGATGCCCACCCTACGAGGTGGCGCAGCACGCATGATTTGGTATCCTTGCCATGATGCCGGAATACCGCCGAGCACACGTTCCCGGGGGGACATTCTTTCTCACATTGGTGACCTGTCAACGTGTCGGCATTTTTGCCTCAACCGGGAACATCAATCGATTGAGGCAGGTCATCCGACTCGTCAGGCGAGAGCGTCCGTTCGAAATTGTGGCGGCGGTCGTATTGCCGGATCATCTGCATTTGCTGTGGACATTGCCGGAAGGTGACAGCGATTTCTCCCGGCGCGTTGGCCGCATCAAAGCGTTGTTCACGCAATCCTTGCAGCGGGAATGTCCCGCCTTGAATGAATCATATTCTCCGTCACGGCAAAAGCACCGTGAAGCGAGCCTGTGGCAGCGTCGATTTTGGGAGCACACAATCCGGGATGAAGCCGATCTGCGAAACCATTTGGATTACATTCATTACAATCCAGTCAGGCATGGGCTTGTAAATTGTCCCCATGCCTGGAAGCATTCATCGTTCCATCATTGGGTGAATGTGGGAGGTTACGAACCCGATTGGTGCTGTATTTGCCAGGGTGCGGCCAGAAAGCCACCGTATTCCGATATCATTTCATTTGGCGAGTAGGGTGGGCACTGCCCACCTAACGGTTTATGATACGGAGGTGGGCGATGCCCACCCTACAGGAGTGCGGTGGCGAGGTTGGCGTCGGAGGTTTCGGTCTTGATTACCAGCGACACCACATCGGTCGGGCAGACCTCAACGCATTCACCGTCCAAATCGCACTGGTTGATATGGCGCAGATCGATCAGGGCTTTGCCGTCGATCATCTTTAAGACGCCTTTAGCGCAATGGGCGACGCAAATATCGCACCCGATGCAGTCGCGCGTGTCGATGGCGAGGGCCACAGTCCGCTTACGGCCGGTTTTGGGGTCTTCGCGGGTGAATTTCCCCATCGACGAACACAAATCCCGGTTTTCGTGCAGTTCAAATTCTGCTTCAAACTGGTCAAAATGGGCGTGTGACCGCAATTCCGCCGGGCCGGTTCGTCGCATCTTGAAGATCGGCTGGTTGCATGCGCCGCACGTCTGCAACTGTTCCAGTTTTTCCAGATACTTGATGGCCGTGCTGACCACCGTGGCGTGCGACCAGGTGAGCGGACTGACCGAAATCGGCTCGTTGGTGTACGGATTGACCTGCTCGGCCAACACACCCGAATCGAGCGCGTGATTGGCGGCCCATTCAAAGATCGGCAGCGCCATTTTCAGTTCGGCCGGTGTCTTGGCGCGGGTGATGAAATAATCCGCCAGCCACAACGTGCAGATGAACCACGGATTGCCGGGAACCGCCTGCAGGTCATCGCTGATGCGGTGGTAATAGTCGTTTTCGTACCGCGCCACGCCCCCCACGCGCGTCTTGACCCACAGTTTGTCCTCCACCGCCTGCATGGTTGATTCCACACGCGGGTCATCCGCCTCAAACAGATGAAATTTGTAGATCGCGTACAATGAGGCGTCGATCACCTCGTCCACCTCAAACAAATCCTCCGTCGCCGGGTCGGATTGCAGCGTCACATCATCCACATACTGCGCATCATCGGGCGGCATGGGGTTGTCGCGCGGCACCAGCCGCCGGACAAACCGGTTTAACTTCTTGTTGAACAGATACTTTGCCGCCCCCTCCTTGATCTCCTCGGCCGCCCGGTTGTAGGTTTCCGCACGCTGGCGGTCGCCAAAGCAGACCGCGAAATTACGTGCCGCCTTCAGGCCGCCGTAGACGGTTGCCACGGTAAAGGCATGAATCCCCCAGCGTTCTTCCCACAGATCATAACTGGGCAGGGGCAAGCCGGTGGCAGGGTCGCGGTATTTGACCATGAAGTCGGCCGCCTTCTGCACCAAGTCCACCCAGAGCGGACGGACAAATTCGATGTCGCGGTATCGGTAATAGTGCCGCCACAACGCCCAGACCACCAGCGCGGTCTCATCCTCCTGGATCGGCATGGCGCGCTGCCCTTTGAGCACCCACGGATGCCAGCTTGACGCGGGGGATCCATCGGGATTGTACTTGTGATGAAAATACCCCTCATCGGCGATCACGTTTTTGCAGAAAGTGTAAAACCAGCGGGCGGTATCGGAGAACCCCGCCATGTCCAGCGCGTTGGCCACCAACGCCCCATCCCGCGGCCACATGTACGAATAGGTATCGCGCGAAAACTGCATGATGTCCGAATCATTGGCGGCGATGATCGCGCCCCCGTTGTCGATCTGCGTGCGCATCACCAGCAACGACCGCTTGAACAGTTCCACCACCTTGGGGGGCAGGTTGCCATAATTGATGTTCATGCCGCCCACCCACAACCGCCAATAGCTGGTGGTGCGGTCAATCACACCCTGCGGGCCGGTCTTGACCAGCCACTTGTGCTGTTCGATCAACTCCTCGCGCGATTCGCCGGCGATCATCACCATGTAGACCGTGCGTTCCCCTTCGGCCCCAAGATGCACATGATGAGAGATGGTTGAATCGACCGCCCCCTGTGCGATGGCGTTGCCCTGAAGGTGGCCATCCTCGGCGTCGCGCCAGGTTCCCTCGGCGCCATTAAAGCCGCTGGTGCCGGTGGCGTATTCGTCGATGCGCTGCTCGCCGTTGCAGAAAAAACTCACCAGGATGTATCGTTTGGCGCGGTAATGGATGATCGAGCGCAGATCCGGATCATAATAGGCCGTATCGCCGATCTTGGTGCCGAACATGTTGAAATCCTGGTGGTGCATCAGTTTCACCACTCGGTCGTGTTCGGCCAGATTTTTCACCTTGATCTTGCGGACCATGATGGGGCGATGAAAGTCCACCACATCATTGCAATACATCGACAGCCGCATCTCGCGGTGGTCGAGACTGACACTGGTGGTCAGTGTGTCGCGAAGATATCGCTGGCGGATCTGCCACCCCGGATCGCCGCTCCAGCAGAGGCGCGATTTGGTCTTTCCAGGCACATCGCTGTAGATGCCGAATCGGCACGGCCCGGCGCCGCCATGGTTTTCCTGGCCGACGTGGGGAAAATAGACGTCGCGAATCTGATACTGACGGTCAAACGTCAGCAATAAGCTGCCATTGCCGATGGGAATGTCACGGGGCATGAAACTCCACTGTTATCAGACCGCTGCGCGCGGCAATACCACATGCCCCCGTGCTATTATCGGCGTCCAAAGACCGCCACATAACAAGCATCGGCCGAAATGGAGAGGTTGCATAAGCACAACCGCCGGTCTTTTTCCAAAGACCGGCGGCAGGTGTTGTCATCATGTAAAATGCGATGTATTAGTCGACTCGGCGTTGACGAAGCAACGCCAATCCCGCGACGGCCAGCAACCCCAGAGCGGCCGGTTCGGGAACGGACACATCCGTATCAACCACGAAATCCTTCTTGGCGATAAAGGCCAGCGTGGAGGCCTCGCTGGTGGTTGTCAGCGTGTTGTTGAGAACAACCTGCACGCGGGTCGCGTGTTGGTTTGGCCCCAAAGCGGCAGCGACGTTGACATTGAATAGCACTGGGAATTGCCACGGTGTGGAAACCTCCGTACCGGGCAGTGTATCGTGGAAGGTGGCGTTCATCGCCGGGATGGTAATGATCTGGTTGGACGCCAAGGTGACATTGTTGATTTCCGTGATTTTGACGAATACAACCACGCCCGCGTTAGCAGTGGTCGATGCGGTACCTGTTCCCACCAGCGTATAATCGCCGCTTTCATGGATGTTTAAGTTGGTAATAGACTTGCCGGCGTGGGCGACAATATCAAAATTCAACTGACTATCCGTCACATCTGCGGTGCCGCTGCTTGCGTATGAAACAAAGGCCTTGGGGTCAAAATCCAGCGAATTGGTTACAATGGCCGGCGTGTCAAACAACGGAACCGCATCGGTCCCGGAGCTTTCGGTCAAGGCGATATAATCGACATCCGCGCCTGAAAAATTTCCGTAATTAATAATTGCGGCCTGTGCCATCGAGCCGGCGGCACAAACCACCATCCCCGCAATCGTTTTCGTCCAAACCCCGCTCATTGTAACTCGAAAGGTCATGATCTCTCCCATCCTGTTCCGCATAACCGTTAAATTCACACCATCGTGAATCTTCGCGTACTGAACATAGTATCCCGAACTACCGCTGTTGGCAAGGAAAATATCGTGAAAGTTAGAAAAATATTTTGGGCATTTAGACCTTTAAATCAACGGTTTGGTTCATGGATTTGGTATACCGTCGCCGGATCGGACTGACGACCTGTTCGATCCATTCATCCACCTGTTGCGGGGCACGTCCGATAAATCGTTTAGGATCAAGCACATGCGACAAATTGACACTTTTGAATGCCGGGTCGCCACCCAGTCGATTTATCAAATCGTTGCTCTTTCCGTGCAATTTCACCTGCTCGGCGGCGGCATGTGAATGCCTTCGGATCAACTCGTGCAGTTCCTGGCGATCCCCGCCGGAGCGAACCGCCTCCATTAAAATTTCCTCGGTTGCCATAAATGGAAGCTCCGCCTGCACTTGCGATTCAATGGTCTTCGGATAGACCACCAATCCGCGTGCCACGTTGATGACAATCTGCAAACACCCATCAATGGCCAAAAATGGTTCCGGAACCGTCAGCCGTTTGTTGGCCGAATCGTCCAGGGTGCGCTCAAACCATTGCTCGGCCGCGGTTTGCAGCGGAGAGGTGGAGAGGCTGATGACAAATCGGGCCAATCCAGTCGCACGCTCGCAACGCATCGGATTTCGCTTGTATGCCATGGCGCTGGAGCCGACCTGCTCCTGTTCAAAAGGCTCCTCCAACTGCTTCATCCCGGCCAAAAGGCGGATGTCGTTGCAAAATCGATGCACGCTGGCCGCGATGCCGGCCAGGCTGGAGACAACCTGCGCATCCACCTTGCGTGGATAGGTTTGACCCGTGACCACAAATGAATGCTCAAAATCAAACTTGCGGGTCACCATGCGATCGAGTTGCAAAACCTTGTCGTGATCGCCGTTAAACAAGGCCAAAAACGAGGCTTGCGTGCCGGTGGTCCCTTTGACGCCACGGAATCGAAGCGTCGCGATGCGCTGTTCGAGTTCTTCCAGATCGATGGCCAAATCCTGCCCCCACAAGGCGGCCCGTTTGCCGACGGTGGTCAGTTGGGCGGGTTGGAAGTGGGTGTAACCCAGTGTCGGCAGGTCTTTCCATTTGGAGGCGAAGGTCGCCAATGCGTCGATGGCGTTGGCCAGTCGATCGGCCAGCAACTTCATCCCTTCGCGCATGATGATCAGGTCGGCGTTATCGACGACATATTGGCTGGTGGCGCCAAGATGAATAATCCCCTTGGCGGCGGGGGCGGCCTCTTCAAAAGTGTGAACGTGGGCCATGACATCATGCCGAAGCCGTTTTTCCCAGTCGGCGGCACGGGCAAAATCGATCTGCTCCAGTTTGGCCTGCATCTGCTCCAGCGCCTGTGGAGTGATGCGATCCAAACCCAGTTCGCGTTGGGAGCGCGCCAGTTCCAGCCATAACCCGCGCCACAGGCTGAATTTATATTGCGGGGAAAACAGGCGCAACATTTCGGCGCTGGCGTTGCGGCTGGCCAAGGGGGATTCGTAGCGGTCGTTGGACATATCGGATGATTGTCAGCCCAATGGCCGGGTTTGCAAGATCAAGCGTGCGGGTTTTGGTTGGCGGGTTTGGAATTGTCGCAGCGATCATGGACGCAGATGCAGGTGGTGTCGGTGCAATCGTATGCACAGGCATTGCTGCAATAGACTTTGCCATCGCGGACGACCCCTTTGCCGGCCTCAACCCGGCATTGGCAGCGAAGACAGGCACATTTGGTTTGTTGGGCCATGATAAACCTCATGTTGAATTGTCGGCCGTGGGGGGATTGTGTCAACGAAGAAATTCGATTCGACGAAAAACCAACCTGAATTTGGTGACGTACAAAAGTGGGGCTAAAATAGAGTGACGGCTTGGTGATGAAGCATCGCATCTGGAGAGGATTGCATCTGGTGGGTGAAATATGAGTGACCCCAAACCGCGGCCCGAAAAATCCGCAGGCAAGGCGATCAGCAAGGACATCACGCCCGTGCTCAAGGGGTGGGACTATGAATCGGGCACGATCAACGTCCGCAAAGTGCCCGGCGAGGATGGTTCATTCAAATTGCAGATGCGGCTGGATCTGGGCTTGTTGCAGATGGAACTAACCGGCCGGCCGGACGGTGTGCGGCCGCACGGGCATGAATCGCTGCTGGATTATTTTGAATCGCTGCTGGCCGATCACCGGACGAGCAACCAGGGGAATGAATCGGGATTTGAACTCAGCACGGATCAATGCCGATCGTTGCGCGAGGAGGCGGTGATGTATTATCACCGTTATCTGAGTTTGTTCGTGCTGGAGGATTTTTCGGGGGTGGTGCGCGACACGGCCAGGAACCTGCGCGTGATCGACCTGTGCGGAAAATTCGCCGCGGCCGAACAGGACCGGATGATGCTCGAACAATACCGGCCATACATCACGATGATGAACATCCGGGCGCACGCGTCGATCCATTGCAAGGCCGAACGATATCGCGACGCCATGGAGACGGTGCAGGCGGGATTGTCGAGCATCCGCGAATTTTTCGAGCGGTTCGGCCACGAGGAGGCATTTGACCTGGCCAACGAGGTGAAAGTCCTCAAAAAATTCGCCCGCGACATCCAACGCAAAATGCCGGTCGACCCGCTGCAAAAACTGCACGCCCAATTGCAAAAGGCGATCAAGGCCGAAAAGTACGAAGAGGCCGCGAGGCTACGGGATCAGATCAAGAGTTTGTCGAGTTAAAGCCTTGGTATTATTAGGCATATCATCAGTTGCCGTGGCTGGTTCCTCCTCATGAAAAAACTGTTGCTATGCTTGATCTTGGCAAATCCTATTTGCTACGATCCACGCTGAAAGCGTATGCAACTGATCAATGCCGACAAACCACGACTCTGGAAGAGCGATATCGCGGCATCGGTTGATCAATTCAATCAATGGTTCATGCAATTCGCGCCAAGAGCATTCAGGACTACGCGCGTTAAAACGACTGAACATGTGAAGCTGGCCTTGATTGCCACGGATAATTTGCGGCGATTGAATGCGGTGGCACTGCGTGCAAATCCGGGCGCTCTGGCCACGCTGCGAATGTGTACCGCTCCGCCGCTGGCGGTTGATCGACTGGTTGGCCTTTGCGGCGCAAGTAAATCGCTCGTCGCGCGCATGGAACAGGGGAAACTCGCGACCAGAATGGAATCACAACGGATTGATGAGAATCTGGCCAGAATTTGCCATGTTATCGTCAAACTGCTGGACCGGGATATATTCCCGTGGCTTAATTCGAGTGTGGGACCGACGGATAACGAACGGGACAGGGCCTCCACCATTGTCGCGGATCGATTATGCAGCGCGGTGGCCAACCCCATTGTGCGCAACGCACAGGAAAGTCGGCAATTGGCGGCCATCGGTCAGTGGCTGGATCAGCGAGGATATCGAAGACAATCACTCCCCGCGGGGAAACGACTTTCGGAGATGGATGCGGGGACATACGCATTGCGGATGAATGTGCGCGTGGGTCAATCGTTGAAGGTGAATATTCCTGTTGATGTCGTTATTCAACCCAGGCGTCCTTCCCGCGGATCGTTGCCAATCCTGATCGAGGCAAAATCCGCTGGTGATTTCACCAATACCAACAAACGACGGAAAGAAGAGGCGACCAAGATTCATCAGTTGCAGGCCGCATATGGTCGGAAGGTTCGCTTCATTCTTTTCCTTTGCGGTTACTTTGGCAGTGACTATCTTGGGTACGAAGCCGCCGAAGGCATCGACTGGGTCTGGGAACATCGAATGGATGATCTCGAACAGTTGGGACTGTAACCGTCATGGCTGATTTTTCGAACCAATCCGTGGAGTCAAAACGTCAGGCGATGCAATCCGCACTGGATGCGGCGAATACAAAGGCACAACGCAACAGGCTCGGACAATTCGCCACTCCATACCCGTTGGCTGTTCAGATCGCGGAATTCGTCAAATCTCTGATGCCCGTAGGCCGTAAAGATATCTATTTCGCCGATCCATCGGTTGGTACGGGGAGCTTCTTTTCGGCCGCGTTGAATGTATTTGGGATGAAACGTATCACCAGCGCCATCGGTATCGAGATTGATCCGGCGTTTGCAAACACCGCCTCCAAACTATGGGAGAGTTTTGGGTTAAAAGTTGAACAAGGTGATTTCACCAATGTCATTGCCGGTGATTCATGTCCTCCGCGTCCGAATCTCATCCTGGCGAATCCTCCCTATGTGCGTCATCATCATCTACCCCGTGAGAAGAAGGATTATCTGCGATCACTAACTCGGAAGTTGGCGGGAGTTGATGTGAACGGATTGGCGGGGCTGTATATCCACTTCATTCTGCTGGCGACGGCATGGATGGAGGAGGGAGGTTATGCGGCTTGGCTTATCCCGTCCGAGTTTATGGATGTCAATTACGGCGAATGTCTAAAGAAGTTTCTTGGCGAGCGGGTGACATTGATCCGCGCACATCGGTTTTCGCCGGATGATGTGCAATTCGATGACGCTCTTGTATCCTCTTGCGTGCTGGTGTTTCGCAAGTCCCCGCCCGATCCCCGTCATTCTCCTCAGTTTACTTATGGAGGTACGCTGTCGCATCCGCACATACGTCATCTGATTCCTGTCGAACAATTACGACAAGCGCGCAAATGGACGGCGTATCCCAGACATGCCAACAACGATCGATTGGCGTCCATACACGACTCTGGACCGACGATTGGAGATTATTTCAGGATTCAGCGTGGTATCGCCACCGGTGACAATCGGTTTTTCATTCTTGATCGTGCCGATGCCATGCGACGAGGATTTCCATCGCAATATCTTCGTCCGATCCTTCCCAGCCCACGGTTCCTTAAAACGACTCGGATCGATGCCGATACGGACGGCTTTCCTTTGATTGACCGTCAATTGTGCGTCATTGACTGTGACTTGCCTGAGCATCTGGTTGAAGAGCGCCATCCATTGCTGTGGGAATATCTTCAAATGGCAGTCACAGGAGGGATTAAGGAAGGCTATCTTGTTTCCAGGCGGTCTCCCTGGTACAGGCAGGAACAGCGCGATCCTTCCCTGTTTCTGTGTACATACATGGGTAGAGGGACAAACGAGCGGCGGCCATTTCGATTTATCCTGAATCGATCACAGGCCATCGGAACCAACCTGTATTTGATGCTATATCCTCGCGATGCGTTGGCGACCATGCTCCGGGCACATCCCGAGCGCCTTGTTGATGTTCACGATTTTCTGATGCGCATCACCGGAGATGAACTGCGGGGGCAGGGGAGGGTCTATGGTGGAGGTTTGAACAAGATTGAACCGGGGGAATTGGCACGTATTTCGTGCCGTGAGCTATTGGAAAAATGGCCTGTACTGGCCAAGGGTCGCCTTAGAGGGTGTTATGCACTTTGGGAATGAACCTGCGATACTGGTGGGATGGCAAGGAAGCCGTACCCCAGTGACGTCAAGGATGATGAATGGGCGTTCGTGGTCCCGTATCTCACGCTGATGCGTG
>JADLBV010000067.1 GCA_020847545.1 Phycisphaerales bacterium
TCGCCGAGGCTTTCGGTGCCGGCCTGGTAATACTTGGCGATCAGCTTGTCGATCTGTTCGGGGTCGCCGATGAGGGCCTTGACGTTGTACCCCATCAGCGAACGCAGATCGTCCAGCGCGCGGAAATTTTCGTGGTTGGCCATCGCCACCAGCAGGCTTTTGGTGGCGGGATTGAATTCGAGCGGCAAAACCTTGTTGGTGGTGGCGATCTGCGGCGGGACGGCGGCGATGGTGGCGGGGGAAATCTGTCGGCCTTCGAGATTGATCATCTCGTAGCCGCGCTGGGCCGCCAGGGCGGCGTTCAGGTCGGTCTGGTTGACGTAACCCAGGTCGATCAGGATTCGACCCAATGCTCCACCCTTGGATTTTTGGAAGTCCAGCGCCTGCACCACCTGTTCGCGCGTGACTTTTCCCATCTTGGTCAGGACCCGCCCGATGGGACGGTCTTTTAACTGCTCGATGGGGGGCATGCCGGGCGTGGATGACGGGGCGGCCGGCGCGGGGGTGGCACCCTGCCGCGATGCGCCATCGCCATTGCCTGCGGGTTTGGGTGTCGCGGCGGCGGGCTTGGTTGTTGGGTGGGCAGTCGATGGAGGAGGATTGCGTAACCCATGCGTGGGCGGTTTGGATGCGGATGGATTGGGGGGGGCGGTCGATCCGGCCGGGCGTTTGTCCGGGTGCGGACTGCTGGGCGTCGGTTGTGGGGGCATGGTGCGCGACATCTCGAGTCCTTTTTTCTAATCCCTCTCCCGAAACAGGAGGTCGTTCATTTCTTTCCCGCCATGCGGGCGCGGTTGGCGGCGATCTGCGCCTGACGTTCGGCATCCGAATTGCCGCCGGCGGGCGCGGCCGGTGAGCCGCCGGCGTGATCCGCCGCCTCGGCCATCAGGGCATCGTCCTGTTTATCGACGCCGATCCCGGCCCGCTGCATCCGATCCACCATCATGCCGGGGTTTTTGCTCTTGTCGATCGCCTCTTCGGGGCTGATCTTGCCGGCATTGAACAGCGTCCAGAGGTTGTCGTCCAGCAACTGCATCCCATAGCGCTTGCCGGTCTGAATTTCCGAGTCGATGCGGAAACTCTTGTTTTCGCGGATCAGATTCTGAATGCCGGGCGTGACGTACATGAATTCGTACGAGGCGATCATCCCCTCGGTGTCGATGCGCGGACAGAGCGTCTGACTGAGCACCGCGATCAGGTTGTTGGCCAACTGCACGCGAATCTGTTCCTGCTGATCGGTGGGGAAGGCATCGATGATGCGGTTGATGGTTGATGC
Source organism: Phycisphaerales bacterium (assembly GCA_020847545.1). Taxonomy (GTDB): domain Bacteria; phylum Planctomycetota; class Phycisphaerae; order Tepidisphaerales; family Tepidisphaeraceae; genus JADYZN01. Next base: position 1,277 of record JADLBV010000067.1, read on the forward strand.
GGCGCCGCTGGTGTGCAGCGTGCCGAAGACCAGGTGGCCGGTTTCGGCGGCGGTGATGGCCGCCGAGATCGTCGCCAGGTCGCGCATTTCGCCGACCAGCATGACGTCCGGGTCCTGTCGCAACGCACGGCGCAGCGCCTCGGAGAAGTTGGGCACGTCCACGCCCACTTCGCGCTGCACCACGATCGATTTTTTGTGCTTGTGATAATATTCGATCGGGTCTTCCATCGTGATGATGTGCCGGTCGAAGCTCTCGTTGATGAAGTTGATCATCGTCGCCAGCGTGGTGGTCTTTCCCGAACCGGTCGGGCCGGTCACCAGGAAGATGCCGCGCGGACGACGGCAGATTTGTTCGGCCATTTTGGGCAGGCCGATCTGCTCAAAGGTCAAAATCTTGTTGGGGATTTTTCGCAACACCAGGCTGCAATACCCCTTTTGTTTGAAGATCGCGACGCGAAAACGCGCCTCTTCGCCATAGGCGAACCCGAAGTCGCCGGAGCCTTCCTCCTCAAATTCCTGCTGAATGCGTTCGGGCGTGATCGATTTCATCAGCGCCATCGTGTCTTCACCTTCCAACACCTTGGTCTGAAGCTCGCGCAGGTGGCCGTGCAAGCGCAATGTCGGCGGACGCCCCACCGCCAGGTGCAAGTCGCTCGCCCCGCGACGCACGCAGGTTTCCAACAATCGATCAATCTGAATCGTCGCCATAAGCCTCTTTCGTGGGGTCCGCAATTTCGCGGGCCATCTTTAATGGTCCGCACGGGTGCGGACCCTACAAATAATCCAAACCACTAGCCTGTCACGACACCTTCGACCTGCGCCACCTTCACGATTTCCTCGGCGGTCGTCGTGCCGGCCAATATCTTGATGCGCCCATCGGCCAGCAGACTTTTCATGCCACTGGCCAGAGCCGCCTTGCGAATTTTGTTGGTCGCCGCGCGCTCGAACGCGAGGTTGCGAATTTCATTGTTCATGTGCATCAATTCAAAAATGCCGATGCGGCCGCGGAAACCCGTGCCGGTGCAATGGTCGCACCCGCGCGGCTTGTACAGGGTTTTGTCCTGCAGGTCTTTTTCGGTGATGCCGGCCAGTTTCAGCCACATCGGATCCGGCTCGCGGTCCGGTTGTTTGCATTTGGGGCACAATACCCGAATCAGCCGTTGCGCCATGACGGCCTGAATCGAACTGGCGACCAGGAACGGCTTGACACCCATGTCGATCAGACGGGTGATGGCGCCCGGCGCGTCGTTGGTGTGCCGCGTGCTGAAAACCAGGTGGCCGGTCAATGCGGCCTGAATCGCCACTTCGGCCACTTCCATGTCGCGAATTTCGCCGACGAGGATGATGTTGGGGGCCTGTCGAAGCATCGACCGCAGAATCTTGGAAAAACTCAGGCCGATGTTCTCTCGCACCTGACATTGGTTGATGCCGACGAAGTTGTATTCCACCGGGTCTTCGGCGGTGATGATTTTTCGGTCGGGCCGATTCAGTTCATTCAACGCGGCGTAGAGCGTCGTCGTTTTGCCCGAACCGGTCGGACCGGTCACCAGAAAGATGCCGTTGGGACGTTTGATGATGCGTTGGAAAACCTTGTAATCATCATCCTCAAACCCCAGGTTCTGAATGCCGATGCGCACCGAATCAGGCCGCAAAATACGAAGCACGACCGATTCGCCGTGATATGCCGGCAATGTGCTGACGCGGAAGTCGATGTTCTGCTTGTCCACCGCCATTTTGATTCGGCCGTCCTGCGGAAGCCGTTTTTCGGCGATGTCGATGCCGGCCATGATCTTCAATCGCGAGATCAACGGCCCCTTCATTCGCAGTGGAATGCGGTCGCGGTCCACGCATTCGCCGTCGATGCGATAGCGCACGCGGACGCGGTCCTTCATGGGTTCAATATGAATGTCCGATGCGCGATTTCGCACCGCCTCGGCGATCATCGCACCCACCAGTTTGATGATCGGGGCCTGGGTTGGGTCGTTCATCGCCGCTTCGTCCATGCCGGCCATGTCGATCGATTTGTCGATCGAGCGGTCCACGGATTTGTCCAGCGAGCGGTCGAGCGATTTGTCGAGGGAGTCGCGCAGGCGGTCGATGGTCCGGTCCATCGTCTTGTCGATGGTGGAGGACGCCGTGACGTTGAACATCTCATCCAGGATCGCCTTGATCCGGCTCTTGGGCGCCAACACCGGCCGCAATTCCTTGTTCAACCGGAAACGCAACGCCTCGAGCATTTCCAGATCGAGTGGATCATGAATCGCCACCCGCAGCCGGCCCGATTCCATGCTCAGGGGCAGGATCATGTGCTTTTTCATCAACTCATCGGGGATCATGTTGATCACGTTGGGGGCCAGTGATCCGCGTTCGATATCGACGTATTCCATGTTGTGCTGCGTCGCCAGCGCCTTGTAGACGCTGGTTTCACTGCACTTTTTCAGATCCACCAATGCTTCGCCGATGCGCAGGTTTTTGGTCTTGGCGTGTTCGAGGGCCTGTGTGACTTCTTTGGAATTGATGATCCCCAGATCCACTAGGATTTCGCCCAGCTTTTTTTGCTGTCTGGCCATGGTGTCGGTCCTCGTTGGGTCAAACGGGTCGTCGCTCTCTCGGGCGATGATCCAAACTACTGGCAGGCAACCACTTATGGCAACTGTCGTGGCGTTTCACGTCAAGTACAAGCCAATAAGTATACCCCCCGCCGGGGGCCGCGGTTCGTGCTTTTTCGCGGTTCAGCCGGCCGGCCTGAACCGCACGCCGCTGAACTAGTGTACCCCTCAATTGCCCGTGCATCAAAGGTAATTTCACCCCTTGACTAAACTTTTCGCCCATTGGATACACTAACAACCGGACGGGATCGTTATGCGCCGAAAAAACGGATTTACCTTAATCGAACTTCTGGTGGTGCTGGGCATTTTGTCGGTGCTGATCGGTATCCTATTGCCCACATTGGCCGGCGCTCGAAAAAAGGCCCGCAGCGTCGCCTGCAAGGCCCAATTGCAGAATATCGGCGCGGCCTTCCAGATGTACCTCAACGCCAACAAAAACCGCTACCCCTATTCCGGCCCGCTCCCATCGGCCATCCCATCCGGTTCGGACCAGAAACCCCTGCCGGAACTGCTGGCCTCTTATGTCAGCAACCAGATGAAGGTGTTTCATTGTCCGGCCGATGAAACGCTGTTTCAGGATGAGGGGATCAGCTATTTCTATTATTCTGAAATCGGCGAATATCCGATGAAAGACACGTTTTTTTACAAGATGTTCCACTCCGCCAGCCTGGTTCCCATCTTGTGGGATGCGGCCAATTTTCACGGTGGACAACTCCCCTACAATTGGCTCTTCGCCGATGGGCATGTGGACAACTTCCTGTCGGATGCCCAAGCACCATGAAATGGCCAACACGCAAATTCCTGCTCAAATGGATCGCCCCGCCGATGGCGCTATTTTTAGCGGTTGGTTTGGGTTGGGGTGTTTGGCGTTGGGCAACCTATCCCAAAGCGCCCGATCCCAAGTCCAGCAATTTTGAGACGATGTTTAACTTCGTATCCGGCAAGGACTTCGATCGCATGTTCGAGTCTGACCGCCGACAATATGTGCTGGCGATGGTGGAGAAACTGCGGCAAAAGCCTTTTGAAGAACTGGTGGCGTTGGGGATGAAACGCGATCCCAACTACCGGGTCGTGGGAAAGAAAATCCGCGGGATGGACGACCACGAACAAATCGAATCGGCGTTCTTAAGTCTATTTCTGGACAAGTTTTATGAGATGCCGGAGGCCAAACGCACTGTCTATTTAATGACTTTTGTGACGCTGCAAAACAGCAAATTGGATGAACATCCCGAAAGGATGGGACTGCCCAGCACGGATCGGTTCAAACGCGATATGACCCGTTTCATCTCGCGGATGTCTCCCAAAATCCAAGCCAAGACCGGCCAGTTTCTGATCGACCTTCGGCGTCAGCGCGAAGTGCTTGGGTTTCCGGAATACATCCAACGCACCCCGGATCAGGCCGGCAGTTAGATTCTAATCCACAATACCAGCCTTGGCGGCCTCTTCCTGTGAAACCATGCGACCCTGGCCGCTCTTGGCGGGGATCGGGCTGCCGGTTCCTTTGATCGCGAGCATCCGCTGCAACGCCACGATGGCCCATTTTCGCGTTTGATCGTCCACGCGGATTTCGTTGACGACCTTTCCTTCCAGCAGATTGTCCAACGCCCAACTCAGATGCGGCAGGTCGATGCGATACATCGTGGTGCAAAGGCACTGACAATCGCTCAGGACAATGACTTTCTGTTCAGGATGCTGATTTTTCAGGCGGTTGATCAGGTGAACTTCGGTGCCGATGGCCCACTGGCTGCCGGGAGGGGCGGATTGCACGGTTTTGACGATGTAGGCCGTGCTGCCGGCGAGGTCGGCTTTCTGGACCACTTCCCAGGTGCATTCAGGATGGACGATCACCTTCATGCCGGGATATTTTTCACGCACCTGATCAACATGTTCGGGGCGAAATAGGGCATGGACCGAGCAATGTCCTTTCCAGAGGACAAAATCGGCCTTTTCCAGACGAGTTGGATCGTTGCCGCCAAGTTCCTGACGGGCATCCCACACAACCATCTGATCCAGCGGATATCCCATTGCGGAGGCGGTGTTGCGGCCAAGGTGTTGGTCGGGGAAGAATAATATTTTGACTTTTTTCCCCGGCGGGACATTTTCATTGGCTCCCCCTTTGACGGCCCATTCGAGCACGTTGCGGCAGTTGGAACTGGTGCAGACCGCCCCACCATGTTCGCCGACGAAGGCTTTGATGGCGGCCGAGCTGTTCATGTAGGTGATGGGGACGATCAACTGATCGGGGCAGGTTTCGGCCAGTTGTTCCCAGCATTCGAGGGTCTGATCGAGGCTGGCCATGTCGGCCATGGAGCAACCGGCCCCCAGCTCGGGCAGGATGACGCGAACGGAAGGGTCGGTGAGGATGTCGGCCGACTCGGCCATGAAATGCACGCCGCAGAAGATGACAAATTCAACACCCTTCTGATCGGCGGCCTTGCGGGAGAGTTCAAATGAATCGCCGGCAAAGTCGGCGAAATCCATCACGGCATCCTGCTGGTAATGGTGGCCGAGAATCGCCAGCCGTTTACCCAGTTTTTGTTTGGCGGCACTTATTCGCTCGCGCAGTTCGGGTTCTTTCAACTGACGATAGATCGGTGGAAGCGGTTGTTGCCATACATGGGCCATTGCGATTGCGGCTCCTTTAATAAGGACTTTCCTGTCCGATACTATGATAGGCGGGTATCGATGGAAAGTGTGGATGAAATTCTTTGCGCGCCAAATTATCAGAAATATGTGCGTTTGCGCAAAAAATAGGCAGCCATAACCCGTATCGACAGGACAAATGCCATCATTTCGATCTGGCACTCCATTTGTTATCGCGTTGGTCGGGCAATTCTTTAAGGAGTGTGATTGATGTCGAATGGGAAGGGTCGTTGTCTATTGACAACATTGGTGTTGTTGGGTGGTACGGGGCAGGTTTGGGCGGAAAACGATGCACTGCCATTTCAATTGTCGGGGCATGTCGAAGGTTCATTGACATACGATGCCAGTTCAGGATCGGACAAGATGATCTTGGGCCGGGTTTTTGATTTTGAAAATCAAGACCCGACGCTGAACCAGATGACACTGGCCATTGAGCGGATGGTCGATCCAAGCAAACATCAATTTGACGTCGGCGGGCGGGTGGAATGGATGTACGGGGCCGATGCGCGCAAGCTTCACTCCACCGGATTGTTCGACTATTACGGCGGAGAGGTTCAAAACCAGTTCGATTTAACACAGGCATATGTGGATGTGGCGATTCCATTCGGCAACGGAATCCGGCTACGGATGGGTAAATTCGTCACGCCATTGGGTTTTGAAGTGATCGACCCCACCGGAAACTGGCTCTATTCACACAGTTATCTCTTTGGAGCGATCGCCTTCACCCATATTGGAGCGATGGCGACTTATGTGATCAATGACCGATTGACGTTTGATGTCGGCATCAGCCGGGGTTGGGATGATGCGCTGGAAGACAAGAACGATGCGATGGACCTGTTGGGGAAGGTGAGTTATCAGCTCACCCCTCAAACCTCGTTGATCTGGGTCATGTCCGCCGGCCCGGAACGGGCGGGAGACAATGGGGTTTGGCGCACGACCCTGAATGGGATCATCAACCATCAGGTCAACGACGACCTGAAACTGGGTGGCGAAGGGTTGTGGGTGCTGGATGGAGGGATGGAGAGCAGTTGGTATGGGATCGCGGGGTATGCCCAGTATCGCCCCTGCGGCAGCCGTCATGTCGCATTGAATCTGCGCGGTGAGTGGTTTGTCGATCAAACCGGCGGGCTTTATGGCACATCCTCCAATCTGTATGAAGTCACCCTTGGGCTGGGGATCACGCCGCTGCCGGATGATAAATATGGGAAAAATCTGATGATTCGTCCTGAAATCCGGGCCGATTACGCGGAACATGATTTTTTTGGCGGTGGAACGGAAAACTTCCAATTCACCGCGGCGATTGATGCGATTTATTCATTTTAACACGGGCGGGTATTGGCCTGAATGACCAGGTTCCTTAAAATCGCCATCCTTAGCAAAGGAACCGGATGCGGATTGATGAGTTGCTGGGCCGGGGTGGGCCGTCCATTTCGTTTGAATTTTTCCCGCCCAAGACGGATGCGGGATTTGGGCAACTCTTTTCGGCGATTGAGGAATTGCGCCCGTTGCAACCCAGTTACGTCTCGGTGACGTACGGGGCCGGCGGCAGCACCCGGCAAAAGACGGTTCAACTGGTCGAGCGGATCCAAAACGAGTTGGGGATCCGGTCGATGGCCCATTTGACCTGCGTGGGCCACACGGCCGAGGAGATCGGCGGGATTCTCGATGAACTGTGGAAATCGGGCATTCGCAATGTGCTGGCATTGCGGGGAGACCCGCCGGCCGGCCAAAGCCAGTTTGTGGCGACGCCGGGCGGGTTTGGGTATGCCAATGAACTGGTGAAATTCGTCAAATCACGCCACGATTTCTGCATCGGCGTCGCGGGATACCCCGAAGGCCACCCCCAATGCCTCAACCGCACACGAGACTTGGAACACCTGAAGGCGAAGGTGGATGCGGGGGGATGTTTTGTCATCACGCAGTTGTTTTTCGACAACGCCGAATTTTACCGCTTTCGCGACGAAGCCAGGGCCATGGGGATCAAGGCCCCGATCATCGCGGGGATCATGCCGATCACCAACGTGTCGCAGATCAAGCGGTTTGTGTCGATGTGCGGGGCGAAAATCCCACATCGACTGTTGCGCAAGCTCGAATCGGTGGAATCCGACCCGGAAAAGGTTCATCAAACCGGCGTCGAATACGCGGCCATGCAATGCGCGGATTTGCTCTTTAATGATGTGGATGGGGTGCATTTTTATACACTTAACAAGAGCAAGGCGACGGTGGGCGTGGTGGAACGGTTGAAACGACAATAATCATATTATCGCGTAAAAAGACAGGTCTTGATATTATCCCTCTTTTGTCCTACCTTTAATTGTATGGGGTCAATCGGCCGGCTCGAGGCACCGGTTTCTCCTGAAAAAGCAGGGTGAACACCTCAGCGCCCTGTCTTGTTGATGCTTCATTGAGGTACAGTGCGTCAAAGTTGTCTTCCGTTCGCGGCGGATGTTTATCATCCTTTATCTTCCGCCGAAAATGTGCCGGCCAGGGGAATCCACCCAACCCAAGCCGGAAATTCGAGGACGACCGGGGTGGACATTATATCCATGGTTCAGAAACTGCTGCACTACGATGTGTTGGAGCGTCTCGGAGAGGGTGCGCGGAGCATCATCTACGCCGTCCGCGATCCGGAGACCCGTCAGGTTTACGCCCTGAAGCATGTGGTGCGCGCCGAACAAAAGGACATCCGCTTCATCGAACAAATGGAGGCGGAATTTGAGATCAGCCGGCAGTTTACCCACCCCAATCTTCGCCGGTCGTTCGATCTGAAAATTGTCAAGTCCTTGCTGTTGAAGGTCAACGAAGCCTTTTTGTTGATGGAACTGGTCGATGGCAAGCCGCTGGATGTGCGGCTGCCCCCCAGCATCATCGACATCGTGGATACATTCATCCAGGCCGCCCAGGGATTGAAGGCGATGCACGCGATGGGATACGCCCATTGCGACATCAAGCCCAACAACATCCTGCGTAACGAAAAGGGCCGGGTCAAAATCATCGACTTTGGCCAAAGCTGCAAGATCGGCACGGTCAAGGAACGCATTCAGGGGACTCCGGACTATATCGCCCCGGAACAGGTGCTTCGTCGGCCGATCAGTGTGCAGACGGATGTCTTTAATCTGGGGGCGACATTGTACTGGTCCACCACCGGCCGACACATTCCCACCGCCTATACGGTCAAGGGGAAGGGTGAGAACAGCTTTTTGCTGGATACGCGATTTGAGACCGCTACTGAATTAAACCCCAAGGTTCCGGCCGCCATGAGCAATCTCATCATGGCCTGCATCGCCACCAAGCCACAAAGCCGACCGGCCGACATGGATGAGGTGCTGTCGAGACTTGAATTGGCCAAACACATTTTAAGCCGGCCAACCAGCTCCATCGAAACGTCGATGCTGGACGACACCCATCATTAAAAAAATCACAACTCAATCACCCGCGGTGAGGATGCAGAGGATTTCCTGCGCGAAAATGTTGTCGTTGGGTTGCAGCGGACGCACACCTTCGGAGGAGAGGACATGGGATTCGAGCAATTTGGCATTCAGTTGGGGCAGACAACCCAGAAAATCATCGAGGCTGAACAGATGGATGTTGGGGGTGTCGTACCAACGGTAAGGCAGACAGTGGGTGATGGGCATGGTGCCGCGCAGGGCGAGGTCGAGACGAACCCGCCAGTAGCCGAAATTGGGGAAAGAGACGATGCCGCGCCGGCCGACGCGGAGCATTTCACCCAAAACATCCAGCGGACGGCGAAGGGTCTGCATCGTCTCCTCCAAAACGACGTAATCAAAGCTCCGGTCGGCGAATCCCTTCAATCCCGCGTCCAGATCGCTCTGGAAAACCGGGACACCCCGCGCGACACATTGCATGACGGCTTCGGCGTCCAGTTCAACACCCTGCCCGCGCACTTTTTTGGCAAGGATCAGGCCGGACAGAAGCTGGCCATCGCCACACCCCAGGTCCAGAACGGCGCTTTTGGGTTCGATGAGTTGTTCGATGATCCGATCCTGCCAGCGAGATGTGGGTGAATCGGGAGAAGCCGCGATGGCCGGTCGATCCACCAGTTGCAAAAGCTCGGCATCGGCCCATTTGGAGAAGGATTCATCGATGGCCGACAGCAGACAGCGAATTTGTTCCAGGTTGCGGGTCATGCGGGGTTCGTTGGGGTGGTTTTGAGGAAGTTTTGCAGCAGATGGCCGACCGTTTGGTTCTCCACCAGGAAGGCATCATGCCCAAATCTCGACGGGACATTCACATAAGTGACCGGCTTGTGCGCCCGGCACAGCGCAAGGGCAAATTCGCGGCACTGGGCCGGTGTATACAGCCAGTCCGATGAGAAGGAGACGACCATCACCTGCGATCGGATGCGCTGACAGGCCGCCACCAGGTCCCCCCGCCCCCATTTGGCGGCCGCGTCGTAATAATCCATGGCACGGGTGATATAAAGATAGCTGTTGGCATCAAAGCGCTCGACGAAGGATCGCCCCTGGTGATCCAGATAACTCTCCACCTCAAACTCCACACCAAATCCGGAGCGTTTTTGCCGGCGTCTTCTGCCGAATTTTTCGTGCATCCCCTCCTCCGAAAGATAGGTGATGTGCGCCATCATGCGGGCAACGGCCAGACCATGATTGGGATGGTCCGTTTGATAATAATCCCCCCCATTAAAATTCGGATCGTTCATGATCGCCTGTCGACCCACGGCGTTAAACGCCAATCCCTGTGCCGACAATCGCGGCGACGCCGCCAGCACAATCGCCCTCTGCACCCGATTTGGAAATGCCAAGGCCCATTCCAGCGCCTGCTGCCCCCCCAACGATCCCCCCACCACCGTATGGATGCGATCAATCCCCATCGCATCCAACATTCTCGCCTGAAGCTGCACCCAATCCCCCACCGTCACCACCGGAAAGGACAACCCATACGGCCTTGCGGTGGCGGGATTGATCGACGCCGGGCCGGTGGTTCCGTAACAGCTCCCCAGAAAATTGGCGCAGATGACAAAATACCTCCCCGTGTCGATCGCCTTGCCCGGGCCGACGATCCGGTCCCACCATCCGGGGTGTTTCAATCTCCAACTCCGCCCGGTCGATCCCGCCTCGGAATCCCAACCGGCCGCGTGGGCGTCGCCGGAGAGGGCGTGGGTGATGAGAATCACATTGTCCCTTCCAGCCGACAATTCCCCGTACGTTTCATACTCCACTTCGATGGGGCCGATGGTTCCCCCCATCTCCAGCGCGAAGGGATTCTTCCCGGTTGCCAGTTGCATCCGCTTGGCGCGTGTTGATCCGACCGAATGGGGGCTGTCGGGTGGGTCGCCGATCGGTTTGCGGGGGGTTTGACTGGATGCCGGGTCTGGCATGAATCATCCCGTGGTGGCAATCCGCAAAGCCTGGTCCAGATCGGCGATGATGTCGGCCACATCCTCCAATCCCACCGAGATGCGGACATAATCGGGTGTGACCCCCGCCTTTTTCTGGTCCTGTTCCGACAACTGCTGGTGGGTTGTACTGGCCGGGTGAATCACCAGCGTGCGAACGTCGAGGATATTCGCCAGGTGGGAGGCGAGCTTGACGGAATTAATGAACTTTTTCCCCGCCTCCAGCCCCCCTTTGATCCCGAATCCCATGATCGCACCCGCCCCCTGGGGAAAATATTTATTCGCCCGTTCAAAATCGGGATGGGAAGGGAGCCCCGGATAATTCACCCAACCCACGGCCGGGTGTTTGGCCAGAAATTCCGCCACCTTCCGTGCGTTTGCCACATGGGCGCGCGCCCGCAGCGGCAGGGTCTCCGCCCCCTGCAAAATCAAAAAGCTGTTGAACGGGGACAAACAAGCCCCGGTGTCGCGCAACAGTCCGCAGCGAGCCTTCAGGACAAAGGCCATTCCCGGGGCCACCGCTTTTTCATGCCCGCCGAAGGCATCCCAGAAGTTCACTCCATGATAAGAATGATCCGGCTCCGTAATTTCCGGGAATTTACCCCCTTTTTTCCAATCAAAATCCCCTTTTTCCACAATCGCCCCCCCCATGGAGTTGCCATGCCCACCAATCATCTTCGTCAGGGCATAAACCGCGATGTCGGCTCCATGATCAAAGGGATTAAACAACGGCGGCGGCGTCACCGTGTTGTCCACGATGAACGGAATTCCGTTTTTGTGCGCAATCGCCGCGATGGCGGCAAAATCATCGACGTTGTTGCGCGGATTGCCGATCGACTCACAAAAAACCAGCCGGGTATTTTTGTCGATGGCATTCTTCACATTCTCCGCCTTGCTCGAATCGACCAACCTCGCCTCGATGCCGAATCGTTTGAGGGTGGATGTAAAGAGGGTGACGGTCCCGCCATACAGATAACTGCTGGAGACAATATTCTGCCCGGCGTTGGTAATATTCAAAATGGCATAAAAAATGGCGGACATCCCCGAAGCAACCGCCAGCGCCCCCGCCCCACCATGCAAAGCGGCCAGCCTTTTCTCCAAAACATCGGTGGTCGGGTTCATGATGCGCGTATAAATATTTCCAAACTGCTTTAACGCAAAAAGATTGGCCGCGTGATCGGCGTCATTAAAGACAAAACTGGTCGTCTGGTAGATCGGAACCGCCCGCGCCAACGTCGCCGGATCGGGCGACTGCCCCCCATGAATGGCGGCGGTGTCAACGGAAGGTCTGTTGGTCTTTTTCGACATTGGCTTCTCCTTGTTGGGAACATGATACCCGATCCGCCGATGATATTCTCCCTGATGACAAGGTGACAAGGTGAGGAGGAAGGGAGGAATGTGCCACAGAAACACAGAGCACACAGAGAAGAGAAGAATAAAAAAGAGGTCCTTCCGGAATCACAGTGGGTATAAATCCAATCCGCCACAATGGAAATAGATCGCGGTTTTGAAGTTCTCGACGTTGCGGAAGCCACAGCACTATCGCTTGATTGTCATGATTTTACTGTTCAGTCCTTCCGCCACGCCGTTGGTGATGGCGTGGCGGCAATAGGGAGCGGGCGGAAGAACCCCTTGACTTTCGACGGGCAGGTTCCGATCCTGAGCATGCGGCTTCTCCTTTGGTGGCAAAACGCTTCGTAAGAGCAGTTGAGCCATCAGGATAAGCCGTTTTTGTTTGGTCGTGCAAGTCATCGGTATCAGCGAAAACGGTCAGTTTGAGTTACAAACCCGCTAACCAGTGCAGACATTTTCCGCGCCCCTCATTCCGCCCCCGTGCGGGCATTTTGCTTGCCCCTTACCACTGTATTGGGAATATTTATTCGGTATTGATTGGTGCACCCAGATGATTGGAAATTGTCGCGGCGGCGGCCACCAGCATCTCGCGTACGTTTTCGACAGGTGTGCGCTGCGTTTTCAGGACAATGACCGGTGTTGCCAGAACAGCAGTAGCCGAGCCGGATGGATCAAGAACGGGTGCGGTGATGCCGATGATTCCCTCTACTTCTGAACTGGGTCCCTGCCAGTAATGCTGATGGCGTATTGTATTGATGATTTCATCCAGATCGTCGGGGACTGGTGCGTTCGGATGCGCTGTTTGCCATTCTCGAATCCATCTTTCCCGATCTTCAACCGGCTGATATGCCAGTAGAAGCAGCCCTGACACGGAGTCGAACAGCGGCAGCATCCTTCCCAGACGAACGGAAAATCCAATGAAATCCGGGCTGTCGACGTTTGCGACCACCAGGATGCCGTGGTGATGCTTGATGCCAAGGTGGCATGACTCGTTCGTGTCATGGGCAAATCGGCGCATGATGGGCAGCGCCAGGTCCAGCAAACGCCTTGTTGGCGGATGTTGGTGAGACAGTTCGAACATCTTGGCCGTCAAGCGATAAAGGTCTCCGGGGCGGTCACGCTGCACATACCCTCGCTGCTCTAGGCAATCGAGCATCCGGTAGATTTCACCCGGCGAGCGGTTCAATTCCCGTGCGATCATCGCCTGGTTGACCGCGCTGTCATATCGGGCCAGGAGTTCCAGGATGTCCAGACCCTTCTCCAATGCCGGAGCGCGGTAACGGCTGACCGCAGGCTGAACTGCCTCCGATGTCGCTTTGTCCACATGCTTATCCATGATATTGCAATTCCGATTATTGTGCCGAAGCCAACCCGACCGTTCCTCCCCGCGAGATGCCACCCGGTATCTCTGTTCGTGGCATGATACCGCATCATGGCATTAAAATGCACGCTTTGACAGCGTCCGAAATCTGCTTCCTCTACCGCGCGGTCATAGGCTAATACATTCAATCGCGGCAGAATTGCTGGACGTCGGATGCCTTATACATCTGGTAGCCGCCATCGACAGGAATGATTGCCCCGGTGATGAATTCCGACAGGTCGCTGGCGAGGAATAACGCCATGTTGGCCACATCATTCGGCAAGCCAAGTCGTTGTGTCAGATGGTAGCTTTCAACTGTCCGCACGGCTGCGGGATTTTCGTCAAACCACTTCTTCTGCACCTCCGTGATGATGTAGCCGGGGCTGATACAGTTCACGCGAATGCCCTTTTTGCCATAATTGACAGCCATGGATTTCGTTAATGAAACAACGCCCCCCTTGGCCGCGGTATAACTGTCAAAACCGCCTTCAGGGAGAACTGCATCGCAACTGCTGACATTGATGATGACGCCCCGTCCTTGTTCCAACATTGCGGGAATGCAAGCCTTGGAGCAAAGGTAGACGCCCTTGAGTGTGATGTCGAGCTGACGATTCCACACCTTTTCATCCAGCTCATGGACGGCCCTGTCCTTGTCGTTGCACAATTGTGTCGCGGCGGCGTTGTTGTACAGGATGTCTATCCTGCCCCATCTGTGCAGGGCAGCTTCAGCCATCGAACGGACTTCAGTCCAATTGGAAACATCGCAGTGTGCAAAGGCGACCTGCTCGTCGGCAAGACCGATCAGTTCCATCGTGCGGTTGCCCTGGTCATCGTTGACATCCGCCACGAGAACTTTGGCGCCGTGCCGGGCGAACAGCATTGCCGCCGCACGACCCATGCCCATGGCGGCGCCGGTAATGACAGCAACCCGATCCTTCAACAGCTCGTTCCACATCGCCATCCCTTAAATGGGCATCGCCTCCTGCGCACGGCTGTGGCCTGGGGGCCTGTTCGATTTAACCCAAAGTAACCGCCTGAGAATGCGGCGCAGCGGCGGGGATTATAACCGCGGTGGGATTTACGATCACCTGTGCGCGGCGCGCCGGTTTGAGCTGGAGAAAACGGGAACAGGCAACCAGAAACGGACCCTGGCCCCATGGCACGACGCCGCCTCGCGGCATGGTGCAGTAATGTTCTGCCCGGCGGCTGGGAAACGTTTCAAATGACACCCCGTCCACAAGACCATTCTCGCGCAGATGCCTCCACATTGCCCGCCAGGCCTTCTCGGCCACGGCAAAATAAGATTTGTCGATCCATCCCCGGTTGATCGCCAGGGTGAATCCCGCGATTACGAACGCCGCCACGGAAGATTCCAGGTACGAGTCCGGCCGATCCAGGATCGTGAACCAGTCTCCGGATGGATCCTGCAACTCGGTAAGTCGATTTACCTGCTGGACCAGCACCTCTTTCAAATGGATAAATTCGGGTCTGTGCGACGGAAGATGCTGCATCGTTTCCACGAGGCCAAGCAGGCCCCATCCATTGCCACGTCCCCACAGGATGCCGTTGCGTTGTTCAGATTCCTCAATCCAGAAATGATGAAACAACTGATGGGCCGGATCCCATAGCAACTGGACTTGCGGCACGATCGTCTGAAGACATTGTTCAAGATACCGCTCTTCTTTCGTCACGGCATACAACGATGCGAGAAAAGGACCCTGGAAATGCACACTGTCCACGAAAACGCAGGCGCCGGCATTCTCCGTCGCCATGGACTTGCGGCGCTGTTCGGCACGTTCCGAATACTGGGGATGATCGATCGGCAGCTCCGGAGGAAGCTCCAGGTGCGCATCATCATAATGGATCGGGCAGCCATTCTTGGATCGGCGAAATGTTGATAGATAATCTGCGAAATCCCTCGCCGCTTCCAGCAGGGAGGGATCACCCGTCCGCTGATAGCATCGAACCAAGGCGACGCCCGCCGCCGTGTGGTCAAACTTACTGCGATATTCGATCCTCGATATCCAACCCTTGAACAATCCATGGACGTAGCCAAGATATTTCTGATTGCCAGTCAATTCAGTCGCATCGAGCAAACCTTCCAAGCCGATTCCATCACCCCAGAACCACATTTTCCATCGGTAGTCCGTGAGCAAATTCGCCGCGCAGGCGATGGTGGCAAGCATGATCTGACGTGGTGGTATCGAATGCATATGTTACTTTCATCTATTCGCCACGAATTCCGGCCTCCAGGCGATATCCGGCGACCGGAACCTCTCGGCTCAGGATGGGTTTCAATACAACGGACAGTTTCAACGACTGTGCCGTGGTGTTTTCAACATCCGTCCATGCCAACGACAGATTTCGCCAATCCAGCGTTGGACTTTCTCCACGCGTATGCTGTTGGCAATAAACAACTTGTGGCAAGTTAACGCCCATCGCATTTATCCACTGCTCCAAACAAAATGATTCATAAGCAAATTTACTATTTACTTTTACACCATTTTTTGATTTTTGTCAAAAGACTTTTTTAGTAACCAGGCTGAAGCTTTGGAAATCAGCCAAAAAACAACTTCCATGGAAAAGGTTGAATTGCTGGCAACACAAATATCAGTTGACAATTTTAAGCGATTATTTTACATATGTATTAAATAATTATCAGTAAACTATCATGTCCTTGTCAGCATATTACTTAATATGTGTATACAGTTGGGCGACAGGATTTAACGAAAGGATCCATTCTCATGAGCGGCAGCAGCGCAGGTGGCAATAGTCATATGGATCAATGGAAAAAGATCGATTCTCGTACATGGAAATGGAGTGTCGAGTTGCCGTTGTCGGCTAGGTTGCATCTGCCGGTGGAGGATGGACGGATTTTCGATTCCGGAGCGCCGATTGGCTTTACGTGGGGAGGATTCCCACGCGCCTCGTGTGTGGGTGTTGAAAGTTCCGAAGGCGTTCGGCTGCTGAGCATTCGCGATAAGCGCAGGGGCAATTTGAACGTGGCCGCCGTGCGCGGTGAGCAGAGACTGCGCCTTGACTGGACTTGGTCGCTGAAGCTGAGCCAGGGCACGGTGTCCGCGGATAATCCACCCGAACGAAACGAACAATTTTTTCCCACGTTATCCGATGCGTGGATGGAGCACCGCCGTTGGATCGACGAGGTGTTTCCGGTCAATCGATCAAGATATCCTGAATGGGTAAATGATATTCCGGCCTGTGTGATGATCGAAATGTGGACCGGCAGCCGTCACATCAAACATCGTTACGAAGATTTGAAACGATTGATCGCCGATATGCGGTCAGCGCAGATTCCACGGCATACGCTGCTGGTGTTCTGGGGTTGGCATGCGCCGTACGACACCAGATATCCGGAGTATTGGCCGGCCGAAGAGCTTGGGGGTGAATCGGCATTTGCCGAGCTTGCCGATGCCGCGAGGGATGCAGGTTATCATCTGGTTCCACACACCAATCACTGGGGTTGCGATGGAACCCTGCCACTTTTCCAGAAATTCAAGGATGATCAACTGCGCGATGAACATGGTGATCGTCTCGGCTGGCGGGTTGAAGGGGAGCCACCCATTGAATACATCCGGCCCACCAGCGACGCATGGCGGGAGGTGCTGACTGAACGATTGCGCAAACTGACCGGTCGATTCGGAATCGACACCGTCTTTATCGATCAGATCGGATTTTATTATGATGATCCGGTGGCCGATGTTGAGGCGGGGGCGCGGCAACTGGCGGATCAATTGCACAAGGCATGTCCCGGAGTTGCTTTCATGGGGGAGATGTTTCACGACCGCAGTAGGTTCCTGCCCATATACCAGATGTGGGGCGTTCCTTGGTGCGGGCTTCCCGTTCAGGAACAATTGGCGCATTCAGATATGCTCGGCCGGCTTTTCGGCGGATCGGTCGTCATGATCGGCCACGAGGGTATGCCCGCCGCAGTACCTGTGCGGGATTGCTGGCCGTCGTATTATGACTATGTCAACCATCACGGAATGAAGGAGGCGGCCAGGAGGGCGCATGCGTGGCATCTGGATACAGGCGTGGTCCCGACGGCGCGGGTGAACTACAACGAATATGGGCTGGATTCCAAGAGCATCGCAATCCTCCTGGGCAATAGAATATAGCCTCGAATTCAATAGGGGTTCGACATGAATCAGATTGTTATTGCCATTCCTTTTGCTGATGCTGAGCGATTGATCCCGCTCTGGGGAATGGAAGAAAAATTCATTGATTTTGCGAAGGAAAGGGAGCGAGCTGTTCGCTGCACATTGTCGTTTGCGGCCATGGAGTTGCAGAAGTACCTCGGAAGATCGCTTCCTGGATATGCGGTTCGATTTGCCGGCCGTCCTGATCCGAATACAGCAATCGACGGCGGCGGGGGAACCGAAGCGATACACATTGACCTGGCGATTCGACAAGATCAGCACGAGGATGGATTTTCGCTTGAACCGATCTCCGATGGCGTGCGTGTGGTTGGTTTATCACGTCGTGGATTGATGTATGGCGTTTATGAGTTGCTGCGGATGCAGGGGTGGCGCTGGTATGCCCCCGGCACCGCGGGAGAAGCGCCGCCATTGCCTGCGTCGCATCTGGTTCTGCCGCGGGAGGCGGTTCACATCTCACCGTCAATGCCTTTTCTTCGCGGATTGGAATTCGAGGCGACTTCGGAAGATTCGGTTGATTTCATTTTTTGGATGTCGCGCAACCGACTGAGTTGCTGCGGTCATCGACCCCTGACGGCTCCACTCGCCAAGAAGCTGGGCATGCTGACCTGCGTGGGGGGACATCTTTTTGATGAGTTATTGCTGCCGGATCGACCGATGCCGGATGGCAAGACCCTCTGGGAGGCTCATCCGGAATGGTTTGGATTGCCGCCGGGAGGTGTCCGGTCAAAAGAGAAGGCGGTCAAAACCCAGTTCTGCATGGCACAGCCGCTGCTGCTGGACTATCTGTGGCAGCATCTGCTGGGTCGGCTTCAGACCGATTGGAAAGGGACGGACCTGATCGCGTTTTCGGGATTCGATACATGGGGAACCGCGTGTCATTGCGACCGTTGTCAATCGGCGGGGAATGGAAGTGACCAATTGCTGGCGTTCGCCTCCGCCATGCAGAAAAGATTGGGAAAAAGCATTGATTCGGGAGAGCTTGCCGTTGCAAGTCGATTGTTGATCTGGTGTTACGAAGGTACCGACACACTGCTGCCACCCAGCAGGCCTGTGCCGCAGGAATTGGTGGCAAGTGGTGCTGCAGGTGTCTACTGGCCGATCAACCGCTGCTACGCCCACGATTGGGAGGATCCGAACTGCCCTGAGAACACCCGATATCGACAGGCATTGGATGGATGGGTTGCACAGGATCGACTTCCGATGATTGCGGGCGAATATTACAATGTCTCGAAGTACGAAGACTTGCCGTTGCCATTTCTCCGACGTGTTAGTGCTGATTTGCCTGCTTATCACCGTTGCGGCGTTCGAGGGATGACTTACATGCACGTTCCGTTTGTCAACTGGGGACAGCGGGCGCTTCTTCAAAACCTCTACGCGCAGCTCTCATGGGATGCCAACACCGATATTGAGGCATATTGTGAGGAGTATTTCCGGCGTTGGTATGAATCAGATGATGGCCGGTTACCGCGGATGTATGAATTGATCGACCAAGCATGGCTGTATATCAGCCAGTGGCGTGCATGGTCGGAGAAGAGCATCCTGTCGCAGTTGATCAAATGGGATGGCAGACGGCCTCAAATATCGCTGTCGGTTGATTCACATTTCAAAAGCGCGGAAGAAGCGGTTCGCGTTGGCCGTGAAGCGGTGGCAGCCATGCACAAGGCGATGATGCTCCTGGAGCAGGTTCGCCGTGAAGCTCGATATCGCTTGAAAAGCACCACTGAATCATCCGCCGTCAACCCTCGCCAACTTGCGGAAATTGAGTCGCGCCGTCGAACTGTTGACAGGCGGCTTGGGGATGATCGACGGCTTCTCCGGTACGGCATAGATATCATGACCGCCATGACCGAACTGGTTGCATATCATCAATCGCTTTACAAACGTGATATGGATGAAGCAGGCGTCTGTTGGAAAGCGGTCGAACAGGCGGCGGATGCCTTGGATTCGTATTTCGTGCCGATTGATTACGAGTGGCCAGGGCCGGGGCTGATCAGCAAAGACGCATTAACGCGTTCCCAACTGGACCACACCATCGACCGCTGCCGGATTGCCCAGTCAGCAGATGGCGAGATCGGCAGGTGAAGGCATGGTCGAAATGCCCGTACAGCCATATACACCCAGCCACTTGGTCTTGACATGAAATATCCAAAAAAATTTCTTGACAATCATGAACAATGATGTATATATGAAATAAATGTGTATAGGTAGACGGTCGTGTGTCCGTCTCAACAACATTTTGTGATACATTGAACTTGGAGGTTCAATCATGTCTCGACACATCCGAGCGTTTACATTGGTCGAATTGCTGGTCGTCATCGGCATTATCGCGCTTTTGATCTCCATCCTGATGCCGTCGCTGACACAGGCGCGCGAACAGGCGAAGAGCGTTCAGTGCCTGAGCAACCTTCGGCAGATCAGTCTGGCACTGCAGATGTACGTCAACGATAATTCCGGGTGGTTCCCTTGTTACACCTTTGAATTTCAAGGGGTTCCCAAGCCGGCGGCCGGCGGACAATTCGGTTGGAACGACACGCTGGTCCGAAAGGGATATCTTCCAACGCCAAAAGTCTTCGATTGCCCCTCGTTTGATGCGGAAACCCCGGATTGGAACAATCTGCCACTAAACCATCTGGACTCCGAATGGACTTGGGCGGTATGGACCGAATACGGATATAGCATGGGGATGATCGGGGCGACGTGGACCGGAACAACGCTCAAACAACTGACAACCCCGGCCAAGCAATCTCAGGTCAAAAATCCCGCCGAGACCATCGTGCTGACCGACACACGATATTACGCTGATGGTATCTGGCAGGGGATGCGCGGCTATTTTGTGACTTGGACGGATTACGATCCCGCGCCGGGCGATCGCGTTGGGATGGGCATACCCGATGCACGCCACGGCCGTAAAACCACGGTCAATGTTGCCTGGGTCGATGGACATTGCTCCGGAGTTACGGTCAAGGATTATGAACGTCCGCTCGGCAGCGGATTAACCAACCTGCTGGATGCATCGAACTTCTGGGACCTTAAATGATGGAGTTGAATCGGGCGAAGCGCGGCGGTGATGAGGCCGCCGTGATTTGATGACGGATGCCGCAGTTGGATGGTATTGTCCCGGAGTTGTTTGAATGTCAGTACGCCAGACCATTCGTGAAAAGCCAGTCGTCGGAGTTGCTGTTGCAATCGCCTTTGTGGCTGTTGCGGTGGGATTTACGGTCTATCAGTGGAAGAGCCAGCACGAGGATTGGACCCCTCCGCAAAAAGTGTTCTTCACCGTGGACGATGGCAAGACCTGGTTTGTGGATGATTACAAGAAGGTTCCCCCGATCGAACATGATGGCAAGCAGGCGTTTCGCGTATATGTCTTCCGCTGCCACGACAAGGAATTCGCCGGATATCTTGAACGTTATACTCCCGAAGCGCAGAAAGTGATTCAGGAAATCCGAAGCAAACCACTGAGCACAACCGGCGCTCCCGATTCCGCCGCCATGGACGCCGCCACGCGCGGCCGGGAGGTGAAGCGGCCGGGAGATGAAAAATGGAGCAGCTGCGCCAATCCGCGGGAGGTGATTCCGATCACCAGTCCCAAGTGCCCGCACGGTGGCGGTAAAGAGAGCAAACCGGAACCGGTGCAACCATAGGCCCGTGTTGGGCCAGTCAGACTTTTCGACGTTATTCACACAAAGGATACATGAGGATGAAGCTCAACGCGGTTGTCTTCTGTTGCATGACCGTCCTGTTTATTGTGCCATCGGGCGGCGTGTGTGCGGACGAGTCGATTGAACTGGCTCACGAGGGCGCCAGTGCATATGGCATCGTTCTGTCGGAGGATGCATCCCCATCGGAGCGGTATGCGGCATCGGAGCTTCGTCAATTCATCAAACAGATCAGCGGAGCCGATCTTTCCATCGTGACGGAATCGGCGGAGCTTCCCGGCAGGATGATTGTCCTCGGCGCCGGGCGGGCGCTGGATTCGCTGGGGACAAATATCGACCTGACAACCCTTGGTGAAGAAGGGTTTGCGATCAGAACCGTCGGTCATCACCTGGTCATCGCCGGCAGTCGGCAGCGCGGGACGATGTACGGGGTTTTTGCGTTTTTAGAGGATGTCCTTGGATGCCGTTGGTATACTCCGCAGGTCAGTTATATACCGCGCCGGCCCACGATTGTGCTTGATTCGCTGGACATTCGGAGCAAGCCGGCATTCGAATACCGCGATGTCTATTTCAAATCAGATGGCGCCGATGCCCGCGATCCTGACTGGGCAGCGCGGAACCGCTGCAATGGCGTGACCCCGGAACTTGATGAATCGCACGGCGGACACATCACTTATGGCCAGTTCGTGCATACTTTCGATCTGCTGATCCCGCCCGATCAATACGCATCGACCCATCCGGAATACTTTGCCTTGTGGAACGGCGAGCGAATTGGAGGCAAACGTGGCGCCCAATTGTGCCTGACGAACCCGGATGTGCTGCGCATCGCGACCCGGGAAGTTCTGCGGTGGATCGAAGACAATCCCAAGGCCAGGATATTCTCTGTGTCCCAGAACGATCAGGGGCCAGGCGGAGATGGATATTGTCAGTGCGAGGATTGTTCTGCGGTTGCTGAACGCGAAGGCAGCCAAGCCGGTTCGATTCTTCAGTTTGTCAATGCGATTGCAGACGAGGTGGCGAAAAAACATCCAGGGGTGTTGATCGACACGCTGGCATACAATTATTCGCAAAGCCCTCCCATGCATGTGCGGCCGCAGCCCAATGTGCGGGTTCGGCTTTGCCCCTCGCCCTGCCAGTATCACCCATATAACCAGTGTACCATGCCGGAGACGCAGAAGGTGATGGGCGATCTACGCGGATGGGCCAAAATCACTAACAATCTATACATCTGGCACTATACCGGCGCGTATTCGCACCTGCCGATGCCTTTCCCGGACATCGCACAGCTGGCATCGAGCCTGTCCATGTATCAAAGCCATGGAGTGGTCGGTGTCTTTATCGAAGGCAACGATTGGCCGGGCAACGGCGGCTTCATGGATGAGTTGAAGATTTACATGCTCGCCAAGTTGCTGTGGAACCCGTCGCGAAACGCCGATGCGGTGATCGATGATTTTCTCAATGGCTACTTTGGCCCCTCAGGAAAGGCGGTCCGTCAGTGGCTCGACTTGATGAATGCGGAAATCGCCGGACAGCCGGATATCCACGGCACCTGCTGGCCCGAGCTGGATTATATCCGCGACACCGGCCGGCAACCGGGCGGTCCGTTTGCGCACATGGCGCTGCTCACCCCGGAGCTGGTATCGCAAAGCAAGCGCATTCTCGACGAGGCGGCCAGGCTGGCCGACACGGATGAGCATCAGCGACGAGTTGCCCATGTGCGCATGTCGCTGGATTATCTGACGATGATGCGGGAAGTTCAGTCGGCGTACAAATCGAACTCTGCGGAAACACGTTTGCAGGCATTGAAGGTTTGGGAACAGCTTCTTGATCGCCTGTCAGCTGATGGTGTCACTTACCTGGGGTTGGATGTGAGCGTGGTGGATCGTGATCAGGCCGTGAGAAAAGCCCTGGGGATGCAGGCGGTGGCACCGACGGGCGATCATCCATGAATGGATGGAGTTTGGAAATTGCGTCCAGTATCGTATCAGGGCATGGATCGGCTGACCCACCGCGGGACACGATGGACCGTACCGATGTTCGACAACAACCCGTGTAAACACGCATCATGAAAATCACGGATATACAGGCCCTTCACCTTCGCGTTGAGGATCCGGCCATCGGGTTGTTCGACGGCTCCTATGATGACTGCCTCATCGTCGTCCGCACGGATGAGGGATTGACCGGCATCGGTGAGGTGGAATCGCTTCCAGCGGCGATCCAGGCGTTGGTTTATTCACCGCCTGCGCACAACCACGCACGCGGTCTGCGGGAGTTGCTGCTGGGGGAGGACCCCACCGATCCCGTCCGCCTTTGGCAGAAGATGTACGGGGCCACCGATTACATTGGCCGGCGTGGTTTGGTCATGCATGCGATCGGCGGGATCGACATCGCTTTGTGGGACATCGCCGCCCAGTCGGCGGGCAGGCCAATTCACCAGATGTTTCCCGGCGGCATGCGCAGAGACCGTATCCCGGCATACGGCACGATTTATCCGCTCGAACGATCACCCGATGGCGTATCCAGGCAGGTTGAATGGGCCATGGCGATGAACCTTCGCAACATCAAATTCGCGGCCGATCCATGGTGGCTGGAGGACCTCGACCTGATGGCACGGCTTTTTCAAATGGCCAGGAAAACATTGGGCGATGCAGGGAAGATCATCGTTGACGCGGCCCTGTCATACAAGACCGCCGATGAGGGATTGCGGCTCTTTCCAATCTACAAGGAAGCCCGGATCGATTTTCTGGAAGCGCCGTTGCCGCTGGATGATGTTGATGGACATGCGCATCTGGCCCGCCACGGAATCCCGCTGGGCGTCGGCGACCTCGGTCTTACCCATGTGAGCGAATTCATCGAGGCAATGGACCGCGGCGGGGCCGCCATCTGTCAGCCGGACATTACGATGGTTGGAGGTTTCACCGGCCTTCGCGGCATCGCGGCAGCAGCAAGACAACGGGGCAAGCGCATCATCACCCACGGGTATAAAACCAACATCGAGATTGCCGCTAATTTGCACTTCCTGGCAAATCATGAGGATGAGGAGATGCTCGAGTATTCCACCAGTCATTCACCGCTGCGATGGAAGACGACAATTCAGCCGCTGCCGGTCGAGAGCGATGGCACTGTGCTTGTGCCTCGCGGCCCGGGACTTGGTGTCACGCCCGACTGGGAATTTGTGATGGCCCATCTGTGCCACACGCGCTGACGACGGCTTGAAACGATGCGCAAATCCGTTCATGTTGCATCTGTTGCCCAAAGTTCGATGATGATGGCCAACATTCATGGAGAGTGCCCGTGACGGAAGCGGTAATCGAGGAGATTCGGGCGTATGAGGTGATCGTTCCTCCACATGCCGGCGCGGTCGACAGTCCATGCTACCAGTCCGCCAATCCATGGTATCTGGAACCGATCGTGCTGATCGAGGCGCTGACCAATGACGGCTTGCTGTCTGTGGGTGAATGCGGACGGGGCCATACGCTTGCCATGTGTGAGCCTTCGCTTAAATGCCTGCCCGGCATCAAACTCCAGGGCTTGAGCATGGATGTGCTGCCGCCGATGTGGCGTGTGCCGCCGCTGGGCGGGCTTTTGTCGGCCTACCCGTCCGCCCTGTGGCAATCCAACAACCCTGTGCTATGGGCCATGGAGATCGCCATTCTCGACTGGGCGGGAAAACGGATGGGGTGCCGTGCTGTGGACCTGCTGGGCGGTGCGCATCGAAACGAAGTTCCTGTTGAGTACTGGTGCGGCAGGCAGACGCCGCAGGACATTCGAACCATCGCCGCGCGTGCCGGGCAAAAGGGCTTCACGGGGTTGAAGATGAAATCCCGCCTTGGCGATCCCGTGGCCGAACAGGTTGACGCCGTTGTCCAGGAGGCTGGGCCTCGATTTTATATCACGATCGATCCGATGTTCCAGTGGATCAGCCCCCGCGAGGCATTATCCACGTTCAGTTCGCTTGAGCGATGGAACACACAGCTTCTGATCGAGGATCCATTTCCCCAGGATCATCCTGAAATGTGGGAGCGGGCCAGGATGCGTTCCTCAATCCCGCTGGCATGGCACGCGCGGACCATCCAGTCGCTGAAAGATGGGCTGCGTTACGGCTGTGCGGACACATTCAATTGTTCGGGGAGTATCTGGGAATTCATGATTTCAGCCCACGCCATAGAGGTCCACGGACTGACCTGCTGGCATGGAACTGGAATTGAATTGGGGGTAAGTCAGGCCGCTCATCTCCACACCGCCGCTGCGGCGAGATCCTGCACGAACCACGGCGATTTCGTCTCGGCGATCGTGCGTGAACACACGCTGGTGGATTGGGATTGGCCATACCGTAATGGTCGGCTTCCGTTGCCGCCGGGGCCGGGAATTGGAGTCAGCCTGGACCTTGCGGCCGTCAAGCACTACACCCGCGCTAAAGCGACCTTTCGCCGGTAAATAACAAGCGGCTGCGCTGAACGGCGGTGTATGTATGACGCCCAATAGGAAGAGGAGGGATGATTATTTGCACACGCCACCACCAACGCATGCGTGTTGGGAAGATTACCGGCAAAGCGCATCACGACACGCCGGCCACAGGTTGCACACATTTGACGGCCGTTGTCATTTTGCCGGTCGCCGTGCGGCGACCATGGTGAACGCGGTCATCAGGACCGCGCATGCGCCCGGTTCAGGGACCGCCACAAGTTCGTAGACGGATACGTTGTATCGACTGAACTGGTCGGAAAACTGGCCGGCGGTGATGGGAATGTCGGGCCGGCCATCCAGTGGCCTTGCTGCCATCCAGTCGCCTTGCAGGGCAATGTTGAAGGTGACATTGTAAGCGTTGTCAACTTCGTTAAGTGCCAGAAGATATCGCCTGGCGTTGTTCGGATCGGTATAGATGCGTGAATGGACCGCCGCAATGCTATCGCTCACATCCGCCGCGTTCCATCCATTGCCCAGTGCCGGACCGATAATGGCGATTTCTTCAGCAAGGGGCTTGTAGACATCATTTAACCACTGCGATCCGGCGTGGGGATACGGATCTCCGGCATTGGCGGCCGAGTTCAGCGCTGTGGTGTATTCCCAGGCCAAAAACCCCTCGGAGCCTTTGATCAGAGGATAATACGTCTGAAACCGGTGCTCACCGGTGGTGGGCAGACGTGAGCCCATGTTGGGGGCCCGTCCGAATCCCTGGCCTGCGAAAATCCAGGGCTTATTCGTCTGGGTCGCCATGTTGCTGACGCGGTTGATCTGCGATTTCAACCCTTTTTGCGATCCCATGAACCCCCGGTCTTCAAGCCGATAAAATTCGCTGGAATCGTTGCTGTATGGATAGGTGTCATAAATCAGGACGTCGTAGGCCGGCGCGTAGTCGACAACCGTGTTGTCGCTGGATCGATGAATTGCGAGATAGACCGGCCGGTCCGGATCGGCCCCCTTGACCGCATTATATGCCTGGATGCAAAGGGACAACTGTGTGTTGCCCACCGGTTCATCGGCGGTATACCACCCGATCACGGCCGGATGGCTTTTGAAAGTGTTCACAAACTGCTGGATTCGTATGGTGTTGACTGCCGTGACATCTGAACCCACCTGGGTCACGCCATCCACATTCATGATGACCTTCAGGCCTTTTGCATATGCCGCGTCAAGGCGTTTTTTTACGGTGCTGTCAGCGAGGTAACCCTGATGATAATAGAGGGCGACCGAGCCGCCCATGTCGGCGATCGCCTGAGATGGGTCCTGCCCAAAGACGTTTGAATACCATCCCATCTCAAAAGGATCGCCCGCCATGGCCGCTTTGTTAGACGTCAGGATAATGAACAATGCCATGCAGGCAGCCGCGGCTCTGAATGGAATGCGCGCGAACGTTCGGAAGGGGGTCATTTCCATTTCTCCCGGTTTTACAAAAGAAAAAGTCAATAAATGAAAGAGGGCACCGGCCACCGCGCGGCTTCACATACGCAGTGGCCGGATGGCCGTTGTCAGAAGAATGATCATGACTCACGGCGGCGGCCGCACAGGGCGAAACCGCATAATGCCAGCAGTGCTGTCGATGCCGGTTCAGGGACCGCGCCAACGTAAAATGCATCGAAGTTGTGGATCGAATCGAGGTATCCGTTGGTCTGGATCGCCTGAGTTCCAAACAGGGTGCGGTTTGTCTTGGTAAATCCAGACAATCCATCATAATGCGCCACGGTGCTGTTGTCGCTGGTATCCTTAATGTCCAAGCTCCATGTCACATGCCCGGTGATATCCTGGGTGTGATCCATTGTGAACAGATACCATCGATCCGTTGCCATGATCGTTGGCGCATTTGGTGGATCGATCAAAGAAGAGAAGCTGCCGTTGGTGTATAATTGCAGCGTCCCGTTGTAAGGCAGATAGATGGCATGGGAAAATGACTGGTAATTAGCGCTATTTCTCCCATACACGAGGTATGACAGCCCGTTTAATTGCGTTTCACCGCGGCGATAGGCGAACTGAATGCGGCCGCCGTCGATGGACACTTCCGGTGCCAGATACGCATCCAGATAGGTCCGGCCATTGGTTGGTTCATCCTCAGGATCGTTGATTCGCAGGAACTGATTGCCTTCATAGGCGAACGAGCTGTCATTCACGACTACGGCTGTGCCGTTGCTGGCCGGGTCGAGATAATAGTTGACATCACCATTGTCAGCCAGGTGGATGTTGCCGGGGGAATACGATTCATAATTATCAACTGCCGCGCCCATTGCCTGTCCTGCATATGCGACGCCACACAAAGTAGCAGCCGCCAGAATACTTGATAACCTCGACATGGTTTCCTCCAGATAATCGGTTGATATCGATGGCATATCCGGACAACACATCCGTTTTTGCCGTCAATTGTGAGTGAAAAGAGCAATGCCGCGCGGTGATGGTCTCGCCGCGCGGCATACTGTCGTCACGCCGTTTAATTTTTGCGGCGGCGCAACACCAAGGCATTGCCGACCAGCGCCAACAGCGCCAGCGAGGCTGGCTCGGGAACAGGAGTGGCCCCGATGAAATAGGAATCGATGTTATGGATTGAATCGTTGAACGCGTTGGTTTGGAAGGATTGCCATCCAAACATCGTCTTCGTTGAGCTGGTAAATCCAGTCAGATTGTTCAAGTGCACGACGTTGCTGTTGTCGCTGGTATCCTTGATATCCAGGCTCCACGTTACCAGCCCGGTATTGTCCTGAGTGTGGTCCATGGTGAACAGATACCAGCGATCCGTCGCCATGATGAACGGACCGCTGCCGCCTCCGGGATATGAAACCGAAAATGCGCCGTTTTGATAAATGCCCAGTTCGCCGTTCCATGGCATATAAATGGCGTGAGAAAACGCCTGATTGTTCGAGCCATCGCGACCATAGATAAGATAGCTGAGCCCGTTGTACGACGTTACGCCTCGCCGATAAGCGAACTGCACCCGACTGCCATCGATCGAAACATCACCAATTGTCGCGGCATCCATGAATGTGCGATCGCCGTCCGGGTCGTTGATCCGCAAAAACTGGCTGCCCTCGTATGCGTAGGCCGCATCGTTCACAACGGTAGCTGTGCCGGAACTGGCATCTGTATCGAGATCGTAAGAGATGTCTCCATTGTTCAGCCCGTCGATATTGCCGGGCGAATACGATTCATAGTTGTCGTAAGCCGCCTGAGCCTGGCCGGCCAAGGCGATTCCCGTAACCAATGCCGCCACTGTTGAAAATACCCTCTTCATCGCAATCCTCCATTCGAATAGGGATTAACCTATCTACTTGACAACGCTAAAGTTACATCAGGCAACACACCTGCGTACTTTTGCGTTCATATTTTTTCAAGCTCATTCCATCGGCCACATGGCCCTGAAAATGATTCCATTCGAT
Organism: Phycisphaerales bacterium; assembly: GCA_020847545.1. GTDB lineage: Bacteria > Planctomycetota > Phycisphaerae > Tepidisphaerales > Tepidisphaeraceae > JADYZN01. Next base: position 30,318 of record JADLBV010000067.1, read on the forward strand.
GATTTGCGATCGGTCGGCGTTCCTTCCTGTCAAGGCCATTCGACCATCTCGCCAGGAACATCCTCCAGTGAACAAATTATTTATACATGATGCGTTAAGGATTGTCAAATAAATAATAAATTTTTTAATGAATAGCGATCTCCCCCGAAAAACCGAAGTAATTGCCTGATTTTATATGGGATAAAACGAGTTATTTATCTGTTACCAGGCTTGAGATGTTCGAGCTTCAGTAGTTGTTCTGCGGCATTGGCTCGTACAGGATCGGTAAGAAGAGGCAGCTCCACGGACAAGCCGCCATCGACAACAAGTGTCGAACCAGTGATGAAAGAAGAGAGATCGCTCAGTAAAAATAATGCCGCACCCGCCACATCAGCTGGTGTACCTTCAAACGGCCACGGCTGAGAAGCGCGATATAGAATATCGTTGTATGCACGTTCGATCGGCTTCTCACTATCCTTGCCGGTTCGGATAAACCCTGGAGCCAGTGAATTGACCCGGATGCCCAAGGGAGCCAGCTCGACAGCCAGTGTGCGTGTTAATCCATCGAGAGCGGCCTTGCTGGCAATATATGCCGCATTTCGACTGACGGCCTGTCCTGTCATGATGGAACTGACGTTTACAATCGATCCTCCCGAGGACTTCATCAGCGGCAGGCAGTCTCGAATGGCATTCCAGCCGGCGAATACGTTGACCTCAAACGCCTGTACGAAATGCTCATATTTTTCCTCTTCCACCGAACCGCCGGGGTTGTACATGGCGTTGTTCACCCAGCCGTCCAATCGCCCCCAGCGGTCAACGGTGCGTTGGATGGCACTCCGTAAATCCTGATGGTTTCGGACATCCACATGAGCGAACTCCGCGATTTCGGTGGCTTTGTCACCCAATTGGCGTTTCACGCGGTCCAGTTCCCGGTCGTCTTTGTCAAGCAGCAGAACAAACGCATTGGCTTCAAGTAATGCGAGGACGATGGATTCTCCAATTCCATGAGCTGCCCCGGTCACGCCAAAAACCCGGCCGCGAAATGCGACATCACTAAAATAATGTGAGGGTGGAGTCTTCATGTTGGTCTTCCTATTGCGAATCGTAACGAGGTGGTTTTTGCATACCAATTAGAATAATATAGGCAGCATTAGTTCATACGCAAATATTTATTTTATTGATAGACGATTCGGGATATGTTATTTTTGTCATTAATGCTGCGAAACTTCACACCATCTCGCCTGGTTTTGATAATCATCGTTGTATTTCTGTTTGGAACTTCATGCACGCATGCAGTGGAGATCAAACTGGTTGAGGAGGGGATTTCGACATATACGATCGTTCTTCCCAAGGCTCCGACGGAGATCGAGAAACAAGCCGCAAGAGAATTGCAGGAATGTCTCAAAGATGTGTCCGGCGCGACATTGCCCATCATCACGGCGGATGAGGGACTTTCAGACCACATGATCCTACTGGGCTATCAGCCGGCCTTGTGGAAGATTGATGCGCGGATTGATCCAAAGCAACTGGGTGATGAGGGGTACGCCATCAAGACAGTCGGCCATCACCTGGTGATCAGTTCCGGCGATGGTCAGGGCATGGCACAGGGGCTGATTCAGTGGAACAATGGCGTGCGCTCCCTGATCTACGAAAAGCAATCCCTGGGTGTTTTGTATGGTGTATACGCATTTATGGAAGATGAACTGGGTTGTAGGTGGTATGCACCGAAAGACCGGCATATTCCCAGACATAATAATATCACAATCGATGACCTGGACATCGTCAGCACGCCCGACTTTGAGTACCGACACACCTATTACACACCGGCATTCGACAGTGCCTGGGGAAACTGGCTTCGTCGGACGATCCCGCCTTATGACAACCGGGTGCATACATTTTGTCTGATGGTTCCAGAAGACAGGTACCTGAAGGATCACCCCGAATATTTCTCGCTGATCAACGGCGAGCGAAAAGGCGGCCAGTATGTCGGCCAACTGTGTCTGACCAACCCTGAGGTGTTGAGGATCTGCAGGGAAGAGGTATTGAAATGGGTCGAGCAGAATCCCGGAGCGAAGATTTTTTCTGTGTCACAGAATGACAATTCACGATCCTGCGAATGTGATCGATGCAAGGCCATTGACCGTGAGGAAGGAAGCCCATCGGGCACGCTGCTGCGTTTCGTCAACGCGATCGCGGATGAAGTCGCTGGAAAACATCCGGATGTCTGGATCGACACCCTCGCTTATATGCACACAGAAAAGCCGCCGCAGATCACCCGGCCGAAGCCCAACGTCCGGATCAGGCTTTGTCCTATCTACGTTTGCCAATATCACCCGTATGAGGTGTGCGATGATCCGGCCACCAAGGCCTTCATGGAAAATCTGTCTGGCTGGAGCAAGCTGACGAGCAATATTGACATCTGGCATTATTCAAGCGTTTACGGGCACTTGCTGGCTCCGCTGCCGGACTTGGAGCAGTTGGCCGCGAATTTCGCCATGTACAAACGAATGGGGGTGCGCAGTTTGTTTGTCGAGGGGAACGACATGCCCGGCGCCGGAGGATGGATGGATGAGTTGAAGTCAACCCTCATCGCCAAACTGCAATGGGACCTCAATACGGACGTGAAAGCTGTGACCGACAATTTCATGAGCGTGTATTTTGGAAAGTCAGGGGCACCGATTGGACGGTGGGTCTGGATGCTTCATGAGCAAATCCACGCACGCGACCTGCACGGGAGCTGCTGGCCGGAACGGGATTATAAGCAGAAAAATGATTCCCGCCCGCCGGCGAACCCCTACCTGTACCTTCCGCTGATGTCCACTGAGGTCATCAACGAGAGCGATCGCCTGTTTGATGAAGCCGAGAAGCTGGCGGAAGACCCGGTGATTTTGTCGCGGGTGCAGCATGCCAGGCTGTCACTGGAGTATGTGAAAGTAATGTTTCAGCTCCAGGAGGCCTTGTCGGGCACGCTGGCAGATCGAGATTCCGCGTTGGCGCGATACCAGGAGTTCATCCGCCGATGCAAGGTTCACGGCATCCAGCACCTTGAACTGGTGGATCCAATTGATGCGACCGTCGACCAAGTCTGGAAAATGATGAGTGCGGCAAGGTGAGAAAATATGGACACCGGTCATGCAGAACGAGATAGCGCCCATGCAGATCAACCGGAGCAGTCGAATCAAATGACCAAGGCGCCGGACGATGGATCGAATATGAAAATCTATTCCGTTTTATTGCCGTTTATCGGCATTCTTTCCGCGGTTGGACATTGTGCCGAGGTGTCGATGATCGCCTCATTTGAAGGCCCGGATGACAATCCGTTCGTGGCACGGGATTGTGCCATGTCCCAGGCGCAGGAACATGTTACGGCGGGTTCCTCATCGCTGCGTATCGAGATCAAAGCCAATGTCAAGGGATTTCCCGGCATTTACCTTCCAGCGATCGACCGGGACTGGACGCGTAAATCCGTCATCGTCGTGGATGTTTTCAATCCGAGCGGAGAGCCGGTTGCACTGTCGATGCGGCTGGATTCGGTGAAAGACGGCCCTGTCGGCTACGGCCCGGTCATGCTGCGGCCGGGATGGAATCGTGGTATGGCGGTGAATATCGGCCATTACCGGCCGTACCATGATTTTTCCGATGTTCGCGGGTTGCATATCGGGGTGGAGGAGCCGAAAAAAGACATCACCCTCTTCATCGACAATATTCGATGGACGACATTCAGCAAGACATTCCACCGCATCGAATATCTCGAAACCGCCCCGGCGATGCGGCCTACGGCCGAGGAAGAAGCACTTGGTTTCATTGCATTTGGCCGCCATTACATGAGCTTGGTGTTTCCAAACAGCATGCCCGACAACCGGATCGAGACGATTCGGACATTTGCCGCGCGGGGGGAAAAGGAGCCGGTTACGATCAACCTGCATCCTCTGCGGGATTTGTCCTCCATCATCGTCACCTCATCCGACCTGCAAGGCCCAAATGGGTCGGTAATCCCTTCGACGAGATGGAGTACCCGGCTGCTGCGGCACATGGACAAGCGAGAGGGATATCCATTTGATACCTATGTGGCGGATATGCCGGTGTATCTGGAATGGATCGACGAGCCGGTTTCGTTTGCGAAGGGAAAAACCGAAACTTTCTGGCTGACATTGGATGTGCCGGCGGATTGCACGCCGGGAATATATAAAGGAAATGTGGTCATTCAGTCAGGAATCCAGAGGCAGGTTCTGCCGCTGGTGGTTCGTGTGCTGCCGTTTGGACTTCCGGACGATCATGGATTGCTGTTCGGGGAATATTACCTTGGTGCCGGAAAAACCATCCTTAATCGCGACCAAATCCGAAAAGACATGCGAGACATGCGCGAACACGGCGCCACATCTCTTGGCTTGTGGTTCACCACAGACCCCTCCACATACACGGTGGATGGTCAGGAGGTGAGTTTTCACCTGCGTGGAGATTCCCAGTTTGAATGGTTGATGGAGGCGTATCAGGAATGCGGGTTTCCCGGTCCCATTGTCATGGGATTTGACGCGGGGATCGACGCGGCTGATTCGGTATTCAAGTATGGGGATCCGAACTGGGATCGGGTATATGTCAATTATCACAAGGCATTGGCCGAAGAAATCAGGAAACGTGGGTGGCCACGGATATACATCCAGCCGCTGGACGAGGTCAGTTGGCACAGCAATGAGGAGAAGGAGAAGAACCTTCACCTGTTGAAGCTGTTGAAGTCCGCGGACATCCCGACGGAGATGGATGGCGCTGCGGATGCTTACATGGCCGGCGAGGCGGGAACGTATGCGGATATGTGGACGGTATCGTCCACGTTCGTCCCTTTTGAGATGCTGGCAACCGCCAGGGCACAAGGCAGATTAACGACCATCTACAATGTTGATTCGGAAGGGTGGCTACCGGAAGCGGATCGCTGGTCAAGAGGCTTGTATCTGTGGAACATGGGGCTTCATGGGGTGTACAACTGGGCCTACCGCCACGCGTATGGCAGTTACTACGACGATTTTGATGCGGAGAACGGCGAGAATGTTCATGTATATCCGCCTGAACATCATCACCAGGGAGGGCCTGGCACTGGATGGGAGGTTTCCCGTGAAGGAATCGATGACCTGAAATATCTGGTTCTGTTGGAGCGGTTGATTATCAAAGGGCAGTCGGCTGGAGGTCTGGCCGCAAAGCGGGCAAAAGAGGCGGCTGCGCAGTTGCAAAGGCTCAGGGATGACTTGGATTCTAACACCGACGCCAGCAGGGGTCGTGCCCGCTGGGATCAGACGATCAGCCCAAAACAGGCTTTGGACCTCGGGCTGGTTCAAGACAGTTCCAGCGTTATCCATTATGTCGCCGGACAGCACAAAATTCCAAATGGGATGACCTTTGAGGAGTATGATGCCGTACGTTGGATGGTGGCTACGCATATCTGCGGACTGATGGAGGCGCTTGGCGAGCCGGACAGTGTCTTAAATCATACTGCATCAACTGCGAAGCCAATTGAGAAGCGGGTTCGCCACATCCGGCTGCAAAAAGCCAAAACCTCAGCCGACAGGCCGGAACTCATCGTCCGCACGTTAACCTCTGCGCCGAAAATCGATGGCGATGTGGATATCGAGGGTGAGTGGGCATCCGCAAGCCGAGTCAACCTCACTATGGACAACGGCTCAGGTGATCCACAGATGCTGACGGATATATTTTGTGGATTTCATGATTCGACGTTATACGTGGCGGCGATTTGCACCGAGGCTCGCATTCACCAGATGACCGCAAATGTGAAGGAAGACGGGGGACCGGTATTCATGGATGACTGTATTGAAATATTTCTTGATCCGGGCAGAACCCAGCAGCGATATTACCAGGTTGCTATCAATTCCCTTGGAAAAATAATGAAGATCGATTCCAGCGGTCATGCATGGCAGGCTGAAATCGTGGCCGCCGCACGGGTGAACAGCGGGAAAAAACAGTGGACTGTCGAAGCGGCGATCCCAATGGCGGAGTTGAATCTCGGCGATCAATTCGGGTTGAATTTCTGTCGTGAAAGGCGGCCGATGGATACCTTTGAACTGTCTTCGTGGTCTCCAACCGGCGGCAGTTTCGCCCGCATGGATCGGTTCGGCGCCGGACAGGTGGAAGGCGGCCGCAGAACCATCCAGCCCGTGGAACCGGGTTTGAAGCTTAAAGTCAAGCCACGATACCTTGTTCAGGGATCAAAAGAGGTTGCGTTGTATTTCGATGTTCGCTTGCCGCGGGAAATGTACGACAATGCGAACATCGAACTTTTCATCCGTGGGGCCGGCCGCGATATTGTGACGCAAATCCCAATGCCCTTGGACGAACAGGTCCATGTCGATATTGCTGTTGCTGACTTGCCCGCCGGTTCATACAAACTTACCGCGGTCTTATGTGTGCCCGATAAACAGCCATGCACTACTGTGGAGGGTTCATTCCTGATTGTAAGAGGAATCGAATAGCCGTTGTCGATTCATGAGCGGATAATGTAGGCAGCAAAGGGGTGGTCCAGAGGCTTCGTTCACGCGGAGGATAGAGCTCTGCTGAGGAGCAACTCGAGCGCCGACGTGGACCGTTCGACGGTCGTCGGGCCGGACGCTTTCGGCGGCGTTCGGCCCGCTTTCTTCCGCACGACCAGAGAACGTGCATTGCGATAAACCTAAACCCTCACCGTCGGCGAAGCCGCCTTTCTGATTGTCTTTCTTCCAAGCTTCGTAAAACTCATTCGGCGTGATCGCCCAGTTCTGCTTCGTCGCCAGCGCGCTATGCGGACGCTGCTGGTTGTAACTCTTGGCGTAGAGTTTGATCGCCGCCCGATGGAGATTCTCGCGACCAGCAAGCGCCCGTCCTGTCTTCGCTTCGACAACGTACGCCTGCAATGCAGGGCCTTTCAGTTTTCACTTATTTTACGTCTGATGGCCTCAAGGGCCTTGACCGGGTTGGCGCAGAAGGTTCGCAACTGGGCCGCCCGGTTCTTCACGCCAAGGGTTTGCAGCACGTTCAGCACGCTGTTGCGCAATGCTGAAAGTATGATCGGGGCCGAACATTTTCTCACCCGGCAGGCATCCTCCCCCAGGGTCTGATCCCGAACGTGAAAAACCTTGTTCTCAATGCCCCAGTGCGCCCGGACGATGGCCAGCAGTTGGTCCGCGCTGGCCCGCTGGCGCGGCAGCGATGTGATGCCGTAGGCCGTTTCCGTGGTGGTTTTCAATATGCCGCTGTGTCGTTCGCGAATGGTGCGTGTGCGGATCAGCCGGAAGCACTGAACCACGCCGGGGAAGCCCAGATAGTCGGCGTCGAGCTGTGTCGTGCTCGACAGCGTGCGCGTTTCAAGCCGTCCGTGTCCTTTGCTGACCGTGTGCGCGGTCTGGCGCTCGGCCCTGGCCAGTCGTCGCTGCCGAGGGGGAAGTGTCCGCATCATCAAAAGCATCCTTGATGGCGGCAAGTAAATCGGGCTGGTTGTCCTTCACCGGCCAGAGGTAATCCCCCCGTTTCGCCCTGATTTTACGCGATAAATCACGCTGGCAGAACATCGCGTCGCCGGTGACCAGCTTCCCCTCGACGGGGATCAGGTCCAGCAACTCCAACGCGGCCTTGTGCTCGTTGGTCTTGGCATCCACCGGCAGTTGACGCAGCACGATGCCCGCCTCGTGGGCGTACGCCGCCAGCAGGTGAACCCCGGGCAACTGCACATCGGTGGAGCCACGCAGCGTCTTGCCATCAAGGCTCACCGTCGTCCAGCCGCGCCCACGGGCCATCACGCCCGTCCAGCGCGCCAACGCCTCCTCAAACGCCACCTTGTCCAGCGAGATGAACAGGTTGTGCAGCGTCGTGCAACAGGGCGTGGTCTGGCGGGTGAATCCCATCGCGGCCGCAAAATGACCTTCCCCACAAATAGCGGGCGCGTGCACTTGGGTTCTCGTCACATCAATTGGCCCTCGCCTCGAACGCTTCGGGGCTTTGGTAACCGATCGCCGAGTGACGTCGGCGGCGGTTATACCATCCTTCGATCCATGCGATCAAATCGCTGCGGGCTTCCTGTCGGGTTTGGTAATTCCGATGATGCGCCCGCTATTTGTGGGGAAGGTCAATGCGATCTTGGCGTTCAAGGTTGAGGGGAAAGCCGCCCTGCAGGAGATGATTGACAGGACGACGGACAAGCAGTTGGCCGACCGGGCATGGCGGGTGGTTTGGATACCATTGAAGGTGATGTCGTACACCTCGGCGACGGCGGAGGAAGACGCAGTGGCCGAGTCGCATCGACCCAAATAGCCAACGGGGGTTCAATCTAATTTATTTTTGGAGACTTTATGAGCAACAAACATTTGCGGTTACTGGTGATCGGTGCCCATCCGCCCGCTATTTGTGGGGAAGATCATTCCTTGCCACCGCGTACCCTGTGGGTATGTGGCGGGCGTGTGACAGTTTTTGCGGGCATAAATGGTGACTGGAGGATACCATATGTTGTGGGGATCACCTTAAACCTCATGGAGGAGGTTGCCATGGCTTCACGGACGAATCGCGAGCAGTCCCGTCAA
>JADLBV010000068.1 GCA_020847545.1 Phycisphaerales bacterium
GGCCGTTCCGCACCAATTCAGGTGCGGCCTCATTGAAGCAACGAACCTGGTAGCTGGTGAACATCGGCTTGTTCGCGGCGTTCCGCACCAATTCAGGTGCGGCCTCATTGAAGCGGTCGTACGGGCCGAACTTCCCGTTTCGACCGCCTTGTTCCGCACCAATTCAGGTGCGGCCTCATTGAAGCATTTGGCGACGAACGCTCCACGGGTCTCGCGATCCCGTTCCGCACCAATTCAGGTGCGGCCTCATTGAAGCGAAGGCAAAAATTATGACCGAAGAAATGACTAAAAAGTTCCGCACCAATTCAGGTGCGGCCTCATTGAAGCCCTTCGACTCCCGTTGGTCGCTCAGGACAGGCCCATCTTTCCGTATCAATTCAGGTGCGGACTCATTTGAGCAACCTCATCTCAATCGTTGCGTTGTGTTGGAAAGAGGTGCCATGGCGAGACGAAACAAGAAGGGCGATGAAGGCAATACGGACGTTGAGGGAAGGCCGTGGGATGGGTGGGATCGGGGAGAAGACCAGTCTGATAACCCTGTCGCAAGAGGGCAGTCAGCACCGGGGGGATAAAATCGTCGATGGCGGGCTGAAAAATGGAACACGGGAGAAAATGGTCCGGAAAGTCGAGCTGAACTTCACAACGAATGACCCGAACTTCACAACGAATGACTCGAACTTATGGAAGTTCGACCCGAAACCATGGAAGTTCGACTCGTCCAGTGTCATTTTCAGATCGCAAAAATGGAAATTCGGACCCAACATTCGGAGGTTTGACCCATCCATTTTCATGTTCGGATCGGAAATTCGCACGGCGGGTTTGAAAATCGGCGGGTTCATGGAGGGTGTCGGTGGCGTGTGAGTCATTGGGGAAGTTTTGATTCGTATCAGGATGAAACCCTCTCCCCATCTCTCTCCCTGAGTCCAAGGAGAGGGAGTAGCTGCTGAGATAGATTCCTATCCTTAACCATTAAAATCCCCTCGCTTGCCGGGGCGGATGATCTTGCTAAAATTCAGGCTGAATTGATCGCCCGGCGGCCGGTGGGCGCTGGGGCGATGAGCCTTGCCGAAGTAGCTCAATGGCAGAGCACCGCTTTCGTAAAGCGGGGGTTGTGGGTTCAAGTCCCATCTTCGGCTTTTTCCTTTCTTTGGTTGTTGCAGGACGTTTTTTGCTTAATCCAACCGAAATTTGCCGATGAGAGGCATTGCGCCGTCGTTCAGGATGAAACTGTTTCTATCCGGAGAAGTCATGTCCAAGTCGAATGTGCCACCCAATAACCCCGCCAGTTCGGCCGGGGCAGGCCCTGTTTTGCCGCTGGCGGGCAAGCCGGGCAGGATGAAATTGATCCTGACGATTTTTGTCGCCGGGTGGATCGGGATCATCTTTTTGTTGACGCTGGGGGTCGAAGCCTACGGCATCGGCAACTTTGGCGTCTTTCTGGCGGCGATGTTGATGGCGATGCTGCCGGTGCCGGTGTTGATTTTGCTCGCCTTTTTCCTGGACCGGTATGAATCCGAACCGATCTGGATGCTGGCTGTGGCCTTTTTCTGGGGGGCGACGATCGCGATCCTCTTCGCCGGCATGTTCAACACGCTCAATGCCGCCATTTTGATGAAACTGCTGGGCAAGGGGATGGGGGATGCGCTGGCCGCCCCCTTGTCGGCCCCGCCGGTGGAGGAAATCTCCAAGGCGATGGTCCTCTTCGCCTTTTTCTTCTTCAAGAAAGATGAGTTTGACGGGGTGTTGGATGGCATCCTCTACGCCGCCATGGTGGGGCTGGGGTTTGCGATGACCGAGAACATCACCTATTACGCCAAAGGGATCGCCCAAGGGGGCACGCAGGCCGCGGCCGTGACGTTTTTCCTGCGCTGCGTGATGGGGGCGTATGGGCATCCGCTCTTCACCAGCATGACCGGCATCGGGCTGGGGTTGTCGCGACAATCTGACAATCCGCTGGTCAAGAAAATCGCGCCGGTGGCGGGGCTGTGCGGGGCGATGTTCCTGCATTTTCTGTGGAATCTTTCAGGGTTGTTTGGGCTGATCCAGTTTTTCATGGTCTATCTGGCGGTGATGTTCCCGGCATTGGTGGCCGTGCTGGTGGTGGCGTGGTTTGCCATCAAGCGGGACAGCGACATCGTGCGCCAGCACCTGTCGGCCGACCTGCAAAGCGACTGGATCAACCCGGCCGAGATGGAATGTCTATGCAAGGTTCGCAGTCGGTTGAAAACCTCGCTGGCCGCATGGAAAGCGGGCGGATTGAGCGCCTGGAAAAGGCGGGTCGCCTATCATCAGCTCACCAGCGAACTGGCCTTGTGCCGCTGGCGGATGTCCAAGGGGATTTCATCAAAGGAACAGGGCGCGCAGGTGGAGGTGCGAACCATCGCCCGGCTGCGCGAGTTGTATGCGGCGATGGCGCCCGTCAGTCGCGCGACTTGATGGCCTTGACCCGCAAACCCTCAGCGAAGGGTTCGACTTGTCCGACCATTTGTGAAGAATCCAGCCGGACGGCGAATTCGATGTCGGCCGACAAACCGGCGGCGATGACGTTTTGGCCCCCTTGGGATTGACTCAAGGCGGTCATCAGATCGGCACGGGCGGATTCAAAAAGTCGGCGGGCGATGCGGGCGTTGTCGGCGCCCTGTTGAACCTCCCCAAGTTGTTCCATCGACGCCAAAACCGCGCCACAACCAATCAAATCTTCCATCGCGACCTGTCCATTGGTGCCGGCACACAGCAGCAGAACATCTCGCCCTTCATCCCATGCCCTTCGAGCGACAGCCGATGCGTTGATGATGGATCCGATCAGGAGTTGTGCCGCGTTTTTGGCCGCGACGATGGCGCGGGTTCCGTTGGTGGTGGACATGAACAAGGTCCGCCCGTCGTGGCCGGCATGAAATGCGCCGGGGCTGTTGCCCAGATCAAATCCCTGTGGTGGCAGGCACTGTTGTTCGCCGCAGAGGATGCGATCAGGCCCGAATCGTTCACCCGCGCTGCGGGCATCGGCGAGGTTGTCGAAGATGCGGATTTCGCTCACCCCCGCATCCAGCGCGGCCGTCATCGTGGTCGTGGCCCGCAGGACATCGAACACAACCACCGTCAGCCGGGAGAGGTCGAATCGACCCAGTTCCCCCGGCAACATCGCAACATCCAACTTCACGCTCATCCTACATCACGCCGGCCGTGCCGGTCTGGATCGGGGCGCTGACATAGTCGCGCGGATCGGTGATCCGGCCGGTCAGGGCGCTGGCGGCGACCGTCAGCGGGCTGGCCAGATAGACCGACGACTTGGTGCTCCCCATTCGGCCGGGGAAATTGCGGTTGGTGGTCGAGATGCAGACCTCGGCGTTGTTCAACCGCCCAAAGGTGTCGCTCGGCCCGCCCAGACAGGCGGCGCATCCGCTGGGACCAAGTTTGCATCCGGCATCCAGCAGCACATCCTCGATGCTCTTTTCGTTGTTGTCTTTTGGCACGCCACGCAGGTTCAGTCGGCGCATGTCCGCATGAACCTCGGTGCTGCCGGGGACGACATACGTTTCGATTTTGACCCGATTTCCCTTGAGGATATTGGCCGCGAAGATCATGTCGGTGATCTTGCCGCCGGTGCAGGAGCCGACATAGGCACGGTCGAGTTTCACATCCCGGCAGTTGTAGGCCGTGTCCTTGTTGTCGGGTGAGTGGGGCTTGGCGACCAGCGGCTCAAGGGTTCCCAGATCCCATTCGTGTTCGTAAATGTATTGGGCATCGGGGTCATCCCGTTCCACCTGCCAGTGGGGCACGTTGGAGCGTTTGCGGACATATTGCAGCGTCTTTTCATCGACATCGCAGACGCCGTTCTTGCCGCCGGCCTCGATGGCCATGTTGGTCAAGGTCATGCGGTCTTCGAGCGTCAATGAAGAGATGCCTTCGCCCGCGAAATACATGGTGCGATAGGTGGCTCCATCCACGCCGATCTCGCCGATGACGGCCAGGATCAAATCCTTGGCCGTCAGATAGGCCGGGATTTGGCCATGAAAAGTGAATTTCATCGTCGGGGGCACTTTGAGCCATGTCTTGCCAGTCCCCAGGGCAAACGCCGCGTCGGTGTTTCCCACGCCCGTGGCGAACTGGCCAAACGCGCCGGCCGTGCAGGTGTGGCTGTCGGTCCCCAGCAGGATTTCGCCGGGGCGAACATGACCTTCTTCCGGTAAAGCCTTGTGACACACGCCTTTATAGTTGGTCTTGGTGGGGTCTTTGTACGGATTGGGCATCCCCGGCTCGTTTTTGACAAAGTCCGGGTCATAGTAGTATTTCAGCCCCTGTTCACGGACGAAATCGCGCAATATCTGAATATTGCGGTGGCATTTCTCGTCGGCCGTGAAGATGTAATGGTCCGGGACGATGACCACCTTGTTCCCATCCCAAACCTTGGCATTTCGCCCGAATTTCTCGTGAAAAATCCCGATGGTGCCCGGGCCGCACACATCGTGCGTCATCAGAACATCCACGTCCACCCAGACATTTTCCCCCGGCCGCACGCTCTTTTTGCCGCCGTGCCGTGCCAGGATCTTTTCAGTCATCGTCATACCGGCCATGAACATCGCTCCTGATGCAAAAACAAGACCCTGAAGTATAGCACGCCCATCGGACCAGTTCTATCTCGACTCGAGATCAAATTGAGGGGGGGTTACACAAGCCAACAATGCTCTTCGGTACTGCAAATTTCCTTTGTGGCATGTCATATTCATTGAATGATCAGCGCTTCCCCATGCCGCCCATGCCTTCCTGAAAACCCTTGTTCGTCCACCGCACGCGGTATTCGCGGGTGAATTCGTGACCAAGTTTTCGGCCAAGGCCGATTTGGTTTAATACCTCTTCCAGCGATACGCCCTGATCGGAGCGATGCAGATTTCCCAGAACGCGGTAGACAATCTTATCGGCGGAGCAGATTCGGCACTCATCTGATTGTTTGAGCAGGTAAGCCAGCGATTCAGTCTCACCGGGGTCTAGCTTTTCAAAATAGGAGGGACCGAATTGGGCACGCAGGCCGGCCAAGTCGGATGGGACGAGATCAAACAGGGTGATTGATCGTTCGCTGATGTGATGGGTCAAATCAGTAGGCTGTTTGTCGCCGTTGTCGTCCAGAAAGAATTGTGCCTCATCGACAACCGTGCGCGCAAGATGGACTTCACATCGGGCGATAACTGAGTCCCACAAGCCATGGCGTGAAATTTCGATGACGATGTTGGCATCAAGCAGGAGCAACCTGAATTTCTTCATCGTCGGGGATCTCCTGTTCGACGAATCGCATGGCTTCCTGCCGCGTGATGTTTAGATACTCGGCGAAGCGGCCGATGGCCAATTCGCCACGACGTAAAGCCTTGACCGCCAGGGCATGATATCGCGCCGGCCACGGGCGAGGCTGGTGGTCTTCCCTGTCTTCAAGCAACGGAGCAAGAATCTTCGCCTTCTCAATGTCCAGCTTCGTCTGGTCAGCGTTGGCCGGTCCACGACCGTACAGGATATGCATCCGCCACAAGACTGAATCGACCGACACATCGAACTCGCGCGCCACATCGTAAAGTAATTCAATAGTCATCTTCCCGTCGCGCATGCGCGAGTTGATCGCGGTACGGAATGGATCGCTGGGAAGAAGCAGATTCGAGGCGAAGCATGTCGCGAGCTTCTCTTCCTGCCCAAAGGCAATCAGCGCCGCTTCGGAGGTTGGGTGGAAAATCGACCATGTGAGCAGGTGGAACAGCTCATGAGCGAGGTCATGATTACGCCGCCAACGCGCATTGCGGGAATTGAGCAGTACAGCCGCGCCGAAAGTCTCGGATACGGTAGATGCCGCGGTGCCCGAGGGCTCAAAGTCGAGATGGAATATTTTCACTCCACAAACTTCTTCGAGCGTGGCCATCAGGGAAAGACCCGGTCGGTCGCCAAGTTGTAGTTCTTGGCGGACACGCTTGGCCAATTCTTCCGCCTGGTTGTAGCCGTAGTGGGTGGGATCGTCTGTCGTGGACGGAAGGAGAATCGGCGCGGTATCTTCGCACCAGACCTCCAGGTTGTGGTATTGCCTGCACAGTCGAAGGAATTGGACTTGAATTTCATCCGCATCCTGCTTGGGACGTTTCCGCCATAGCACTGCCGGATCGGGTGCAATTTGTTCCTCGGTGAGGAAGAATGAAACCGAACGCCGATACGCCAAAGCCAGCTTCTGCAACTGGCTGAGGCTCGGTTCCCGCTTACCATTCTCGAATTCGGACAAAGATGATTCGCCGATGTTCGTCCGTGCTTTAACCTGGGAACCCGATAGTCCGGCTTGCAGTCGTGCGTATTTCAGGCGATCGTGGATAGGCATGTTCGCTCCCGCGTGCAACAGAAGTCAATTTCTGTATTACAGAACTATTCTACACTATTTATCGGAAAAATCAAAATAATTATTCTATAATTTGGAAAATTAATACAATATTGGGTTGAATTGCTCTTGGCTTATTACAAGGGGTACAGGGGTTTGCTGATGCCGTCGGGGTGGGGTACGATGGTGTTTTCAACTGAATGGACCTTTAACCGACCGCGCGGAGTTGTTCGACATGCGCCTCATTGAAATTCTCAAGCCACAGGACATCAAAGTCCCGCTGCAAGCAACCCAGAAGACCGAGGCGATCACGGAGTTGGTCAATCTGCTGGCGGCCAATGGCCAGTTGCTGGATGCCAAAAAGGTGCTTGATTCCGTACTCGACCGTGAGGCGACGCGGACCACCGGCATCGGCAACGGGCTGGCCATCCCGCACGGCAAATCCAACGGCACCGCCAACCTCGTCATGGCCATTGGCAAGGCGGCCACGCCGATTGATTTTCAGGCCATCGACGGCCGGCCGGTGACATTGATCTGGCTCTTGAGTTCCCCCCCCGATAAGACCGGCCCACACATTCACGCGCTGGCGCGCATCAGCCGTCTGATGACGATTGACAAATTCCGCCAGCAGCTCTCATCGGCCGCCAATTCGCAGGAAGTCTTCGACATCATCTCCCAGCAGGAAAACGCGCTGTAATTCGCGCCCTTCACCCCGCCATCCCAAGCCGCATCCGTCGAAGCTCTTCGCGTTGCAATTCGCCGACAATTCGCGTCAATGCGGCCGTTGTTTGACGCCCGGCCAGATCATCCTGCATCAACTTGAACCGGATGCCGCTGCGAATGACATCGGGTTTGGGCGTTGGTTGTGGCTCTCGCAATCGTCCTTCCAGCAACAGGTCATGGTCCTGATAGGTCAACTGGATGCGCAGACGGTCGGCCTCGGTCACACGCGGTGGGTTTCCATCCTTGCCTTTGATCAACACACCCACGCCGCCGATGCTCAAATCCCACAATTCCACGTCCAATTCCTGCGACGCCATCGGGCGATCACGCAAAATGACCTTCTCGCCGATGCGCCATGCCCGCAATCGCATCTCCAATTCCTCCGTCACCCGCACACGATAATTGGCCCGACGTTGAATCGCCTTCACGGTCTGGGGATGTTTCAGCAGCAACGCTTCGACCGTGGTCTGCGAATTGACCTGAAATTGTGGCAGTTTTTCCAGGATGCAGGTGGTGAAGACAACCTTGGTCATCCCATGTTTGAACGAAATGCCGACGAGTTGGCCGTTGGCGATCAATTCGTCAATCAAGGTCGATTCGCCGGGCGCGCATTCGATTGCAAATCCCTGTCCGGTTTCGGATAAAAACCGCGATTTGTAATGCCGCAGCATCCCCGCCGATGGGAGCGACAACACCAATCCGGCATTGCGCGCAATCGCATCCTTCAATTCATGGTTCTGATCGGCCATCGCAATATCCTGTTATTTACCAATATCGGAACATGGGCCAACTGGCGGTTAAATTGATTCATCCTGCCCCTGCGGTCCGATAATCCCTCATCCGATCTATCACCCGTCGCGGCCGATGCTTACAATTCAATCATCATGACAGGTCTTGGATTGTTGTTGTTGCAGATCGCCGCCACGGCCCCGGCCGTATCGCAGCCCACCACGGCACCGACGGCCATCGAAACACTGCGAAATCAGGAAATGGCCGGTGTGCATCAACGACTCGACGGGTTGCCGATGCTGGGAACCTTCACCCAATCCCAGGTGCTTCGCGCGGGGCTGGCGGATCATCAGATCACCGTTCACAGCGACCTGCCGGCCACCGACGGCCAACAGCGGATCGCCGTCAGCGACATGCCTGGCATCTGCATGGTTGCGGTCGTGCGGGATCAATCACAAAAAACGGGCAATGGCCCGTTGCGTTCGATCCAGTTTCAGCGATTCGATTTCGACGAAACGGACATCATTCTGCGCGAGGCGAGTTTCTCGGCCATGCCCGGGCGGGTTTCCATCGCCTTTTCATGGCAACGGCCGCTGCGCAGCCGGGTGGTGCAGATGATCGAAAGCGTGCCGTTGTTCATCGACCCGGAAAATCCGCAACTGCCTGAAGTGGCGCTCTATGTTCAGGAATTTACCGGCGCCGAGGATCAGGAGCAGGAGAGCGTCCGGCTGCACCTGAGCGCGCCCGATTTGCCAACCCTGTCCCGCCAGCATCCCCGCGAGGTGGATGAATACCTTCGCCCGGCATTGCGGCAACTGGGCATCGAGTCGCTGGTGGCGGTGGATGAACAGGTGGCGTGGCAGGTTTTTTCGGATTGCTGGACGCCCGATGAACAGACCACACAAAAAGTGAAGGATATTTTGCCACATCTCAATGCGCCCGATTTTCGCCAGCGCGAGTCTGCCACCCGGCAATTGCAACAAATGGGCGTGGGCGGGGCGCTGGTGCTGCTGCATCTGAATCGCGATGGCTTGTCCGAGGAACAAAAAACCCGCATCGACAGCGTCATCGCCGCCTATCAGACACTGTCGTCATCGGAAGCGAAAAAATTGCGTGAAGATGTCGGCTTTTTGCTCGATTGCCTGTTGATTGACGACCCGCGACTGCGGCATGCGGCATTGGAACAGCTACGTACAGTCGCCGGCCGGCCGATTGAATTTGATGAACAGGGCGATGCGGCCGTACGCTCGGACCAGGTGGCGAAACTTCGCGAACAGTTGCTTCCACCCCCCGCCAACCAGTCCGGCGAAGGGGAATCCTGATCAAGAATCTCAAAATACTTCCCACCATGACGACCATCGGACTGCACGAATTAAGCAAACGCTTCGACCGAACGGTCGCGGTGCGCGACATCAACCTGCGAATCGAAGCAGGCGAATTGTTTTTCCTGCTCGGCCCCAGCGGGTGCGGCAAAAGCACACTGCTGCGGATGATCGCCGGTTTGATCGAGCCGACGGCCGGGCGGATTGTCTTCAATGATCGCGATGTCACAAATCTGGGCACGGAACAGCGCAACGCGGTGATGTGTTTTCAGAGTTATGCCCTTTGGCCGCACATGACGGTGCAGCAAAATGTCGCGTTTGGGTTGGATGTTCGGGGGATGGATCGCGCCGCCCAAAAACATCGGATCGAGGAGGTGTTGCGGATGGTGCAACTGTCCGAGTTGGCTGCCCGCAAGCCCAATCAACTCTCCGGCGGCCAGCAGCAGCGGGTGGCGTTGGCGCGGGCGTTGGCGGTGCGGCCGGATTGTTTGCTTTTGGATGAGCCATTGTCGAATCTGGACGCCCAGCTACGTCAGGAGATGCGCGGGGAAATTCGCCGGATATGCAAAAGTTCCGGATTGACAACGATTTATGTCACGCACGACCAGCGAGAAGCGCTCAGCGTGGCCGACCGGATCGGGATCATGCGAAATGGAGTGCTGGAACAGGTGGGGACACCGACGGATTTGTATCATCGACCGGCCAATTCGTTTGTCGCGGGGTTCATCGGGCAGACCAACCTGATCGCCGGCCGGGTGATCAAACAGGAACAGGATCGCGCCACGATCCGCACCGCATTGGGAGAGGTGGTGGGGGTGTGTGCCGCTCAATTGGGTGATAAGGAGGTGCTGGTGAGCATTCGTCCCGAACAATTACGGCTGACGAAATCAGATACGGAAGCCACGGCATCGCCACAGGTTAATCGCTTGCGCGGCCGGCTGATGCAAAGCACTTTTTTGGGCGATTCCAGCGAATATGTGGTCGCGGTTGATGGCCAGAGCCTGAAAATCTCATCCGCCGGGCCGATGCGCGATTGGGCGGAGGATGTCGCGGTCGAATTTGACCCGGCCGATGCGCTGGTGCTGGAACATTGAAAGATCATTTCCCATGCGCCGATGGATTTTTGTCATCTTGTTCGTGGTTGTATTGGCGCTCCCCTTTGCGTTGCGGGCGTTTTTGGCCAAACCACGGCAGGCCGGCGTGGCCGATGCGTTTCGGCTGGTTATTGTGACGCCGAACAATCAGGACATTCGCCGTGAATTCGCCGAGGCGTTTGATCGATGGCATCGCACACATTACGGAAAATCGGTCGTCATCGACTATCGCACCCCCGGCGGCACAAACGACATCAAACGGCTGCTGGAGACCACCTATCGTGCCTATCTGCGGCCGGATGGGACGTTCTGGGATCAGATGCCGGCCGACATTCATGTCGTCTGGGGTGGGGGCGATTATTTTTTCGACCGGGAATTGAAACGGCTGTTCGTACGCGAGGGCAAGCCGATCAGCATCCTTCAACCGCTGCCGCTGAATCGGCAATTACTCACGGAAGTATTTCCGGAAGATTCCATCGCGGGGGTCAGGCTTTATGACACCACTGTGGATTCATCCGGCACACCGTCCCCGCAATGGGTTGGTGGTTGCCTGAGCGCGTTTGGCATGGTCTACAATCCCACGTTGTACGATGCGTTGAAAATGCCCGCGCCAAGTCGATGGGCCGACTTGGCCGATCCAAAATTGGCCGGTCTGGTGGCGTTGGCCGATCCAACCCACAGCGGATCGGTGGCGCTGGCCTACATGATGGTGATCCAGCGGGCGATGGCGGATGAGGAGTCGATTTATCTGCACAAACACACGTTGTCTCGCGTGGAAAACAAACATGATCCGGCCTATCAGTCCGCCCTGTCGCGCGGATGGAAACGGGGCATGGGGCAATTGCTTTTGATCGCCGCCAATGCCCGATATTTCACCGACTCAGCGTCGCAGGTGCCGACCGATGTGGGAAACGGGGACGCCGCCGCTGGGGTGGCGATTGATTTTTATGCCCGCGTGACGGCCGAATCGGTTGGATCGGACCGTGCCCGATTTGTCATGCCCAAAGCCGCCAGCGCCATCACACCCGATCCAGTGGCGATTCTGGCCGGCGTGCGGGGCGAGGCCAAAGAAGTCGCGGAACATTTTGTCCTCTTCCTGCTCTCACCAGAGGGGCAACGGCTGTGGATTCTCAAGGCCCATGTTCCCGGCGGGCCGGCCCAAAGATCGCTGCGCCGATCACCCATCCGGCGGGATGTTTACGCCGACCAGACCCATTGGGCCGACGATGTGAACCCCTTCGCACTGGCCGGTGGTTTTAATCAACGGGCGGAATGGTTTGGCCTGTTCGCCGACACGCGCACACTCTGGGCGGCGGCGTGGATCGACAGCCGCGATGCGCTCAAGCAGGCGTATCTGGCCATATTGGCCGTGAAAGATGAACACAAACGCGAAAGATTGAGGATGGAACTGGCGGACCTGCCCATCGAACGAACCGATGTTGAACAACTCGCCGCAAAACGCGCCGAACTGGAACGAACCGGCGGCGCCGATGAATGGAAAGCCCGCCAACGCATCGACTGGGCAAATCGGTTTCGTGCCCACTATGAAAAAGTCATGGCCGAGACGAAGTAACAATGTTGGGAATTGAGCTTCATTTCCCTCTCCCTGTACTCAGGGAGAGGGTTAGGGAGAGGGTTTTTGCCATCGTGCCAATGAGACCCTCTTCCCAGCCATCAAAATGCACCCTCTCCCCAGCCCTCTCCCTGAGTACATGGAGAGGGAGTATTCGCGGGGACTTTCGAGGTTAAGGCGTGCCCAGTTGTGCCTCAATCGCCTCCACAATTTTGGGATCACTCGGCTGTGTGCGTGGCGAAAAACGGGCGATCACCTTGCCATCGCGGCCGATCAGGAATTTTTCAAAATTCCAAGTGATCTCCCCGGCCGGCTGCGGGGTGGTCTGCTGGTGGGTCAAAAATTGATACAACGGCGCGATGTCCTCCCCTTTGACACTGATTTTGGAAAACATCGGAAATTTCACATTGTAGGTGGATTGGCAAAAATCCTTGATCTGCTCGTTGCTCCCCGGCTCCTGGTGGCCAAAGTTGTTGGCCGGGAAACCCAAAATCACCAACCCTTGATCCTTGTACTTTTGATACATCGCCTCCAGCCCTTCATATTGCGGCGTGTTGCCGCATTTGCTGGCGACGTTCACCATCAGGACCACCTGGCCGGTGTATTTGGACAGCTCCACCGGGTGGCCATCGATGTCATTCATCGTAAAGCCCAGAGCGGATTCGGCCGGCTGGGTGGATGGTGCGGAGTCCTCCGCCCGCAGGAACGCCGCGCTCCCCAGCAGCATCAACGCCCCGATCATCACCGCCGCCATTGAAATCACATGAATGGACCGCATCGTTTTTCTCCTGAATTGGAAGTTGGCCTGATTATAGGCAGTTCATTTTGAGAAGATTGAAAATTTTTTCCAACCGGTCAGACTGGTGGGCATGACATTGTATCCATTGAAATTTAAGCCGAGGCTGGTGGAGAAAATCTGGGGTGGGCGAAAATTGCAAACCGTGCTGGGCAAGGAATTGCCCGCGGACAAAAACATCGGCGAAAGCTGGGAATTGTATGATTTTCCACCCGGCGTGGTGGATGGTTCGCCCGATTGGGTCAGCGCGGAGATCGCCAACGGCCCATTGGCGGGCAAGACACTGCATTGGGCGGTCGGGGAATTTGGCCCGCAACTGCTTGGGGATGTCCCTTTGGCGGGGGCGGGGCAGTTTCCGGTCTTGATCAAGTTTCTCGATGCCCGTGAAGACCTTTCCGTGCAGGTGCATCCGGATGAGGCGTATGCCGGCCGACATCCTGAGGCGCATCTGAAGACCGAAGCGTGGTATGTCGTGCATCACGATCCGCAAAGCCGGTTACTCAAAGGACTTGCGCCCGAGGTGACACGGGAACAGTTTCGATCCGCCATCGATGCCGGCACGGTGGAGCAACTGATCCGAGCGATCCCGGCCAAAGAAGGGCAATGCCATTACCTCCCCAGCGGCACGGTCCATGCGCTGGGGGCGGGAATCCTGGCGGCCGAGGTGCAAACGCCCAGCGACACCACGTTTCGGGTGTTTGATTTCAATCGGATCGACCCCGGAACCGGCCGCCCGCGCGGGTTGCATGTGGAACAGGCTTTGGAGTGCATCGATTTTTCACATTCACCGGAGCCGGCGCAACCACGAAGCCACGTCGCGGGGTTTTTCACCACCGTGACCCGGCTGGTGCGGTCCCCTTATTTCACGATTGAGAAGGTGCGATTTACCGAAGGGGTGGAACAGGCGGTCCCGTACGATCAGCCGGTGGTGTGGATGATGCTCGAAGGTCGGATGGAATTGCGCGTCAAGGGATTGGATGAGGCCGTTGAGGCCAAGCGTGGCGAGACGGTATTGCTGCCGGCCCAGATGCAAGATGCGAAGGTGAAAACCCTGAGCGAATGTCAGTGGCTGGAGGTGACGTTTGGGTGATGATGGGGATGGAAGGTATGCTGTGGGAATGGATTTGCTGTCGGGATCACAATCCGCATGGCTGGTGGCGATCGCCGGGCCGCCAATGGAGCCGCTGGAGCTGGTCCCACAGGCCGGCGGGGCGGTGATCGGCCGACATGAAGGGGTGGAAATCCGCCTGCCGGCCGATGCGGAGCAGGTGTCGCGCCAGCACGCACGAGTTGAGTGTATTGATGGCCGATGGCATCTGACCGATCTGAAAAGCCGCTGGGGGACATTCATCAATGGGGTGGCGCTGGAATCTGGACGAACGGTTCCATTGTCGGATCAGGATTTGGTGCGCATCACACCCTGGACGTTTGGCTTTCACACCTCAAAACCGGCCGGGGGTGTGGAATCGGTCAATGATCTGGCACAAATGCATACGATCATCCGGTCGATCGCCCCCGTGCAGGACAAATCGACCATGCGGCAGGATCGGTTGGCGCTGCTGTTGGAAGCGGCCGCGGCGATCCATGCGGCCGCCGATGAAACCGCGTTGGCCAAGGTGGTGCTGGATGAGTCGCTGCGGGGGACAGGACTCACCGGCGCGGCGTGGCTTCGTCCGATGGATGCGAGCGGCCGGGTGCAGGTCATTGCCCAGCGTGGGCGGGGGGCCGAATCGGGCAAGTCAGCCTACAGCCGGGCATTGCTGGCGGCGGCGTCGACGGGAAATGTGGCCGAATTGTCCGGTGGATCGGGTGTCGCGGCATCCGAAAGCATCGTGCAGATGAACATCTCATCGGCGTTGTGCGTCCCCTTGATGCTGGGGTCATCCATCGCGGCGTATCTGTACCTGGATTCAAGGCATCGCGGCGAGGCGACCTTGCCGGCCGGGGCGAGCGAATTCTGCATGGCGTTGGGGCGGATGGCCAGCTTGGCGCTGGCGAATCTCAAACGTCAGGAGATCGAACGCCGTCATGCCCTGATCGAGGCGGAATTGTGTGCCGGGGCGGAGGCGCAAAAGTGGATTCTACCCCCGCGCACCGGCCAGTTCGGGCCGTTGAGCTACACGGGCGAAAGCCGCCCCGGAACATACATGGCGGGGGATTTTTTTGATGTGATCCCGCTGGATGATGGTCGGCTGGCGGTGGCGCTGGGAGATGTGGCCGGCAAGGGTGCGGCCGCATCCGTTTTGATGACCGCGGCACAGGGATTTCTCCATGCGGCCTTGCGCCAGCATGGCGATCCGGGCCGGGCGGCGAGCGATTTGAATCGGTTTATCCAGCCGCGTTGCCCGCATCACAAATTCATCACGCTCTGGCTGGGTGTGTTCGACGTAAAACAGATGAAACTCAATTATGTGGATGCCGGACATGGGTGGGCCTTGTTGTGTCCCGCCGGCCAGGAGAGCGAACAACTCAACAGCGGCGGCGGGCTGCCGGTGGGGGTGATGGAGGATTCGGAATACCAGGCCCAGGAAATCGCACTCCCGCCGTCATCATCCGCCCTGATCGTCAGCGATGGCATGATCGAACAATTCGGCCTCCCCGATGACGCCGGCACGCGCCATCAATTTGAACTCTCCGGCGTGCAACGACTGGCACAAAGTGTTCCGCCACAGGAGTTTGTGGATTCTCTCTTCACCGCCATCTACGCCCATGCCGCTTCCACCACATTGTCGGATGATGCCACGGCCGTCGTGATTCGATGGTGATGGGCGCTATTGGGCGACACATCCAGGAAGTCCCGATCTTTACATTTTGGTACAGGTCACAAATCGTTTATTCATATTGAGCTTGCCTGATCATAAGTCACGTTGAGAGCATAAGTTATCATGATAAATCCATTTTTGATCCTCATGTCGATTCATCGTATTATCTCAACTTGTTGATCTCATAGGAGTTGTTCCATGTCCCAGACCACGCACTTTGTGCTGCCGCAGTCCGAGATTCCGACCCATTGGTACAACGTTTTGGCGGATGTGCCTGAACCTTTACCGCCGCCGTTGCATCCGGGGACTCGTCAGCCGGTTTCTCTCGCGGACATGCTCGCGATTTTTCCGCAGAACATTGTCGAGCAGGAGATGACCGCCGAGCAACGCATAGAAATCCCCCAGCCGGTGCGCGACATCTACGCATTGTGGCGGCCGACACCGTTGCTCCGTGCCGTTCGACTTGAGAAGGCGCTGCAAACCCCCGCTCACATTTACTACAAATTTGAAGGGGCCAGCCCCGCGGGCAGCCACAAGCCCAACAGCGCCGTTCCCCAGGCCTATTACAACAAGCTCGCCGGCACCAAACGGCTGGCCACCGAGACCGGCGCTGGTCAATGGGGTTCATCATTGGCAATGGCGTGCCAAATGTTCGGCCTCGAATGCGTGGTCTACATGGTGAAGGTCAGCTTCCATCAAAAGCCGTATCGCAAGATGCTCATGCAAACCTGGGGCGCCACCGTTCATGCCAGCCCATCCGAGCAGACCGAATATGGCCGCAAGATGCGACAACAATCCCCAGACTCACCCGGCTCATTGGGGATCGCCATTTCCGAGGCGATTGAAGACACCGTCAAAACACCCCACACCAAATATGCCCTTGGCAGCGTGTTGAACCATGTCTGTCTGCACCAGACCGTCATCGGGCAGGAATCGCTTAAACAGATGGATTTGGCAGGCGAATATCCCGATGTTGTCATCGGATGCGTCGGCGGCGGCAGCAATTTCGCCGGCATCGCCTTCCCGTTTGTCGAACGGAAGATCAAGCAGAAAAAATCCACCCGCATCGTCGCGGTGGAGCCTTCGGTCTGTGCCTCCTTAACCAAGGGTGAACACCGCTATGACTTTGGCGACACGGCCGAGATGACCCCGTTGATGATGATGCACACGCTGGGGCACCAGTTTGTGCCGCCGGCGATTCATGCAGGTGGGTTGCGCTATCATGGCATGGCGCCGGCCGTCAGCCATCTTTACAAACTGGGGCTGATCGAAGCCAAAAGCTATGCCCAGTCGCAGGTATTTGAGGCCGCCGTCCAGTTTGCCCGCGCTGAGGGGATTGTCCCCGCGCCCGAATCATCCCACGCCGTCCGCGCCGCCATCGACGAAGCCATTGCCGCCCGTCAGGACAAACAAAAACGAACCATCCTGTTCAATCTCTCCGGCCACGGCCTGATGGACATGACCGCCTACGACAGCTATCTATCGGGCAAATTGATCGATTGATTCATCCATGACAAACACAAATACCCTACTTGATGCCGCGTTTCGCAAGGCGATTTCCCAATCGCTCGGATTTGAGGCCGATCCACTGATCGGCCTGAGTCAGAATGAGACGTTTGGCGATTATCAATCCAACGCGGCCATGGGATTGGCCCGCGAAGTCGCCCAGCGATCAGGCCAGAAGACCAACCCCCGCGCCGTGGCGGAGAAAATCATCGCCCAATTGGACCTGGGCAACATGGCCGAACAGGTCACCATCGCCGGGCCGGGGTTTATCAACATCCGTTTGTCGCCGGTGTGGTTGGCGGATCAATTGACCGCCCGGTCGGGGGATAATCGGCTGGGGATCGACCCGGCCGCTCATCCGCGGAAGGTTGTCGTCGATTATTCCGGCCCGAACATCGCCAAGCAGATGCACGTCGGGCATCTGCGCAGCACCATCATCGGCGATTGCCTCGCCCGTGTGATCGAATATCAGCACAACCAGATCATCCGCCAAAATCATCTGGGGGATTGGGGAACGCAGTTCGGCATGTTGATCGCGTATCTTCGCAGTCAATCGCAGGATACGGATGCGCGGCAGGACATCACCGACCTGGAAGAATTTTATCGTCAGGCCAAAAAGCGATTTGATGAGTTGCCCACCTTTGCCGAGGAGGCGCGCAATACAGTGGTTCAGCTTCAGGCCGGCCAAAGTGCGGAACTGGCGGCGTGGCGGCGGATTGTCGATGAAACCCGCCGGCATTATCAGCCGATTTACGATCGTCTGGGCGTCTCACTCAAACCGGAACATGAGCGCGGCGAATCGTTTTACAATCCCATGCTCCAGCAGGTGGTGGAGGATTTGCTCAGCCAGGGGATCGCCATCCGCAGCGAAGGGGCCATTGTTGTCTTCACCGAGGGGTTTGAAAACCCGCTGATCATCCAAAAGAGCGATGGCGGCTATCTGTACGGAACCACCGACCTGGCGGCCATTCGCTATCGCGCGCAAAAACTGGGGG
Source organism: Phycisphaerales bacterium (assembly GCA_020847545.1). Lineage (GTDB taxonomy): Bacteria > Planctomycetota > Phycisphaerae > Tepidisphaerales > Tepidisphaeraceae > JADYZN01. The sequence continues at coordinate 17,838 of JADLBV010000068.1, forward strand.
CGACGCGGATCATCTACACCCACGACTCGCGTCAGGCGCAACATTTCGCACAGGTCTTCGCCACCGCCGCCAGGGCCGGCTGGGCCGCGGGGGTTTCGCTCGAATACGCCCCCTTCGGGACGATGCTGGGGGCCGATGGCAAACCCTTCAAAACCCGCAGCGGCGACACCGTCAAACTCAAAGACCTGCTCGATGAGGCCGAGGAACGCGCCTTTGGTCTGGTCAGCCAGAAAAACCCGGAATTGGATGAAGCGCATCGCCGACAGATCGCCCGCGCGGTCGGCATCGGCGCGGTCAAATATTCGGATCTGTCCAAGGATCGCACCAGCGATTACGTCTTCAACTGGGACAAGATGCTCTCGCTGGATGGCAACACCGCCCCCTATCTCCAATACGTCTACGCGCGGATCAAATCCATCTTCCGCAAGGCCGGAAAACTCCCATCGCCGTCGGCGGGGCGGTTGCAATTGGATACGCCGCAGGAACAGGCATTGGCCAAACACCTGTTGCGGGTTGGTGAAATTGTCGAATCGGTTGCCCGTGAATTAAAACCGCATTTGCTGTGTGCCTATCTGTATGATCTGGCGGTGCGATTCAGTTCTTTTTATGAAAACTGCCCCGTGCTTCAGAGCGAGCCGGAGATTCGACAAAGTCGTCTGGCCTTGTGCGACCTGACGGCACGCACGATGGCGTTGGGATTGGATCTGCTGGGGATCGAACATCCGGAACAAATGTAGGAGGATGTATGTCCAGGGCATTGCGTGCTTTGATCCGACAGGGCCTCGAACATGGCCTACCTTCCAAGGCTGGTTTCACCCGACGACAATTCCTGAAAAAAAGTGCGCGGACGGCCGCCCTCGCGGCCGCCGGACCGGCGCTTTGGCAACTGGGCGGATGCGCCTCCACGCCCAATGGCGGGGATGGTTCATCCGCACGCAGAGTGGTCATCATCGGGGCCGGTTTTTCCGGCCTCGCTTGCGCGGACACGCTGGCCCGACATGGAGTTCAGGTCACGGTCCTTGAAGCCGAATCGCGGCCGGGGGGACGGGTCTTGTCAGACCGACGATTCATTCCCGGCAAAACGGTTGAACTGGGGGCGGAATTCATCGGCACCAACCATCCCATCTGGCTGGCCTACGCCCGGCGGTTTCGCCTTGATCTGATGGAAGCCACCGAGGAAACCGGTGATTGGGCCATCTTGATCGACGGCAAACCCCTCCGCGGCGAACAGGTGGATGCGCTCTATCTCGAAATCGACCAGGCGCTGGCCCAAATCGTGGCATTGTCCCGCTCCATCGATCCGGTGCGCCCTTACAACTCTCCCCGCGCTTCAGAACTGGATCATCAAACCTATTTCGATTTTGTCAGCGCCCTGAACATGAGCGATCTGGCCAAAAAGACGCTCCTGGCCTCGGCCGATGCCGACAATGGCGTCGATGCCCGCCAAATGTCGTTGCTGGGATATCTGGCGATGGTCGCCGGCGGCGGCTATGAACGCTATTACACCGACAGCGAGATTTATCGCGTCAACGGTGGCAACGACACGCTGGCTCGACTTTTGGCCGAGTCGCTGGGGGAGAAGGTTCGTTTTAATGACCCTGTCCGCGCCATCGAACGAAATGCAACCGCCGCCATCGTCACCACGACCTCAGGCTTGAAATTGGAATGCGATGCGGTGGTCCTGACGATCCCGCCGACAATCTGGGGCGAATTGGAGATTCGCCCATCCCTCGATTCCAACCTTCATCCGCAAATGGGCAAAAACACCAAACTCCTCCTGGCGGTGCGGCCGCCGGTCTGGAAACAGCTCAATCTCAAGCCGGAGATCGTCAGCGATGGTCTGATTTCACTCACATGGGTGTCGAGCCAACCCGAAGGCGATGGTGAGGCGAGCTTGACGCTCTTCAGCGGCGCCGAGGCGGCCGAAAAAATCTGCGAATTGCCCCCGGCCGACCGCGCCCGCTCGGCCATCGAGGCCATCTCCCCGCTGATGCCCGGCCTGGCCGACACCGTCCAACGCGACCGATTTGTCCCCTGGCCGCTGATGCCGCGAACCAAGGGAAGCTACAGCTTCCCCGCCCCCGGTCAGGTGACGGCGTATGGTCCAACCCTTGTCGATGGAATCGTCGATCAACGCGCCCCCCTCTATTTTGCCGGCGAACACACCTCGTATGCCTTCATCGGCTACATGGAAGGGGCCTTGTCCAGCGGCGTGCGGGTGGCGCAGTCGATTTTGACCCGGTCTCACGGTTAAAACTGACGCAAAAAGCGAATGTCGTTCTCCACCAGCAGGCGGATGTTGTTGATGCCATATTTGCGCATGGCGATGCGCTCGATGCCGAACCCAAACGCCCACCCGCTGTAAATCTCCGGGTCGATGTTGACCGCCTTGAGCACGTTGGGATGAACCATCCCGCATCCGCCCAATTCGATCCAGCGCTGTTTGTCCTCAAAATAGACATCCACTTCGGCCGAGGGCTCGGTGAATGGGAAAAAGCTCGGCCGAAACCGCACCTTCGTGTTGACACCGAAATAGGCACGGACAAATTGAATCACCGTGCTTTTCAGGTCCACCATCGTGACGTTCTGGTCCACCACCAGCGCTTCAAGCTGATGAAACATCGACAGGTGCGTGTCATCGTGCGTGTCCGGCCGATAAACCCGGCCGGGAATGACCACCCGGATCGGCGGCTTTTGTTTTTCCATTACCCGAATCTGCACCGTGCTTGTCTGCGTGCGCATCAACATCTGGTGCGAACCTGATCCTTTGCCGTTGTTCGCCTCTTTGGGCGGTTGCAAATAAAAATTATCCAGCGGATCGCGTGCCGGGTGCGACTGGGGAATGTTCAACGCGATGAAATTGTGAAACTCATCCTCCACCTCCGGCCCGGCCGCCACCGCAAACCCCATTCGCCCGAACAATTCCGTCAACTCATCGATCACCTTCATCAAAATGTGCCGATGCCCCATCTCCACCGGCGCCCCCGGCTCGGTCACATCAATGCCCATCCGTCCACCGCCGCCGGCGCTGGTCAGCTCACCTTTGCGTCGATCATAACCTTCGGTCAATTCCTGCTTGACGGCGTTGACGCGCTGGCCGATGATCGGCTTTTGCTCGCGCGGCACCCGCCCCAGCAACGACATCAAATCCTTGACCTTCCCCTTGGTCCCCAGAAATTTAACGCGAAATTGTTCAAGCTGATCCGCATCGGCCACCCGCCCCAACTCGGCGACGGCCTCTTTCGACAACTGCTCAATCTGTTCCAAAACCTCGGCCATATTTTTCTCCGGATGCCATTTTGTCGGTTGGCCAATGTCGGTCAAGTGCCCCGCCAGCTGAATCATCCCCAGTTTGGTGTCACCATCCTCGATGGTGGCGATAATGGCTGTTACAACCACGGAAAGCAGTCTTTTCCATCGTCTGAGCATGATCCGGCCGATGGTGAAGACACCGCAATCGTTGTGGATGCCGCTGGTCCATTCGCCACAAACGCCTATTTCCAATGCGACCAGCCCGATTCCGCATAAAAGCAGATAGGCGATCGCCAGGATCAACAGCAGGCGATCCATGCGGTCGGGGCGGGTGATGCGGGTGTCACGCAATCCCCATCCGTTCCATTTGTTCTTGTGGTCCCGAAACAACTCCTCAATGGCCATCCGTCGGCCGTAGAGGCTGCTGATCTGGGCCGGACCGTCCTCAAGGTCGGTCATGAGAAACCAGCACTCATCCCGCTTCCTGGGAAGGTCCCGATTCAATCGCACAAGGCAACTGAACCGGATCAAACCCTGCTGTGGTGCGCCCCTTTTACGCGCCGATCCTTACCCCCGCACTGCGCCTCTTTTGCATGCTGATTGCCAACAAGTGGACTTTCCACGAATTGTGGGTGAGTGGGCTGTGAAGTAGGATTCCCACCAAAGGAATTTTTCTGTTAGAATTGCCAGTATCCGGCGTCAAACAAGAGAGAATATCCATGTGTGAACCGATGCGAATGATGACCACCGTGGCTTTGCCGCCATGGCGGGAGCCACAGATCATGAATGATCTTGTGGAGATGTGTCAACGCAGCAAAACGACGGATGTGGCCGTCATGATGATGGGCATCCCCGAAAACGGCCATGGCCATGAAGGCGTTGAGCAGGCGTTGGAACAGTTTGGGCGGATCAAGGCACAACTGGAACCTGAAGGTGTGCGCGCAGGTATACTGATCCAATCGCTTATCGGACATGGCGAACGTGGCCGACCGATTCCGGATGTGCCGTTTCAGCGCATTGTGGGGTGGGATGGGACCGAATGCCGCGCCTGTTTTTGCCCGCTGGACGAGGGATTCCTGGAGCATACGCGTCAGGTAGTGCAAATGATGGCTGGTGCGGCCCCGGCATTTCTGCTTGTGGATGATGATGTACGACTGGATAACCACTATCCTGCCCGCTGGGCATGTGCCTGTCAGTTGCATATGGCCTATTTCAACCAGACCACCACCCACACCTTGACCCGCGAGCAACTTTTCACAGCAATGCGCGGCCAGGATGAGGCGTCTCAGATACTGCGTGATCAATGGTACGAATCCGGTGAACAGAGCCTGTTGATCCTTGCCAAGGAAATACGACAAGCCATCGACGGTGTTAGCCGATCAATCCGTTGCGGCAAATGCGTTTCGGGGAGCCGCCATGAGCTGCAACAGGGGGCATTCGCACGGGCGTTGGCGGGTAAGACACGTCCGCTGGCCCGTCTCGCACACGCCAGCTATGGCGCAAGCGGATATAATTGGTTCGCTGAATTGATGTCCACCCACCAGGCACAGCGTAGTCTGATGGGCGATGATATCGAGTATATGTGCGAGGCGGATACTTTTCCGCAGACCTATTACAGCACCTCTCGCAAAACCTTGCGTGGATTCGTTGCCGGCACACTCCTGGCTTCCAGGGTGGACATACCCTATACATGGATTCCCAGCACATCGGAATGGGTTGACTCAGAATGGAAGGGGTACGCCGACGCCATGGGGCAAAGCGAGCCGTTTTTCAGGGAGCTGCGCAACTTAAGCCGGAAAACGACCTGGAGCGGGCCCAGTGGCATATGCCTGCGGGCTTACCCCCTCATGCCCGATCCGCACCATATGCCGACAAAAGAAGTGGCTTATGACCTGGACTGGACCGGGGTGATCTGCGGGCGTTTTGGTATCCCATTCACGGTCAACAACCCACAGTCGCGCGCTGTTATGATCAACGGCATTGCTGCCGATGCGTTGAGCACACAGGAGATGCGGCATTATCTCTCCGGTGGCGTACTGCTCGACGGACCGTCCGCACTGGCCTTTGCTCGGCGCGGTCTGGACAAATACATGGGTGTTGATGTGGAGGCCCTTAAGGAAAGCCTGGAAATTACCGAGGAGATCACCACGGATGATCCGGTGAATGAATCATCCACCGGCAAGCATCTCCTGGTTCTGTTGAAGGATCCATCTGACGGCGTGCGTCTGTCAATTCGACCGAACGGTGCTCGGGTTGCGAGTTGGTTTACCCGCAACCGCTGGTTCATGGATCCTCAGGTTCATCGCGTGCAGCCGGCCGTGACGATCTATGAGAATGAACTGGGCGGCCGCGTGGCAATTTATGCTCATAGTGTCTCCTCCACCGCATCGATTTCATTTCTGAATTCAATCCGCAAACAGCAACTCATCGGAGTATTAAATTGGCTTCATCCCCTGCCGGCGGTTGCCATGACATCAGGTGATGCCTACATGCTGTTCGGGCACAACGACACCGATCACGAAAATGTGGCCGCCCTTTTTAATCTGAATCCCGATGATGTTGAACAAAACGATGGCGTTACGCTGCGATTGAATGCCCCCACGTCAGGCCCACTTCTGCGACTTGACGATGATGGACAATGGCGGAATCTCTCGTTTGATGTGATGCCGGGTGGCATTCGCCTGCATGCCGCATTGAGAACCATGTGGCCGTTGATTGTGCGGATGCCGATGACACGATGAAGATATTGAAGGAGACGAAGTCAGTTGCGTTATCCCACTTTCCTTCTTCCAACCCACCGCAAAAACCGCGTTTTCGGTTGGTGGACAGAAACGCCGCTTAATCGACGGGTATTTTGTGAGTGCTGCGTCGATTACATCTTCACCTGGTGAACGTCGTTTGTGGATGATTCAGTCCCGCCACGAATGTTCCCATTGTTGCATTTGTAATCCCATGATCGTCTCCTTTGAACGGTCCTCTTGCCAACCGATCAGTCGAGCCTTTCATGGGATTATGGGATTCACCTATTCCCCATCATCGCATGTCACGGAAAATCAATTTGACGAAAACAGTTGCGCTCAGGCCAGTTTCACGCCGGCGGATTTGCCGTAGGAGATCAACACGCGCCGGCCCTGATTGAGAATGGAGAGTCGGCCGGCTTCCATGACCAGTTCGTTGATGGAACTGTTGGAAGGGGTGGCGATGATGCCGTTGTCATCAATCTCCTTGAGGATCGCCTGTCGGCGCCGCAAGGCCGCGTTGCCGGCGGATTTGGATTCATCATTGATGCGCACCGCGGCGCGGATGCTGGCCTCGACCGAATCATATCCATACCCAACCGGCTTTAATCCTTCCCCTTCCCACGGAACCAGTCGCATGTAATCGGGATTGACGTAATTAAAGCTCTTGCCGCCGGCTTCGGCGATGTAGCCGTGCTGGACGCCGCGGAACTGATCGTTGTGTGAGATCAGGCCGCCGGAGTCTTTGCCTTCGCAATAGAGCGTCATCCCCTGATCATTGCCGCCGCCGCCGAGGTCGGGATAACCCAGACCATTGATGACCGAGAGTATGCCGCCGTTTTCAAACGTCACCCGGCCGGCCGACCACATGTACCCCACCTTGCCGTTGGGGAAAGTCCCCTCGACACCCTGAATGGATGCCTCAACCGGCTTGAGGCCGGTAATGAAATAGACCAGATCGACGTAATGGCACCCGATATAGGTGAACGGATCGGTGTTTTCCTTGGTGAACCAGTTCTGAAAATTGGAGTGGCGGTAATACCACGGCTCGATGAGCTTGGCCTCTCCGCAGCGGAAATCGCCGAATTTCCCCTGACGATACCGGCCGCGAGTTTCGAGCGATCGGCGGTCAAATCGCTTGTGGTATTCAACGCCGACAAACAACCCGCGTTCGTGGGCGAGGTGTTCGATTTCCGTCGCCTGCGGATAGGTCAAAACCAGCGGCTTGACGGTCAAAACGTGCTGGTTGTGTTCCAGCGCGAACTTGATGACCGGATAATGAAAATGATCCGGCACCGCCACCACAACCATCTGCTGCGGCGGCATCTTCTCGATGATGGACTTGAACAGGTCCGGGTACATCTTGGACGGCTCATCATCCAACGACGGGGAGGAGATGAAGCTCTGGTTGGGGAAGGCGGCCTTGATCGCTTCGGAGGAGGCCAGTTGTTGCAGCGGGGCGGCATTGAGGGCGCTGATTTGCAGCTTGCCGACGACGCCGAGGCGTTGCAGGTGATAGATGGAAGGAAGCAGTTGATCGTGGGTGATCATCCCGCCGCCGACGATGGTGATGTCGATTGCCATGTGTCCTCGTGAGTGTTGTAAATCGTCCGATTTGTAGGGTGGGCATCGCCCACCATTTTCACGTTGGTGGGCGATGCCCACCCTACAGCCCTCACCCCAACCCTCTCCCGGATTACCGGGAGAGGGGGAATGGAGGGAAATTTATCCGGCTATGATTTCCGCAAATGCCTCTTCCAGCACCTTGATTCCTTCGCGAAGGGGTTCTTCCTGGATTATCAACGGCGGCGAGAGCTTCACTGAAGCCCCGCCAAATCCTACCGGTGCAAATAGCATCAACCCTTTTTCCACGCATCGGCGGACGATGTTGAATGCCGTCTCGGCATCCGCATCGGTTCCACCCGGCTTGACCATGTGCATCGAGGCGACCAGCCCCTTGCCGTGGACGGCGCCGACGTTCTTGGGATATTTCTCACCGATCCGACGGGCCTCGGCCTGCATGATCTTGCCCATGTTGGCGGCGTTGGCCACCAGCTTTTCATCCTTGATGACCTGCAGGTTGGCGATGGCGCTGGCGGCGACGACCGGGTTGCCGGTGTGCGTGCTGGTCATCGAGCCGGGCGGGTAGAGGTCCATGATGTCATTGCGGCCAATGACGGCCGACAAGGGCAACCCGCTGGTGATCCCCTTGCCGCAGCAGATCAGGTCGGGAGAAACGCCGTAATGTTCAAACCCGAACATCGTCCCGCAACGCCCAAATCCCGCCTGCACCTCATCGTAAATCAGCACGATCTTGTGTTCATCGCACCACTTGCGCAGCTTCTGGGCATATTCCACCGGCATGAAGCTGGAATTGCCACCCTGATACGTCTCACTCATCACGCCGGCGATCTGGTCGGGGGCGACCCCCTGCTTTTTGAGTGCGTTCAGGAACCCTTCAAAACTGGTGTCCGGATTGCGGAAACCATCGGGGAAGGGGACGTTGACGATGGCCGGGTCGAGGTTGACGATCCATTCCTTCAATGACGGTATGCCGCCGGCCATCTGCGCGCCCAGCGTGCGGCCATGAAAGGCGTTGAGGAAGGTGACAATGTGAATCTTCTTCTTGCCGCCGATCTTCTGCCCTTGTGTGCGGGCGAGCTTGATCGCGCATTCGGTGGTCTCGGCGCCGGTGGTTAGCAAAAAGACTTTTTTCAAACCGGCCGGCGCGATGTCGGCCAGTTCCTTGACCAGATTGGCGCGAACTTCGGAGGGGAAACAATAATTGTGCAACAGGCCGTGATTGGTCTGATCCAAAATGGCCTTCTGCACGCGCGGGTGGCAATGGCCGACGTTGGTGACCAGCACGCCCGAACTCCAGTCGAGCCATTGGTTGCCGGCGTTGTCGAAAACCGCGATCCCTTTGGCGTGATCCCACACGATGGGGGGCTGGCCACCCATGGAGCGCGGTTCGTATTGACGGAGCTTCTCCAGAACCGGGATCGTGCCGGGGGCGGGAATGGGGGTGACGATCTTTCGGTACTTGGTTGAAACCTTCGGCACATCACGCGGGACCAGTTCCCATGTAGCCATCGCAGAATTCCTAATTAGCAAGAATACTAAAAATCCAAGGCCAACGTGGCACTCGGCGAAAGGACAAGGTTATCAGTTTTGGGAAGTGATTCAAATTTGGCGTCCACCGTTTTATGTGCTGGCGTCGGCTGAACATGAGAAAGTCTATCTTTTTCCCGCCCATATAGCACCACCGCCCCCAGCATGAAAATGGCGGCGATCATCCGTCGGGCAAAGACACCATGGCCGGCCGCCCGCTCCAGATGCAACATGCCGACGGCGGCCAAAATCACCCCCAACAGCACGGAAATGATGCCGCGGGTCGATTGTAAAATATTGCCATAAACCACCCCTTCAATCCCAAAACAGGCGAACAAAAAGAGCATCGCCGCAAGCCAGGTTCCGGCGAATGGGCAAGCGTCGATCCAATCCTTGGCCTTGCGCGATCCATACCAAGGCAGGAAAATGGCCGAGATCAGCCCGCACAGGACATAACAGGTCAATGTCGCCCAGGTAAAGGTTCGCCAGTCGGGGTGGGGCGATGCGATATTCACCAGCCGGACAATGTTCCAGTCGGATAAGGAGTAGAGCAGGCACGCCATTGCCACCGCGATGGCCGCGTGGGGGTGGTTGGCGCCGCCGGTGTAATTGAGCGTCACCACACCCACCAGACATAAGGCGATCGCCACCCATTGCAGCGGTGAGATCACCACGCCGGTCAAGATGACCGTCATCCCCGCCAGCAGCACGATCTTGAACGCCAACATCGGGGAGATGCGCGACGGCTCGGCATGTCGCAAGGCCACCAGCAGCGCCATCTGCCCCATCAGATAAAAGATCGACACCGAAAAAAGAGGCTCGGCATACAATCGCCACGAAGGAAGATCCGCCGGCCAGATCCAAGGCAGCACCGCCAGCGACACCACCCCCATGAGAATGTGCGACAACACCAGCAGAAGCCGACTGCCCCCTTGTCGCACCGCAACAAAATGCCGCGTCGCCAGATACGACAAAGACTGGCAAAACGCGGCCAGTAGCCCAAACACCACGCCAAATGAAATCATGGGGGGTAGATTATGGTGGCAAAAGCCTAAGATGAACAGAGGGCCATGAGATGGGTCAAATGGGGCGTGTGACAGTTTTTGCGGGCATAAATGGTGACTGGAGGATACCATATGTTGTGGGGATCACCTTAAACCTCATGGAGGAGGTTGCCATGGCTTCACGGACGAATCGCGAGCAGTCCCGTCAA
>JADLBV010000069.1 GCA_020847545.1 Phycisphaerales bacterium
CTTGGCCTCCTTGGTTGGTGTTGTGAGACGACCACATCATCCAGGAGGCCTTGGCTTGCGCCAACCACCGCGCAACTGCTTTTTACTCAAAGATTTACAGGCGAGACGAAAATCGCCGACGCTAGATGTAGTGCCATTAGGGTCAGGAAGGTTTTATACATCCAATAGACAATACAATGGGGTCAGGAAGGTTTTATACATCCAATAATACTTCCTGACCCCTTTTTTTGTCCGGCGCATAAAAAAGCGGCGACGCCGGGAAATCGGCGCGCCGCTTTGGCTCTTATGGGTTGTAATACCTTACGAAGACTTCACCTCAACGGGTTCTTCCGCGGGTTGGGTGCGGGTTCTCAGCACGCCGTCTTCCATGACCAGTTTGATCTTCGCCATCGCCTTGTTTTGGATTTGGCGCACGCGTTCCTTGGTCACGCCGATGATCTTGCCGACTTCCTCCAGCGTCAGGGGGTCTTCCTCCTTTTGCTGCCAGTTGAATCGGCGGCGGATCACCGTCTGTTCGACGTTGCTTAAGTCCGCGAGGTTGCGATCAACGATTGTCTTCAGTTCGTCGATGCAATCCTCCTCAACCTGGTCGCGCCGGCGGTCGTGCCAGTCGCTTTTTTCCATGTCCGGCTCAAATTCAACCGGGACACGGGTGCGATAGCGCGACGATTTCTGGGCCGTCCGGCTGAACGCCTTCAAAATCGCCCGGCAGGCGTAGGTGGAAAATTTGAAGCCGCGCTCCACATTGAATTTTTCCACCGCACGCAGCAGTGCCATGTTTCCTTCGGAGACGATCTCCGCGAAATCCACATCCCCCAGCCGCGTGCGCTTGGCCATCGCCAGCACCAGCGCCAGGTTCGTGCGGACCAGAAATTCGCGGAAATGCACAAATCGCTTGTGCCATTTGACCGCTTCATGGGCATATTCACGGGTCAGGCCTTCTTTTTTGACCTTCCGCTGCAGCCGACTCAGCCGGCATTTGGAATAGTTGTACCGCAGGAACATCAGCCGTTCCTCGGGCGTGCTCATCAGTTGCGGCGAACCATTGACGCCAAGTTCCTCATCCCGCGTCGGCTGATACCAACTCGTCAACGGCAACTGCGGCGGGACGTCATAATCAAATAGCTCCAATTCGGTACTCTTTTTACGGAAAATGGGGCTATCCATGTAGGCGTATGTCTCGGCCAAGATCGCCTCGGCGCGGTGACGCAACGCCCGGCTCAGGGTTGATCGCTTCCGTGGGGTTGTTTTGGTCATGGTGGTCATCCTGGACTCCTTTGCTTCTACCTTCTGAAACCGTTCCTGTCATCCATTATTTTACGCATCGCAGCGGGTTCTTGAATCATACGGCCGATAATAACTTTGGGTTTTGATTATAACTCAATAACCCAACATCACTTGCCATCCCGCCGCAAACCGGCTCATCCATGGTGGACACCTGTTGGTCCATATTTGGTGGTCCTTATTAAAGGACGTTATAAATGAACACCCAGATGCCAAGGCTTTGTTTCGGCGGCAGTTTCAATCCGATCCATCATGGGCATCTCCTATGCGCCCGCGCGGCGGCCGAGCGACTGGGGTTTGAGGGTGTATTGCTCATTCCAACCGCTCAACCACCGCACAAACCGGACCAAACCCAACTTGCAGAGGCAAAAGATCGCCTGGAAATGTGCCGCCTGGCGGTCGCCGGCGATAACTTCTTTAGTGTCAGTGACTTGGAGATGACCCGAAGCGGGCCCAGTTATACGCTGGATACGATTCGGCAATTAAAATCGAACGGCTGGGGAACGGTTTCGTGGTTGATCGGGGCAGATATGCTCAATTATCTGCCAAAATGGCATAGGCCGTTGGAGATTATTCAGGAGGCGAATCTGGTTGTCATGGCCCGGCCGGGATGGCAATTTGATTGGGGCAAATTGGGATCGCCCTATCAGAATTTGCGACAAAATGTTGTGGAGGCGCCGCTGATCGACATCAGCGCCACGGCCTGCCGAGGGCGTGTGGCGGCGGGTTTGTCGATTGCCTATCTGACGCCGCCGGCGGTTTGTCAATATATTGCGGACAACGGTCTTTATCGATGATTAACGGATACGACATCGCCTATGCGGCCGGTATTGTGGCGGCGTCTCCGTATTGGCTGCTTGCGCCCAAGGTTCGACGTAAGGTTTTATCGGCTTTGAAGTTACGGATGGGGCGGGTTGCGCCTCGTCAGGGCGATGAAAAGGTGGTGATGATTCATGCGGTCAGTCTGGGGGAGATCAATGCCACGCGGGCGCTGGTGAAGGGGTTGGGGGAGGCGCGGGAGGATTTGAAATTCATCGTGTCGGCCGGCACGGAGACGGGATATGAGCGAGGGAAGCAACTGTATGGGACGGACCCGAAGGTGACGTTGATTCGGTATCCGCTGGATTTCAGCGGGGCGGTTGGGAGGGTGTTGGATGGATTGCGGCCGGCGGTTGTGGTGTTGATGGAGCTGGAGGTTTGGCCCAACTGGATGGCGCAATGCAATAGGCGAAACATTCCGGTGATTTTGGTCAATGGGAGATTGACGCCGGGTAGTTACAGGGGATATCGGTGGCTTGGGCCGGTGAGTTGGTGGATGTTTGGTCGGCTGGCGGGGGTTTGCGCGCAGGAGCGGGTGTATGCCGATCGGTTTGTGGGGTTGGGTGTGAAGCGGGAACGGGTGGTGGTGACGGGGACGATGAAGTTTGATACGGCCGAGGTGTCGGATCGGGTGATGGGGGATCGGGAGTTGGCGGCGGCGGTGGGTTTGCGGCCGGGCGGGGAGCGGATTTGGGTGTGCGGATCGACCGGCGATGGGGAGGAGAAGATTGTATTGGAGCAGTATCGGAGGTTGCTGGGAAAATTTCCGGATTTACGGCTGGTGATTGTGCCGCGAAAGCCGGAGCGGTTTGATGGGGTGGCGGAACAGATTGTTGATGCGGGATTTGGGGTTTTTCGGCGATCGAGTTCAAGCAAGTTGGGGATGGGACTTGGTTCGGTGGTGATCTTGGGGGATACGATGGGTGAATTGCGAAAATTTTACAGTCTTGCGGATGTGGTTTTTGTGGGGCGGACATTGCTGGACATGGGGGAGAGGCAGCATGGCAGCGACATGATCGAGCCGGCCGCGCTGGGCAAGCCGGTGATTGTGGGGCGATGGACGGGGAATTTTACGGAGGTGATGAACGCGCTGCGGCGGGGAGAGGGAATTAAGGAGGTGGCCAATGGGGAGGAATTGGGCCGGGCGGTGGAAGGGTTGCTGGGTGATGTGGAATCGGGACGGGAGATGGGCAAGAGGGCGCGGGAGGTGGTGGAAAGCCAAAAGGGTGCGACTGGTCGGCATGTGGAGGTGATTTTGGAACAATTGGGGAACCGGAGAACCGAAAAATGACCTGTTTCAACTGGCAATGAGTAACAGCGAAGTTAAACTGTTTTCAGAATTGTCTAATATTTGAATGTGGAGACAGTGGGGATGGAACAGACCCATGATTTAATGCAGAACAACAAAGCAATTCGGTTACTGGAATATCTTCTGGGTGTAGCATCCCTGCGCACAAAACTGATTCGGGAAATTGATGAATACGAAAAGGTATTGTGGCTTTCTGCTATTCCGCACGAACCAGGCTGCAATACACAAGCATGGGGGCGCGACGAGGGATGTGAGCCAGACGAGTGGATCAATGTGCAAAGCAGGCGAGAGCCGGAACTGCCTTCCGTGCCAAAATCATGCGAAGACTGGGTAAACCAACTGACGCTCCGCAATAAGAATGAATTGCCCTTGCTTCATCCACAAATCACTAGGCAAATCCAGAATCCCGAATGGCATGAAGGATCAGACGAACCACAATTCATTCCTCATACTGAAAATCTTGAAGATAATTCGGAAATTCAGAGCGTATGGGAACGATATGTTGAGGATAAATGGCGGTCATGGAGTGAACTGCACAATGCCTGGGAGAAAGTCCACGAGGTTTATTCCAAACTGTTTGCCATTTATCAATCGCAACGCCGCCTTGGCGAAGAGTACGAACTGGTACTTGGTTTGGGGCTGCTGACATGGCAAACACCCAGCAGTCAGCGCGTTGAACGGCACATGATTGTCGCGGATGCTTTTCTTGAGTTTGAAGCTAGCCTTGGCAAATTCACAGTCCGTCCCAACGCAGATAACGCAAAACTCCGACCCGAGCTGGACATGCTGGACATTACGGAACAACCGATGCGCGCTGAGGAAACCGCGAAAGCGGTATTGGCCGCGGCCGGAGATGATCCGTGGGAAAAACATTGTGTCGAACCCGCGCTGCAAGGTTTGGTGCATTCGATCAGTTCACAAGGAGAGTATGATGGAACAATAGAGCGCAAACGGAAGCTTAATACACACAATCCCATCGTTGAATATGCGCCTGCATTAATCTTGCGGAAGCGTTCCGCCAAAGGACTAACGGAGGCTCTCAGACGCATCAAGGAACAGATTGAAGAAGGAGGGCCCATTCCCGGAGAGTTCGCTGATCTGGCGGAAATTCGCCCAAAGGACTATCAGGAATTGGATGATGAGCCGAAAACAGCAAGCAAAGTATTCAGCGGGGAGGTTTATTTCCCCAAACCATCAAATGAAGAACAGCGTCGAATTGTTGAGATGATTCGAACTTCTAACGGAGTACTGGTGCAAGGACCACCCGGTACCGGCAAATCCCATACCATCGCCAATCTGATTTGCCATCTGCTTGCAACGGGACAGCGAACACTGATCACAGCGAAAACGCCGCGAGCACTTCAGGTTCTCGAAGGGCTTGTGCCTGATGAGTTACGACCACTCTGTATTAATCTACTTGGCAACGGGTCTGAGGAGCGGCAATCGCTCGAATCCAGCGTTGGCGGCATACTCCGTAAAAATGAGCAGTGGAGTGAACTCTGGGCCGGACATGAACGAGAGGAATCTGAAAACAAACTACATAAACTCCGCGAGGAGCACACCATAATTAACCGTCGGCTTCGTGATATTCGCGAGTCTGAAACACATACCAAAAAGGTTGCATGCTATAGCGGTACAGCCGCTAGGATTGCCGAAGCAATGAACCGTGACCGCGCAGTACATGGTTGGTTTTCGGATTCTGTTCCCTTGGATAAGGATTGTCCAGTAACCACAGAAGATCTGCTGGCAGCCTTGAAGGCGTTGTGCCATTTCACGCCTCAACGACGTCAAGAATTGGCCTTGGTATTTCCTGATGAGTTATTGCCTCCCGAACAATTTGCCAATCTGGTGACCAATGAAATAAATGCGATTGAAGATGAACGCAACTCAACTTTAGGAGCAGATGAGCGTATTGCCAACGTATTGATGAAAAACATCTCTCCGGCCGTTGAAGCAATTCGTGACGCTTTGTCCGAATTTCGTGATTCCAGGAGAAGGTTACTTGCAACATCACACCCATGGATGAAGGAGGCCTTACACGATGTCATTGGAGGCAACTCATCACTTTGGCGGGAACTTCACCGCATCACACAAAATGTGATTTCGACAGTTGAAGGGATTGCTGCCGCTGCGGATGACAACAACATCGAATTCCCCGATACCGTCAACATCACAAGGCTATATGAGGATGCCAACTTTCTGAAGATTCATGTGGAAAATGGCGGCAAACTCGGTTGGGGTATATTTCGACCCAAACCAGTGAAAGAAAGACGCTACATTCTAACTACAATCCGAATGAATGGGCGACATTGTTCCACGATTGAGCATTTCTCCACTCTTTCCAATGCACTTCACGTCAGAATCGAGTGTGAGAAGGCATGGAATTATTGGAAGGGGAAAATTAAAGCTATTGACGGGCCATACACTATCCAATTGACTGCACTGCAATCAACATGCAATGCACTTCAATCCCTACTGTCACTTGAAGAACAGATTGCCATATGTCGGGACACGATTGCCAAATGTTCTGGTCTAGTCGAGCCGACATGGTCGGATGAATCCCAACTTGAAACGATCATTGCCTCGTGCCGCCTTTCATCGGCTCGTCGCAACAAGCGGATGGCTACAGAAAAACTCCAAGACATTGAGTCTTCAACCATTCATCAGTCAACAATCAACAACGCACATCCGGTTACCAACGATTTTTTGATCGCCATTCGCGACCGCGATGCGGAGCAATATGGACAATGCGTCGACAAGATTCAAGTTATAATGAAGCAACGTAAGAATCTTCAGAGATTGGATGAGTATCTGTCGAAAGTTCGTCGGTGGCTACCGCGATTTACGGAATCCTTGAAATTTACCTGCAATGAACCCCATTGGAATGAACGTATTCAACATATTCGCGAAACTTGGCATTGGGCACAGGCGAGGTGTTGGATCGAGGATTATCTTCGTCAGGAAGATGCACCAGCACTTGCAAGTCGTGTCAAACAAATTGAAGTGGAAATTAACCATACTATTGCAATACTTGCCTCGCTCCATGCTTGGTCTTTTTGTTTCAGTCGCCTCAAAGATGACCATCGGCGCCACATGGAAGCATGGCAGCAATCCATGCGACGGCTGGGCAAGGGAACGGGCAAACAAGCATTCCGCCATCGTCACGACGCTCAGGACCACCTTAATGGATGCCGCGAGGCGGTTCCTGCATGGGTCATGCCATTGCATCGTGTCTGGGATACCGTGCATCCCGCCCCTGGCATTTTTGATGTGATTATTGTGGATGAAGCATCGCAATGCGGCATGGAAGCGCTTCCGCTATTCTACCTTGGGAAAAAGGTGTTGATTGTCGGCGATGACAAGCAAATCAGCCCGGATGCTGTTGGCTTACTCCGCGAATCAGTGGATCGTTTAAAGAAGGACTATCTCTATGATTTTGAATTCCATTCTTCATTCGATATCGAAAGCAGCTTGTTCGATCATGGGAAATTGCGTTATGGCACACGGCGCATCACGCTTCGCGAGCATTTCCGCTGCATGCCGGAAATCATCAATTTCAGTAATGACCTGTGTTATCGAGATACACCATTGATTCCTTTGAGGCAATTTGGCCCAAACCGGTTGCCACCCTTGGAGCATGTGTTTGTGAACGGCGGGTATCGCGAAGGTTCAAACAATAAGGTGATCAATCGCACGGAAGCAGATGCCATCGTCGCAAGAATAGTTGAAATGTGTAATGACAACCGTTTTCAGGACAAGACAATGGGAGTGGTGGTGCTTCAAGGCGAGGCACAAGCCACATTAATCGAAAACCAACTGCTTGCACAACTGGGCGCGGAGGAAATTGAGCATCGTCGGCTGACCTGTGGAAATCCATATAGCTTTCAAGGCGATCAACGCGACATTATGTTCCTATCCCTTGTCGCTGCAAGTAATGGAAATATCGGAACTCTCACCAAACCGGCGGATGAACGTCGTTTCAACGTCGCAGCCAGCCGTGCGCGTGACATGATGATCCTATATCATTCCGTGAATCGAGACGATCTCAGCGAAACCTGTCTTCGACGACGATTGCTTGAGTTTTTCGAGAATACACAACCCAAACAGATCGCGGGTATATCACGGCCTGAGCTGGAGCGGTTGTCAACTCAGAGCAACCGAACCATTATTCATCCTCCATCACACTTTGATAGCTGGTTTGAAGTTGATGTTGCTCTTGAACTCCTGCGAAGAAATCTGTTCGTTCATGCCCAGTATGAAGTATCCGGAAAGCGCATTGACCTTGTGGTCGAGGGCGGGCAGTCACGATTGGCGGTGGAATGCGACGGTGATCACTGGCACGGTGCCGATCGATATGAAGCGGACATGCATCGCCAGCGACAATTGGAACGATGTGGCTGGGAATTCTACCGCGTTCGTGAATCAGCATTTTATGCGGATAAAGAACGAGCGATGAAGGGACTTTTGCAAGCTTTGGAAAAAAGAGGGATTATTAATGAAAACTTAACCATCCCATCCGCATCATAATCGGAAAATTTGCAATCGTATGGCAGATACGGTGGGCCGGATCAATAAATCTATCAGGACGGTGCGTATCATACTGGCGGTGGAGAGGAGAAGATTGTGTTGGAGTAGCATCGGAGATTATTGGGGAAATTTTCAAAATTGAGGTTAGCGATCATCATCGCATTTGGGGCGATGGATCTTCGTGGAAAAGGGAGATGTAATCCTGATACATGAATCTGCGGTTGCGGCTGTGTCCGGTCATTTCATGCACGATGCCTTGTTTTGCCAGCCGGGCGACGACGGTGTTGGCGGCGGCGTAGGTGGTGCCGATCAATTTCTGAATTTCATTCACGGTGATGATGGGATGTTGATAGAGATATTCCAGAATGCGGTGGCCGTTGCCGGCCGCCCTGCCGAGGTGATCGGTGATCATGGCGCGGTGTTGTTCGCGCAGCAGGAGAATTCTCCGGGCTGTCTCCGTGGCCTGTTGGCTGACTTCGTGAACTCCTTTCAAAAAAAAGATCAGCCATTGTTCCCACTGTCCATGATCGCGAATGGCCTGGAGCCGCTCGTAGTAGGTCTGCCGGTGACGTTTGAAATAGTATGAAAGATACAGGACAGGTTTCAGAAGCACCTTCCGCTCGCAGAGCAGGAATGTGATGAGCAACCGGCCCACCCTGCCGTTGCCATCCAGGAAGGGGTGAATGGTCTCGAATTGCGCGTGGATCAGGCCGATTTTGATCAATAGCGGCAGATGTCCATCCGTATTGATGAATTTTTCCAGATCGCCCAAGGCTTGCGGGACCTCGTGTGGCGGAGGGGGAACATAAGTTGCTTCGGCCAATGTGCAGCCGGACGGACCGATCCAGTTCTGGCTTGTGCGCACTTCGCCGGGTGTCAGACGTGAGCCGCGTCCGCCGGCCAGGAGTTGTTGATGAATTTCACGGATCAGCCGCACCGAGACGGGCAGTTTTGACAACCGATCCAATCCATCATTCATGGCGTGGACATAGTTGAAGACATCGCCAACATCCTTGGGGCGATCGGAAGACAACACCTTGGCTTCGGCGGCGAGCACATCCTGCAATGAGCTTTGTGTCCCTTCGATCTGGCTGGAAAGAACCGCTTCCTTGCGTACATACATCGCGACAAACAGGTCGGGGTGCGGCAACGTTTGAATGGAACCATCCAGCCGCCCTAAACTGCGATCGGCCTGTGACAATAAATGCTGCAACTCGCCTGCAATTTGAATCGGCGGGTCTGGTGGCAATGGATTGGGGATAAAAGCACTGTATCCAGTGCTTTGACGAATATATCGTCCTGAGACATAAGGACTTACGATTTTATCTGATGTCTCGTCCATGTATATTCGTGCCATGAATATGGAATAATATAACGTCTATGTTATATTTAGACTATCATATGGAGGTGCTATTTGTCCATATTAAAGCCAAATTTTAACATGGACGAAGATTTTGAACCACATCGGGAACTTTGGCATGGATGAATCGCCTAATGAGAAGGATGATAGAGTAACACTGGAAGATCATATGAGCGGTATTGACCAACATGTGACGGCCGTCCGAAATAAGTTGACGCTGGGACGTTTCATTGATGCATTGGCATGGACGCTACTGGGGTTGGCGGCGGTGGTATTGCTTTCCATTCTGGTGGTGCGGATGTTTTCGCTGCGCGTGCCGGGGGAGGTGGTGTGGCTGTGGGTGGGGGCGGGGGTGGCGATGGTGCTGGCGGTTGGGTATGCGATTTGGCGGCGGCCGGGGGAGCATGAGGCGGCGGTGGCGATTGATCTGGAGCTGGGGTTGAAGGAGAAATTCAGCACGGCGATTTATGCGCGCGGGCGCGGAGATGAATTTGCGCGGGCGGCGGTGGCGGATGCGGAGGAGGCGGCCAAGTCGGTATCGTTGCGGGGGCGGTTTGCGTTGAAATTTCCGCGTGTGGGGTATGCGGCGGCGGGGTTGGCGATTTTGGCGGTTTTGGCGGCGAAATTCATCAGGCCGATGGATTTGCTGGGGCATGAACAGCAACGGGTGGCCGAGGCGCAGGATCAGAAGCAGGCCGAGGAATCGAAAAAGGAGATTGAGCAGGCGTTGGCGCGGATGGATTCGATGCCGGTTGAGGTGGCGAATGATCCGAAGGTGAAAGAGGCCCGGCGGGAGTTGGAGGAGATGCTCAAATCGCCGCCGAAGGATCCGGTGCAGGCGCGATTGGCGGCACAAAAGGCGTTGCAGGATGTACGGGATTCGTTAAAGCGAAAAATCGACCAGAGCCAGAATTATGCCAATGCGCAGCAGGATCGGAAGCAGTTTTCGCAGCTTTCATCAACGGGTGAGGATGGGCTGGTGGCGCAGGCGCAGCGGGATCTGGCCAATGGGGATTTTCAATCGGCGAACAATCATTTGCAGCAGGCGGTGAATGATTTTGGGAAGATGAATGAAAGTCAGAAGGAGGAGGCGGCCCGACAGATGAAACAACTGGCCGACCAGTTGGGGCAAATGGCCAACAATCCTGAATCGCGCCGACAGATGGAGCAGAAATTGCAGGAGATGGGGGCCACACCGCAGCAGGCGCAGCAGATGGCACAGTTGATGCAGCAGGCGGCCGGCGGCGATGAGCAGGCGCTACGGCAATTGGCGCAGATGCAGCAAAAGTTGATGGGGCAGATGAACAATGGACAGGGTCCGACGCCGCAACAGAACCAGCAATTTCAGCAGACGATGAGGCAGTTGCAGGCACAGGCGAACAGTCAGCATCAGGCGCAGCAGTTGGCGAACAATGCGCAGCAGATGGCCGACGCGATGAAGCCATCCAATAACCAGAATAACCAGCCCAACAGCCAACAGATGGCCCAGTCGCAACAGGCGATGGGGCAACAGTTGCAGCAGATGCAGAATTCCCAGAATCAGGCGAATCAACTGGCGGATGCCCAGAAATCGGCCAATTCGGGCAGCAGCGCAGGGGGCAATCCACAGCAGTCCAATCCGGGGATGCTGGCCGATGGGCCGGAGAGCGTTCCCGGCGGCCATGCGGGGAGAGGCGAAGGGCAGCACGCCAAAAATGAGGGCCAACCGGGAAATTACAAGTCCGATCCGGCCGCCCCGCCGCCCGATGGGAAGGATGGGAAGGTGCTGGCGAGCACCTATGTGCAGGCCAATTCAATCAAGGGGGAATCGAAGGAGCAATTGCGGGATGTGGCGGAGGCGGCACAACACGAACAGATGGATGAGGTGGATCAACAGCGCATCAGCCGGCAGTCGCAAGAGACGGTGAAGAATTATTTTGGCGGGATGCGGGAGGATGCGAAATAAGGATATCGTCCGACGGAGCCGGACCTATGTTGCGGGTTCCTGTTTGTCGAAAAAGTGCGATTTGGTGGGTGCGGTCAGGTAATGCAGCAGGCCGTTGAGACGTTCGGCCTCTTCGGGTTGGTCGTGGCGGAGGATTGACCATGCTTGTGCCGCCAGTTGGCAGGCCTGGTCGCCCTGGCCGGTCTGGGCGAGTTGGCGCAGTGCCTTGATGAAGGTTTTGTTGAGGTCTTTGAGCAATTGTCGGGTTGACGGTTCGGTGGCATCGGACATTTACATCTCCTGGTTTTTGAAGCGGAGGATTATAGGCAGCGGATTGTCCGGCGGAGCCGGACCTGCGATGCGTCGTTGCCATAGCGGGGTGATTGCCGAGGAGGGGACTTGAACCCCTACGGATTTCTCCACCGGCTCCTAAGACCGGCGCGTCTGCCAATTTCGCCACCTCGGCGGGGAATTCGCGGCCAGTGGGGATATTAGTCGGATGCGGGGTGGTTGACGAGGGGTTGGTCGGTGCGGTCGGAGTAGCGGATGATGATGGAGGTGCCGCCGCCGTTGAAATCGTGGCTGGAGAAGACCTGGCCCCAGGGGAAATCCCAGCGCAGAGGCCATTCGAGGATGGATTGGGATGGGGGGAGGGTGTTTGGAAAGATGCGCAGGCGCTCGGTGGGTGGGCCGAACATTTGTTCGAGCAGTCGGTCGTGTAGCTGTTTAATGGCCGCCTCGATGTCGAGGGAATATTGGTGTTGGTCTTTAGGGATGGGCGGGTAGAGATTGGCGATGAGGTCGATGTTTACAAGTCGTTGGTCGTGGAAGCAGAGAATGGCCAGCAGATCGTGGCCATCGACCGTGCCGGCAGGAATGGGATGGCGGGACCAGGCGCCGGAGGCGGGGGTTTGGTGTTTGGCTTGGGAGAAGGCGGGATTGAAGAGGAATTCATCCTGGGTCAGTGAAGGGGTGATGGTCAGGCCATTGGGGAGGTCGAGGATTCCGGCCTGAGGGTGGATCAGGAAAGTAGCCATGTTGTTATTCTGTAAAGGGTTGCTGCTTTTTGATCATTTTTTGCGGCCGGCTCAGCCATTATGTTAAATTGTTGTGATGCCCCCCACAACTCCAATGTCGTTTGGCGATGAGGCAAAACATTTTCTGGCGAGCATGAAGGTGACCTATGACATGTGGCACGATGGTGAGGGGTATGATTTGAAGGCATTGGCAAAGGTGTCGGCGGAGGAATTGAGGCACATTGAGGTGATTTTGATCAATCATCGGCCGTGGGATTGGCGGGATATTGAGGCGTTGGCGCGGATCAATACGCCGCGGGCACTGAAGGCGATCGAGTCCGCGTTGAAGGATTCGGATAAGCTGGTTCGCAATGAGGCGAGAAAATATATGCCGGAGAAGGTTGATCCGGCCGATCGGGAGAGGCGGCTGGTGCAGGCGTTGGAAAATGATGAGCTGTTGCTGGACAATCTGGGGGCATCGATTGATGAAGCCGAGGAGTTTCATCCACCGGCGGTGATGGATGCGCTGTTTCGGGGGGCGCTGCACCGGGCGGAGGCGGGTGTGCATTTTGCGGCGTTGCTGATGTATTTGCATGGCAAGGCGGATGAGCCGTTTGACTGGTCGCAGCGGCCGTTTTTTCTGCGGTTTAATACGACCGACCAAAAGGAGCGAGAGGCGGCGTTTTTGGAATTGTGTCAAAAGGTGGGGGTGGATGCGGGGAAATATCTCAAGCAAGGGTGAATTATGCGGCTGTTATCAAAGGTGTTGAAGATTGTCATTGTCCTGGCGGCGGTGTGGGCATGCGCCCGGATGGCGGGAAGATTGGGGCCTTGGAGGGCGATCGGATTGTGGGCGGCGATTTTTGCAGTCCTATGCACGGTGATTCCGCTGGCGATGTCCCGGCAATCGGCCGGGAAAATCACGATTCTGAATTATCTGATGGGATATATCCTCCAATGGGGATACCGCATCGGGCAGGGAAAGCTTGTCAAAATCGCGATGGTCTCATGGGTCATCTGGATGCTGCTGGGCACGGCGGCTGTTCTGGCGACCAGAGTTCATGCGAACACATTTGCCACGGGGCTGGGCGCTGAATCGCAGAACCGCGGCACAACAATCATGGTGCTGTTGACACTGGCGTGGATCATTGACGGGGCGGCGTTGTGTTATCTGCTGGGGATCGTTTTCAACGGTCGTCGGCTTGGTTCGCTGGGGCCGGTGATGGGGGTGCTGCTGTTAATGATCGGCGTGAGCGCGGGTCTTGTGGTCTACAATCACACCGCCACGGCCGCCAAAATTGCCCTGCTGGTGGCGGGAGGGCCGATTTTATTGCTGGGGTTGTTGTATGGATTGTTCGTGATCAATATTTTGATTATGGGCCGCAAGACGCGGTGGAATTGATGACCAATCATGTGGCGGTGGGTTTGACATCCTTTTTGCCGTAGGTGCGGGCGCGGGGAGGAACGAGGCTGATGTTCACCGGTTCATAGGAAATCACGGCAGAATCGGTGGCCTTGTCGTAGGTGGCGATGGTGGTTTTGAGGAAGTTGGCGTCATCGCGGTCGGGGAATGCGGGTTTGAAATGGGCGCCGCGTGATTCATCGCGTTGCAGCGCCCCTTTGAGGATCGCCTCGGCCAGCGCGATCATGTCGTGCAGGGCGCGGGTGAATGAGAGGTTTTGGTTGGTCCACATGCCGGTGTCGCTGAGGCGCACGTTTTTGTAGCGGGATTTCCATTCCTGGCATTGGTTGAGGGTTTGCGACAGTTTGTCGTTGTCGCGGACCACGGTGCAGTTTTCGGTCATCCATTTGCCCATTTCCTGCCAGAGCAGGTATGGATTTTCGTTGCCGGTGTTGTTGTGCAACAGGGCGTTTTGCTTGTCGTTTTCCTGTTTGACGACGGCGTCGTAGGTTTCCTGCGGGACATCGGCGGAGGGGACGGCGGCGACATCGGTGGCGAAATTTTTCACGCAGGTACCGCCAAAGAGGCCGTCGAAAATGCAGCTCAACAGCGAGTTGGCCCCCAGTCGGTTGGCGCCGTGATAGGCGAAGGATGCTTCGCCCATGGCGTAGAGGCCGGGGATGTTGGTGGACATGTTGCCGGCATCGCCGAATTTTAAGCCTCCGCTCTTGGGGTCCTTGACGAAGCCGGCCCACAGGCCGCCCATGGAATAGTGGACGGCGGGGAAAATCTTCATTGGTTCATCGAGCGGGTCGGTGCCGACGAATTTTTCGTAGATTTCGAGGATGCCTTCGAGCTTGTTGAGCACCGCCTGTCGGCCGATCTTTTTGACGGTGTCGGCCAGATCGAGATAGACCATGTTTCCGCCGCCGACGCCCATTTTCAGTTCGGAACAGACCTGGAAAATCTCGCGGGTGGCGATGTCGCGGGTGACGAGGTTGCCATATTTGGGATAGCGTTCCTCGAGAATGTAAAAGCGTTCGGATTCGGGGATGGAATTGGGGGGGCGCGTGTCCCCCGCCTTGCGCGGCACCCAAACCCGGCCCCCTTCGCCGCGGGCCGATTCGCTGATCAGTCGGCATTTGTCCTCGCCGGGAATGGCGGTGGGATGGACCTGGATGAATTCCGGGTTGCCATATTTGGCGCCGGCCTGATAGCAGCGCGAGGCCGCCCCGCCGGTGCAGATGACGCTCATGGTGCTTTTGCCGAAGATCAGGCCGTTGCCGCCGGTGGCCATCACGACCGCGTCGCCACGAAAGGCGCGGATCTGCATGGTGCGCATGTCCTGCGCGACGATCCCGACGCATTGGCCTTCATGAATCACCGGCCACAAAAATTCCCAGAATTCGTATTTCTTGACCTGCCCCTCGGCCTCCCAGCGGCGGGTTTGTTCATCGAGGGCATAGAGCAACTGCTGGCCGGTGGTGGCGCCGGCGAAGAAGGTCCGTTTGAAGAGACTGCCGCCAAAAAGGCGAAGTGCCCGCTGACCTTCGGGGGTGCGGTTGAAGGGGACGCCCATGCGATCCAGCAGGTCGATGATCTTGGGTGCCCAATTGGCCATCTCCAGAACGGGAGGCTGGTCGGCCAGAAAGTCGCCGCCCAGCACGGTCTCGTCAAAGTGCATCCATTCGCTGTATCCCTGCTGACGGGCGATTTCGTTGCAGGCGTTGATGCCGCCCTGGGCGCAGACGCTGTGGCTGCGCTTGACCGGAACCATCGAGAACAGATCGACCGGAACACCCTCCTCGGCCAGCTTGATGGTGCAGGCCAGCCCGGCGAGTCCTCCGCCGACGACGATCACACGTTTTTTCACAGGTGCAGCCATTGAATCCTCAATTCATACATTGATAAGTTGATGTTTACCACATTTCCTTGCCCATTTTGATGCGCTTGGCGTGGATGAATTTCACATGGTGGTCCATGTGGGTGACGGCGAAGGCGATCAGGTCGGCGAGGGTTTTTTTGCCGGCGGTGTTGTGGGTGCCGAATCGCTCGAAGGCTGATGGGGGAAGATGGTGGAAGATGGCGGACATCTGGCGATGGTTGAGGTCCAGCATTTCGAGGGCATTGGCGGCCGATTGATGTTCGTAAAGCAGGGCGGCCGTCCATTTTTGTTCGTCAAAGGCGAGCAATGTCGGGTTGTCTTCGGCGATTACCCTTTTCATGCGATCGGTAAGCACGAGGTCGGTGTCGACGATGTGCAGCACCACCTGTTGGATGGTCCATGAGCCGCTGTTCCATGCGGGTTGGGGTTGGGTGTGCAAATCCGCCTCGGTGAGGCTCGACAGGGCCTGTCGGAGCTTGGTGGCGGAGGTTTCGTAGGATTGGAGGGTTGAGGTTTCCATCGTTGTTTCTCCACTCGGGCAGACCAGCAAAACATCCACTTTAGTGCCGGATCATCGCGGCCCGCCAGTCCAGTTGGGCGGCGGTGACCAGTGCCACGATGCCGCAGAGGAGCGTCACGACGAAGAGGCCCGCACAGACGTAACCCCAACGACGCTGCGCGCCGGCGCTGACGGTCAGGCCCCAGGTGACGGCGGCGGTCCAGAAGCCGTTGGCCAGATGGAAACAGGAGGCCAGAATGCCGAGGGGATAGATGATCCAGGGAATGAACCAATGGGCCTGCATGTGTCGGCCGACTGTTCCGGTGGCGCGTTGCGGGTCAAAACTGAGGCTCACGCCGAACCAGCCGGCTTTTAAGGCGAAAATGTGGAAGATCATGAAGAGCAGGATGATGACCGCGCTGATGCGCTGGAGGACATAGAACCAGTTTTTGGCGTATTTGTAGCGATCGACATTGGGTTGGCCAGCCAGGGCGATGTAGATGCCGTAGACGGTGTGGAACAGGATCGGCAGGTAGATCAGGCCCCATTCCCACGCCCACAAAAAGGGAAGCTCGTGAATCTTGGCGACCTGAACCTGATAGATGTCGTGCGCGCCCATTTGGGCGAGCGTGGCATTGACGATCAGGTGGACGACCAGATAGCCGCCGAAGACCAGGCCGGTCAGCGAATGCAGCCGGCGGAGGAGAAAATGATATTTTGCGCCCAGGAGCGGCACGGCGACATCGGATGCGGTGGCCGAACTCACGGTTTTGATCCTTTCTGCTTTTGGGACAAGGCATTATAGGTGATTGGGCGGTTCATGCAAAACCACCTAAATCTGTGTCAGGTACGGCTCAACCCCGTGGCTGGCCAGATTTTCCAAAGACACGGCCGAATCGGCGTCAAAGTTGCCGATGCGGGTGCGTCGGAGGGAGGTCAAATAGCCGCCGCCGGCGAGAAGTTGGCCGATGTCGCGGGCCAGTGAGCGAATGTAGGTTCCCCGGCCGCAATCGATGCGGAGTTTGAGGTGGGGCCATTCGTAACCGAGCAGTTCCAGATGGTCGATTCGCACCGTGCGCGGCTGTAATTCAATCAATTCCCCGCGTCGGGCCAGTTGATAGGCCGGCCGGCCGCCGATTTTCAAGGCGCTGTACAGTGGCGGAACCTGCTGAATCTCACCCACGAATTTTTCCAATATTTCCCGAACACGCGGTACATCCGGCAGCCAGTCCAGCATATCAACCGGCTGTTCCGGCGATTCCGGATCGAGCGTCGCGGTGGTGGCCCCCAGTTTGATCGTGGCGATGTATTGTTTGGGCTGGCTCATGAGTTGTTCACACCATTTGGTGGCCGGTCCGACCAGCACCAGCAGCACGCCGGTGGCGAACGGGTCGAGCGTGCCGGCGTGGCCCACTTTGGTCCGTCGATCCAACAGATGTTTGACCCGACCTACCACCTTTGCGGAGGTAATGTCGGGGGGCTTGTCGATATTCAGGATGCCGCAAATAGGCGTCATGGGAACCTCGTGGTGCATTTATGCTCTTTTTGTGAAGGGCGTCAAACGATACCCTGTGGAGATATGACATGGGACAAGCAGCGCATTGTTCGCACCATCAAGCAGCTTTATCGCGCGGGGAAAAAACTTTCCTACAACGCGATGACCCGATCGAACCAGCCGCTTTTGTCGGCGGCGGCTTATCATTTTGGGTCGTGGCGCAAGGCGATTGAGTCGGCCGACATTGACTATGCACAAGTGCTTCGCCGGCCGCGCTGGACGAGGCAATTGATCATCAAGCTGATCAAAACCGCCCGCCGCAATGGGGAGGATCTGAACTGGTCGGCCGTCACCCGTCGGCGGGATGAGCTGGGCAAGGCCTCATTCGCCTCGTTGCAACCGCGACTTTTTGGCACTTGGGATCGAGCGTTGCACGCGGCCGGTCTGGATGCCGCCGATGTCAGTTGTTATCGGCGTTGGAGCCGCAACGATATCCTGTTTGATCTGCGCGAGATGCATCAGGCCAGGGAGCCGCTCAACAGCGGAACGATCCAGCGCGATGATCCCGGATTGCACGCGGCGGCGGTGCGCTATTTTGGATCATATGATGACGCACTGAAGGCCGCGCGGATCAAACCCGATGCGGTGCGGCTGCGGCAATCGTGGACGACGGCGCAGGTCAAATCCCAACTGCGCGCCCTCGGCCGGCGAAAGAAAACACTCTCCAGCTCGTTGGTTCGCCGTGAGCATCCCGCGTTGTATGGCGCGGCCATCCGTCATTTTGGAACCTTTGCCAAGGCTCGAAAAGCGGCCGGGTTGAAAAAACCAACCACCCGATAGGCCGCACATCATCGGGCATAACCTTTGGGATTTTTGGAAAACCAGTTCCACGCCGACTGGATGATCTGATGGGGGTCTTTGTATTTGGCCTCCCACCCCAGCACCTGTTTGGCGCGGCTGGGGTCGGCATAGAGCGCGATCGCATCCCCCGCCCGACGAGGGCCATATTCCACCGGCACTTTTTTACCCGAGACCTGTTCGCAGGTTTGGATGATCTCCTTGACCGAAAACCCGCGACCGGTCCCCAGGTTGCACGCGATCGGCTTGCACGCGATCGGCTTGCACGCCTCCAATCGTTCCATCGCGGCGATGTGTGCATCGGCCAAGTCGTCCACATGGATGTAATCGCGGATGTTGGTTCCATCGCGTGTCGGGTAATCGGTGCCGAAGACGGTGATTTTTGGGCGCACGCCCAGAATCGCCTGCAAGACCACCGGGATCAGGTGGGTTTCGGGGTCGTGATCCTCTCCCAATGATCCATCCATCGCGCATCCGCTGGCGTTGAAATAGCGCAATGCCGCGTAACGAAAATTTTTGTCCGCGACGACCTGGTCCTGCAAAATCTGCTCCACCATCCACTTGCTGCGGCCATAGGGGGAGACGGGCGATTTTTTCTCCTCCTCGGTGATCGGAATTTTGTCCGGGTCGCCATAGGTGGCGCAGGTGCTGCTGAAGACGAACCGTCCGACATTCGCCTCCGCCATCGCCTGAAGCACATTGATCGTCGTCGCGACGTTGTTCTGGTAATAGAGCAATGGCTTTTCGACGCTTTCGCCGACGTAGGCATAGGCCGCGAAGTGCATCACCGTGTCGATTTTGTGATCGCGCAGGGACTTGACCAGCACGGCGCGGTCGTTCAGATCGGCATGGACGGCAGGAACTTTCAAAATGTCCACCACCACCCGATGTCCACGGGAGAGATTGTCATAAATGACCGGTTGATGCCCCGCTTCCTTGAGCCTTTTGACCGTGTGAGATCCGATATACCCCGCCCCGCCGGCGACCAATACATTCATGTTTAATGCTCCATCTTTTTGTTAAATGGGGTCCATCCCCACCCTTGTCAGTATAGAACAAATCCATCGCATGTCCTATCATTGGTTCTTTGAGGATTTGATCATGCAACAACGTCGATTCGGCAACAGTGAACTTCAGGTTTCCGCGATCTCGCTGGGGTGCTGGTTTGTCGGCGTGGATTGGTGGGGCCATTACACCGACCAGCGCGGCATCGAGCTGATGCAGTACGCCTACGATCAGGGGATCACCTTTTTCGACAACGGCGACGCCTACGGCAATGGCCGGGCGGAGAGTGTCTTTGGGCAGTTTCTGAAGGAATCGTCCATCCCGCGCGACCGCATCCAGATCGGTTCCAAATTCGGGTATGACTGGTACAACGACCCGGGCGAGATCGGCTCCCATCGCGAACGCAAACAGGATTTTTCACCCAAATTCATGCAACTGGCGTTGGAACGCTCCCTTGAGCGCCTCGGCACCGATTACATCGACTTGTACATGGCGCACAACATCAAGCTGCCGCAGTATCGTGACGATCTGTTTGCCGAACTGGAGAAACTCAAGGATCAGGGGAAGATCAGGGTCTGGGGTGTCAGTCTCGGTCCGGCCATCGGGTGGCGCGAAGAGGGAATCAAGGCCATGGCCGAACACAACGCCAAGGCCGTTCAGACGGTTTACAACCTTTTTGAACAAAACCCCGGCCGCGAATTTTGCGAAACCGCCGTCGCCCATCACGCCGGCGTGCTGGCCCGCGTCCATGACAACAGTTCGATCCTGAAGGACAAGGTTCGCATCGACACGAAAATCAGTGAGCAGGACCACCGTAAATTTCGCGATCAGGCATGGAAAATATATGGTGTGCAAAAGCTCGAACTGATCCGCCATTATGCCATCGACCAAGGCATGAGTGTCCATCAACTGGCCTGCAAATGGCTGCTGCAACAACCCGGCCTGACCAGCATCACCGGAACCTTTTTGAACGAAGCTGAAATCAAGGAGGCGGCAGAGTCGGTCAACAAACCGGCCCTGTCGCAACAGGAACTCAACCAACTGGCGATGGATTACGCCAATGACTGGGGATTGGGGGATGAGGCTCACCCCTGTGATCTCAAAAGCAGCATCGACCCATCGGGCAAGGTTCGCAGCGGTTATGTCCCGCCGCCGGTGTTGATGGCATGAAACCCAAAGGAGTGCCATGCCACTTCGCTATGTCATCCTTCACCATCAGGGAATTGAATCACCCCATTATGATCTG
This sequence comes from Phycisphaerales bacterium, assembly GCA_020847545.1. GTDB lineage: Bacteria > Planctomycetota > Phycisphaerae > Tepidisphaerales > Tepidisphaeraceae > JADYZN01. The sequence goes on from JADLBV010000069.1 coordinate 20,630, forward strand.
ATGGTTGAGACGGCCGAAGGTTCAGCGCTCCGCACCTGGCGGATCGACCGCTGGCCGCCGATGAATGGGGAGATCGCCACCCCCCTGCCCGACCATCGCCGGGCTTATCTGGAGTATGAAGGCCCCCTGACCAACCATCGCGGGCATGTTCGGCGAATTGATGCGGGGACATGCCTGATTCAACTCAACTCAACCGAACAACTTATCGTCCAACTGGAGGGCACATTCCGTTTGACACTCCCCAAATCATCCTCAGGCCCATTAAAACTCGAATCGTGATCCCCATCATCCTGCATCATGGCCTGTTCGGTTACGACCAGATTTCACTGGGCCGGCTGAAAATCTCCTATTTTCACCGCATCGACCGCGCACTGGCGACCACGGGTCATCCGCTGATCATCTCGCGCGTTCATCCCACCGGCTCCATTGAACGCCGTGCCCGCGAGTTGAAACAGACCATCCTGCGCGAGATCAAACGCCAAAACCTCGCCGGGCAAAAGATGCTCCTGATCGCCCATTCCATGGGTGGTCTCGACGCCCGCCACATGATCCAGAATCTCGGCATGGCCGATCACATCGCCGCTTTGCTGACCATCTGCACCCCCCACCACGGCTCGGCCTATGCCGACTGGTGCATCCGTCATCTTGGTCGGCGACTGGGCGCGTTGCGGCTATTCCACCAACTGGGACTTGATGTACAGGGCATTCTCCAGCTCACGCCTAACACCTGCCGGAAATTCAATGAAGATGTCCCCAATCATCCGGCCGTGAACTATTTTTCCATCTCCGCCGCCCGCCCCTGGCATCACATCCCACCCTTCGCATGGTTTTCACATCACCTGATTCGACAAGCCGAAGGGGAGAATGACGGCCTGGTCTCCATCCGCTCCGCCCAATGGGGCACCCACCTGGCCACCTGGCCGGCCGACCATTGGCATACGATCAACAAACGTTTTGTTCTGGAATTGAAAAACCCCACCGGCGACATCACCCCCCGCTATCTGGATGCCGTGCAACGGATCACACAACATCTCCGCGAAGCATCCACTCTCGAAGACCGAATCAAATCACCGAAGTTGGGTATTTGATACGACAACCAACCCGCACTACGCCTCATTTCCTCTCAACTCCGACGACAGTTCTTTTGTCCGTTCTTCCACCATCGGCAACTCTTTGATCTCCTTACCCGTCTTCGCCCCCAATTCCCCCATTTTTCTGGCCGAGACCAGAACGCGCGATTCGAGTGAGCCGATCAGCGCGTTGTAACTCGTCACCGCAGTCGACAAATTCGACCCCATTTTTTCGATGTGTCCCGCCAATGTCGCCACCCGATCGTACAACTCCACCCCCAGCGCCCGAATCTGGTCGGCATTTTCGGCCAGCGCCTCCTGTCGCCAGCCAAATTCGATGGTCTTCAACAGGGCGATCAGCGTCGTCGGCGTCGCCACCACGACCCGATTCTTGAAACCATCCTCGATCAATCCCGGATCCATCTCCACGGCCGCGTATAAAAATGCCTCGCCCGGCAGAAACATCACCACATATTCCGGCATCTTTTTGAACTGGCTCCAATAGGCCTTTCCCGACAGCTCCTTGATGCGAGAGCGCACCTGCTGACTGTGGCGCACCAGACAAGCCTTGCGTTGCTCCTCATCGGTAGAGGCGGCCGCATCCAGAAAGGCATCCAGCACCGCTTTGCAATCGATCACCACCTCACGATCGCCGGGGAGCCGCACCAACACATCCGGCCGCAACCGGCCATCCTCACCCTGGACCGACACCTGCTCACTAAAATCACACCGGTTGCTCATGCCGGCCAGTTCCATCAGTCTTCGCAGTGAAATCTCCCCCCATTGCCCGCGCGTGCTCGGGCGGCTCAGTGCGTTCACCAGTTGGCCGGTCTTGGTGTCCAGTGTGCGCGAGGCTTCGGTCAGCATCCCCAACTGCTCGCGCAACATGCTGTAAGATTCCACCCGCGACTTCTCCACCTCTGACAGCCGCAGTTGATATTGGCTCATCAGCTCGCGCATCGGCTTGAGCATCCCCTCGATTTGCGCCTTGCGCTCATCCAGAGTACCGGCCGCTTCTGTAGATTGGGCCGAAAACCGCTCGCGCGCCAAGGCCAAAAACGCCTCGTTGTTTTTCGCCAAAGCCTCGGCCGATACATGCGCAAATGCTTCTCGGAGCTTGATTTGCGCCTCATCCAGCAATCGCTTTTGTTCGGCGATGTTTTGTTGGGCCGATTGTAAATTGGCCGACAGCGCCGCCGACTGCTTTTGGGCATCCATCAGTTGACCATTCAGGGCCTGTGTCCGCCCCTGCTCGGCCTGCATTTGAGCCGACAAATCGGCCGCCCGACGCTCGGCCACCGCCTGCGCCACCCCCATCTGGGCGTTGCCGGCCCGTCCACGCCTTTCCCCCAGCAGATACCCCACCAACACCCCTGCCCCCAACGCAATCAATCCAACCACCCAAACCATGCCGAGCTCCTGCCCCGAAGGACACTTAGAATCTATCTCAGAATCTAATGAACCTGCGACGACACGATTTTCGCCCGCCATCAAGTAGCGACGACGAGGCGACTCAATGGAACGAGTCGTTGAGGAGGAGCGC
>JADLBV010000070.1 GCA_020847545.1 Phycisphaerales bacterium
AAGGTGACAATGCGTCAGATGATCTGGGACGAAGCGGTGGAGGATGTGATCAAAAAGAGTCATGAAAGGGCCGTGATCCGCCGACTCGAATTGCTACGGGCGGCGTGAAAACGGTCAGTTTGAGTTATTATATCGGAAAACCAAATGCAAAACTGACAAATGTCCCGTTTTTGAAGCGAAAACCGCCATAGAACAACGATTTGAAGGAATTAAGACGGTGACGCAGCTTGTGCTTTTAATTATTCAACGCAATGCTCCCACCATCTGCTCTCTATTCATTTTCCCCCTATTTTGATCTGTGGTTGCATTTTTTCCCTGGTCGCAGCGAGGTCTTGAGATCGATTATTGATACGGGTCGGCTTCTCGCTCAACGGTTCGGACGTAGGCTTGGGGTCGCCAGCGGAATTCAATCCTCCCTCTGACGAGGCATGTAGCAGAGTGGGAAGCTGATCCAAATTTTTTGGTGTGAACTATGTCAGTTTCCAAACAAGGCCGGTTATAAGCGCAATACCATTCAGCAGAAGTCCACCAATCAGGACTCGACTTGGTTTTCCTCCCTTGGCAATTCCGAAAATTGCGAGCAACAAAACAATTCCACAGTACGCCAACGTACGATCCGTGAAATACTGCATCACCCGAAATAGGAGCCATTGCGAATCCGGCGTCACGGATCGCATGATCAAATTCCAGAAAATAGGGATGGACTCCATCAAGATCATCAAGACACCAACCACAACCGACAGAGTGCCCAAAACCGCCGGCTGCTTGGATTTCATTTCAGATGATCCGTAGTCAAAAATCGGCTCACGTTCCGGGCACATAATATCACACCACCATCCGTGGGATGATCAATTGCACACCCCTCAAAACGCCCTCAACAACACCTTCACCACCCTTGTCAACCCCGATTTGGCGTTGCCGATGAATTGCTGGAAAATTTTGTTGGTCACTTCCACGAATTCCTCCATCCCCATCAGGCGCTGGCGGGTCAGTTGCACATCCAGTTGGTTGGCGGCCGATTTGCCGATGGATTTTTCGTCGATCATCCGCTGGCACTGCTTGATCGTCTCCAGAACCGGGTCCATCTCGCGGCGTTTGCGTTCGGCGGCGATGATCGAAAACATCTCCCACACATCGGAGAGGCTTTCAAAATATTCCTTGCGGTCCCCCCGCTTGTGCATTCGACGGATGATCCCCCAGTCGCACAGCGCCCGCAGGCTCATGCTGGCGTTGCCACGGCTGATGTGCAGGCGCTCCATCACATCGTCCGTGCATTGCGGCTGCGCGACGATGTACAGCAGCGCGTGTATCTCCGCCATGGTGCGGTTGATCCCCCACGTCTGCCCCATCTCACCCCATCGGCCGATGAACAAATCCTGGGCGGTGCGAAGCTGCTGGGCCGGGTCCACCGCCGTCGGGGCGGGTGCGGCAAGTAACATGATCAACCATCCTTTCAGTAACTACTGAAAGGATACAAAGCCCGTTTTGGCCGTCAACTTACAACCCCATCGACTTGTGCGCGGTGTGATCGGTCGGCCGGCGATAATGGCGCAGGTCGATCGATTTGAAAAACTCGATCGTCTTCGCCAACCCCTCTTTCAAGGAAACCTTGGGTTCCCAACCCAGCTTATCCTTGGCCAGCGTGCCGTTGGGCCGGCGTTGGCTGGGGTCGTCGGCCGGGCGGGGCAGGTGGACGATCTTGGACTTCGATCCGGTCTGTTCCAGCACCAGTTGGGCCAGTTGCAGCATGGTGAATTCACCGGGGTTGCCAAGGTTGACCGGCCCGATGAAATCATCCGGCCCGTTCATCATCTTGATCATGCCGTCGATCAGATCATCAACAAAGCAGAAACTGCGCGTCTGCGACCCATCCCCATAAAGTGTCAAATCCTGCCCTGTCAGCGCCTGCACGATGAAATTGCTCACCACCCGCCCATCATACGGGTGCATGCGCGGGCCATAGGTGTTGAAAATGCGGATGACGCGGATGTTGACGCGATTCTGGCGGTGATAATCAAAAAAGAGCGTCTCGGCCGCCCGTTTGCCCTCATCGTAACAGGAGCGGATGCCGATCGGATTGACGTTGCCCCAATAGCTTTCGGGCTGCGGGTTGACCATCGGCTCACCATACACCTCGCTGGTGCTGGCCTGTAGAATTTTGGCCCGCACGCGCTTGGCCAGCCCCAGCACGTTGATCGCGCCCACCACGCTGGTCTTCATCGTCTTGACCGGATTGTACTGATAATGCGGCGGCGAGGCCGGGCAGGCCAGATTGTAAATCTCATCCACTTCCAGCCAAAGCGGATGAACAATGTCATGGCGGACCAACTCAAAATTGGGCTTGTTCAACAAATGGGCGACATTCTGTTTCTGGCTGGTGAAAAAATTGTCCACACAGACGACATCATGTCCCTGCGCCACCATCCGGTCGCACAGGTGTGAACCCAGAAACCCCGCGCCGCCGGTGATGAGAATGCGTTTTAATGAATTGGCCATATTCTTATTTCGGTTGGTTTGCCTCTAAATAATACTTGACGACCTGTTCCAACCCCTCTTTTCGCGAAACCACGGGGGTCCATGACAGAATTTGACGGGCGCGGGACAAATCCGGCTTGCGCAGCCGCGGGTCATAGGCCGGGCTGGGTTGAAAATCGATCCGGCTTCGCGTGCCGGGAACCAGCGACAAGATGTCGCGGGCCAGTTGCACAATCGTCACATCTTCCGGATTCCCCAGATTGATCGGTTCATGAAAATCAGCCTCCATGACCGCCCTGATCCCCCGCACCAGGTCGCTGACATAACACAGACTGCGCGTTTGCGTCCCATCCCCAAAGACGGTCATCGGCTCATGATTGACGGCCTGACGGATGAAATTGGTGATCACCCGCCCATCCTTCAACCCCATGCGCGGGCCGTAGGTGTTGAAGATTCGGATGATCCGCGTATCGGCCTGGCGTTCGCGATGATACGCCATGGTGCAGGCCTCGCTGAACCGCTTGGCCTCCTCATACATGCTGCGCAGGCCGATGGGATTGACGTTTCCCCAGTATTCCTCGCGTTGGGGATGGACGGCCGGATCGCCATAAATTTCGCTGGTGCTGGCGACCAGAAACCGTGCGTTTTTCTCCACCGCCAAATCGAGCAGATTCCACGTCCCCTGGCTGTTCACCTTCATGGTGGCGATCCGCATCTTGTCATACGCCACCGGAGAGGCGGGCGATGCCAAATGGAATATCTGATCAATTGCCCCGTCGATTTTCAACGGCTCGGTGACATCGTGTCGAATCAACTCAAATCGCGGATGATTCCGCAAATGGGCAATATTTTCCGGCCGGCCGGTGACGAAATTGTCCACCCCCACCACCCGCGCGCCATCGGCCAGCAGCAGATCGCTCAAATGCGACCCAAGAAAACCCGCCGCTCCCGATATCAACACACGCATAATTGGCTCCCGCTCCGTCCAAGGCTAATTGCTGAACCGAAACCGAATGATCGTCAATATCGCCTTCAGACCATCTTTCCAGGTGATCTTTTTCCCCTCTTCATAGCTGCGTCCATAATACGCCACGCCAACTTCATAAATCCGCAGCCGCGGCCTGATTTTAGCGATTTTTGCCGTAATTTCAGGTTCAAACCCGAACCGATTGCACCGAATCTGTATGCGGTCAAGAATCGGCTTGCGAAACACCTTGTAGCAGACCTCCATGTCCGTCAGGTTCAGATTGGTGAACATGTTGCTGAAATGGGTCAGAAATTTGTTGCCGATGGTGTGCCAGAAATAGAGCACACGGTGCGGCTCGCCGATAAACCGGCTGCCATAAACCACATCCGCCTTCCCATCCACGATCGGCTGGAGCAATTTCATGTAATCGTCAGGGTCGTATTCGAGGTCGGCATCCTGAACCAGCACAACCTGTCCGGTGGCGAGCTTGAACCCATCGCGCAAGGCCGCTCCCTTGCCCTGGTTGACAGGTTTGTGATTGATCTTAAATTCAGTATTGGCAAATAGTTGCGGTAACTGGTCGAGTTTTCCGGCCGTCCCATCGGTGGAACAGTCGTTGACACAGATGATTTCCCGGACGATGCCGGGTGGAAGCTCGGCCGCCACAACCAGACCGACCAGTTTCTGAATCGTATCCACCTCGTTGTAAACGGGGATGACGATCGAAACCTTATCAATGGTCGGCGACGACCCGACGGCCTGACTGGCTTGGGCGGTGGCGGAGTCCGGTTGTTGCAAATTCATGCTCATACTGCGATTGCGGAAGGTCAGAATCCTATCCAACCGCCCGCAAATCGCAATTGGCCCCGCAACCGGCGTTTTTCGATATAAATGATCACATCATATACAATTCATTCATGCGAAAGGAATATTTTGATGCGTAAGGCCAGCATCCTTTTAATTCTTCTGTTTTTTGGTATTGGAATTGGCTTCTGGAGTCGTACATTTTTTGGAAACTCAAATCACTTCCTTGAGCCGCTAGACCAACTTCTTTTAAGATGTCAGGTCGAAGAGCCATCGAAACAGGAAGCAGGCGTTGTTCGTCAAGACACAGTCTTATTCTACAATCGTGATTATGTCATTTGGTGTCGGTCCAGATCATCAGCAAATGGATTAAATCCTCATATTGCAGCAAATTCAGTTTATGTGTTTGACCGAAAGAAAATAATTTTACACATCGAATGTGATGGCACTAACAGCCTCCGCTATTCACCCATAGCGCGACAGTTGAAGGATGGTACAATCGCAATACTCTCATATACACTCAAGGGCTATTCTGGTTCCACAATGCATGGACAATGTCGAGTATTTGTGATTGCAAACGGAATTGCGACGAAGGCATTTGAATCTGATTTTGTGGCCCTTGATCAGACACAGTCAACTCTGCCAAAACTGTCATTTTATACATTCTCAAATAGCCTCGATGGTACAGCGGTTCTCATGGCGTTGACAGAAACATGGCAGATATCACCTGAAAACACTGTTAAAATAACGAACATTAACGGGGAATTAAAAGCGATCTGGCATTATGACAAGGAGATGTTTCTGTCGCCTCATGATCCACCATCTACTTCCAGCGATGATGTTCCGTAGGGTCCGCACCCGTGCGGACCATTCACTCCTCATGTGAACGAATAAGATGGTCCGAACAGGTGCGGACCCTACAAAATCGACACTGCAAATTGTGTGTTTTTACCGGCGAATCACCCGCCCCCGCTGCCGACCATGTCGGCCTGGGGTTGGGTCATCCGGCGGGCATCGAGAACCTTGTTCAGCTCCGCATCGGACATCAATTTTCGCTGTTGGGCGACCTGGCGGACGGTTTTGCCGGTTTTGAAGGATTCCTTGGCGATGTCGGCCGCCTGGTCATAGCCGATGACCGGGGCGAGGCTGGTGCACATCGCCAGCGATTGTTCGACGAGGCTTTCACATCGCTCGGTGTTGGCTTCGATGCCCGCCACCGTGCGATCCGCAAAGACGCGGGCAGCGCGGGCCAGCAATTCGATGGACTGGAGAATGTTGTAAGCCATCACCGGCATCATCACATTCAATTCAAAACTGCTGCCGATGCCGCTGCCGGCGAAGGTGATGGTGGCATCATTGCCGATGACCTGTGCCGCCACCATCAAGGCCATTTCGCTCATCACCGGGTTGACCTTGCTGGGCATGATCGAACTGCCCGGCTGGGTGGCGGGGATGCTGATCTCGCCGATGCCGCAACGCGGACCGCTCGCCAGCCAGCGGATGTCGTTGGCGATTTTGGTCATACTCACCGCGATGGTTTTAAGCTGACCCGATGCCTCGACGATCCCATCCTTGGCGGCCTGTGCCTCAAAATGATTGCGCGCCTCGACAAAATCGATGCCGGTTTTTTGCGCGATCACGGCGATGGCATGTTTGGCAAAATCAGGATGCGAATTGATCCCCGTCCCGACGGCCGTGCCGCCCAACGGCAATTCCCGCAACGACTTGATCGCCTTCTGGCAACGGTCAACTCCCAACCGGGCCTGATGGGCATAGCCGGAAATTTCCTGTCCCAACCGGATCGGCGTGGCATCCTGCAAATGCGTTCGTCCGATCTTGACCACGCCATCGAGGGCATCCGCCTTGGCCTGCAGCTTGTCACTGAGATATTGCAACGCGGGCGACAACGTCTCCTTGATCGCCACGGCCGCGCTGATGTGCATGGCCGTGGGGATGGCATCGTTGGAACTTTGTTCCATGTTGACGTGGTCATTGGGATGGATGGGGGATTTGCCACCCCGTTTGCCGGTGGCGATCTCATTGGCGCGCGAGGCGATCACCTCGTTGGTGTTCATGTTGGTGCTGGTGCCCGATCCGGTCTGGAAGATGTCGATGACAAACTGATCGTCCAGCTTGCCGTCGATGACCTCCTGCGCCGCCTGTTGGATGAGGGATTTTTTGGACTCATCGATCAATTTCAACTCGGTATTGATCTGTGCCGCTGCCCATTTGATCAACCCCATCGCCGCGATGAACCGCCGGCCAAAACGCAGGTCGGAGATGGGAAAATTCTCCACCGCCCGCCCGGTCTGCGCCCCATAATACGCCTCGGCCGGAACCTGCATCTCCCCCATTGAATCCTTTTCGCTTCGATACTGTTGCTGCGCCATGGTGAACGACCTTCCTTTGGTTTGGTTTGACTACAAAACCCCATTATGTCCACCCCAACCGATGGAGCAAGCGGCGAAATCGACACTGCCCACGATATTGAACATCCGCATTTTGACAGGCCCGTCATGGTGGGATAGCATCCGAAGTTTCCAATTGAGAATGAAAGGAATTTGAACATGGCTGAGCCGTTGAAGATGGTGTATGAGAAGGATGCCCCGCTGGATGCCCTCAAGGGCAAAACGGTGGCGATCATCGGGTTTGGGTCGCAGGGACACGCCCACGGGTTAAATCTGCGCGACAGCGGAGTCAAGGTGATCGTCGCCAACCGCAAGGACAGCCCCAACGGGCGGCTCGCCATCGAAAAGGGATTCAATCCGGTCAGCGTCGACGAGGCCGTCAAGGCGGCCGACCTGATCATCGTTACACTGCCCGATGAGGTGCAGCCGGAGGTGTACACCAAGAGCATCGCGCCGCATCTCAAGGCGGGACAGGCACTTGGGGCGACCCACGGTTTCAACGTCCATTTCAAGACGATTGTGCCCCCCAAGGATGTGGATGTGCTGCTGGTGGCCCCCAAGGGGCCGGGCCATCTGGTGCGCAGTGAATTTGAAAAAGGTGGCGGCGTGCCATGCCTGTTGGCGGTGTTTCAAAACGCCACCGGCAACGCCCGCAACATCGGCCTGGCGTGGGCGCGCGGCATCGGCGGCGCGCGGTCGGGGGTGATCGAGACCACCTTCAAGGATGAGTGCGAAACCGATCTGTTCGGCGAACAGGCCGTCTTGTGCGGCGGGTTGTCCGCCTTGATCAAGGCGGGGTTTGAGACGCTGATCGAGGCCGGTTATCCACCTGAAATGGCTTACTTTGAATGCGTCCACGAGGTGAAACTGATCGTGGACCTGATCTATCAGGGCGGGTTGGATTACATGCGCTACAGCATCTCCAACACGGCCGAATATGGGGACCTGACCCGCGGGCCGCGGCTGATCAACCAGCAGACCAAGCAGGAGATGAAGAAAATCCTCTCCGAAATCACCAGCGGCCAGTTCGCCAGGGAATGGCGCGCGGAATATGAAGGGGGCATGAAGAATTTCAAACGGCTCTACGAACAGGACAACAATCACCCGGTCGAAGTGACCGGCAGAAAATTGCGTAAAATGATGCCGTGGCTCAACGCCAAGGAACCGCCGAAATAATCGTCGGTTCAGGGATCGAAACTCTCCCCAGCGGCACGGGATCTTCCCGTGCCGTTGATGCTTTGGGAACCAACGGAATTGGATCATGGTGAAAATGAATGGTCCGCGGGGCGGACCCTACATACCGAATCATGATTTCGTAGGGTCCGCCCCGCGGACCATCTTCAATTCAATCCCCGACTCCACGCAAAATACAAAAACCATCATTGGGTAAATCAATCCATGGCAAAAAAAGCGAAAATACTCCATCAAACACCCGCTGAATTGGGATACACCTTCCCCCCCGAATGGCATCCGCACGAAGGAACCTGGTTCAGTTGGCCCCGGCCGGAGGGGATTTCGTTTCCGGGCAAATATCACACCATCCCGGAAAATCTGGCGCGGATCATGGATGCGATCCAACAGCGTGAACGGGTCCACATCAACGTCCCCAACGACAACTGGGAATACATCGTCCGCCGGCAACTCAAGGAACATGGCTGCCCGATCCGCAACATCTCCTTTCATCACATCCCCACCAACGAAAGCTGGTGCCGTGATCATGGGCCGGCGTTTGTGTTGAAAAAGTCACGCGGCAAGACACAGGCCGCGATCGTGGACTGGGGATTCAACGCATGGGGCGGGAAATATCCGCCGTATGGTGAGGATGATGCGGTGCCGACACGGGTGGCGGAGATTCTGAAGCTGCCGGTGTTTTATCCAAAGGTCATCATGGAAGGGGGAAGCGTTGAATTCAACGGAGCCGGGACGGTCCTGACCACCACCGATTGCCTGCTGAACAAAAACCGCAACCCGGATTTGAGCAGGGAACAGATCGAACAATATCTGAAGGATTATTACGGCCAAAAGCACGTCTGCTGGCTGACCGGCGGCATCGATGGGGATGACACCGATGGGCACATCGACGATCTGGCCCGCTTCATCTCGCCACGACAAATTGTGATCGCCATGGAGGAGGATCCCAAGGATAAAAATTACAAGATTTTGCGAAGCGCCCGGCGTCAACTGGACCAACTGCGCGACCAGGATGGCCGGCCATTCGAGATCATCGAAATCCCCATGCCCGGCGTGATCGAATACGACAAACAGCGCCTGCCGGCAACCTACGTCAACTTTTATTTCGTCAACGGCGCCCTGCTGGTGCCAACCTATCGCCATCGCAAAAACGACCGCAAGGCACTGGAAATTCTCCAGCACCATTTGCCCAAACACAAAGTGATCGGCATCGACTGCATTGAACTGATCTGGGGTTTGGGCGCGATCCACTGTCTGACGCAGCAGCAACCCAAGTGGTAGTAATCGGCCTATTGCTTCCTGTGAATGCCAATTGAATCGCTAGGCAGAAAAACGATGCGGGTTGTCGGCCGATATTCCACAACTACGGGCGGTGCAACCGTTGAGCAACCCTTGCAGCTTCCACACCCTGCCATGCTGGTACTCCGGCCGCGCAACGCGCCAAATGCCTGCCGGGCGATGATCCATACCGCAACGCCAGCAAGGATCAGGACCACAAGATGTTGTATCCACATCGACATCGCCACTATCCGTGCAAAAACCGCGTCCCCACCTGATAAACCGCTAGGCTCACCACATACGCCAGCGCGTTCATGTAGACCAGCATCACGAGCGGCCATTTCCACCCACCCGTCTCACGGCGAACCACCGCCAATGTACTCATGCACTGCATCGCCAATACAAACCAAACCAGCAAACTCAATGCCACCACCGGCGTCCAAACCGCCCTCCCATCGGCATAATGATCCGCCCGCATGGCATCTTCCAGCGGCGTCGCCTCCTGCTCCACATCGCCGACGCTGTAGACGATCCCCATCGTGCTGACAAACACCTCGCGGGCCGCAAACGCACCCACCAACCCCACCCCCATTTTCCAATCATATCCCAACGGGCGAATCGCCGGCTCGATCAAATGCCCAAACCGACCCGCCACGCTGTAGCGCAACTGTTCGCCCGCGATGGCCGTATCGACATCCTGATTGTGCAACGAAGCCTGCTGTTCAACCTGTTCCACATGCGACTTGGGCATGCGCGGGTAATACATCATCGCCCACAGGATGACGCTCAAACAGAAAATCGTCGTCCCCGCCTTGGTCAAAAAGGCCTTGGTGTTGGTGAAGACGCTGCGCGCCACCTGCGATGCCTGCGGCATCTTGTAGGTGGGCAATTCGAGAATAAACGCGGGCTTGGGGCCTTTGAGCATGGAGCGTTTGAAGACCCACGCCGTCCCCGCCGCCGCCACGATCCCCAAGGCGTAGAGCGCCAGCATGATCCCGGCCTGTTTGAACGGTCCATAGGCCGCGAAAAACGTCCCGATCAGCAGCGTATAAACCGGCAAACGGGCGCTGCAACTCATAAACGGCGCGACAAAAATCGTCGCCAGCCGATCCTTTCGGCTTTCGATGGTCCGTGTCGCCATGATGCCGGGAATCGCACAGGCGAAACTGCTTAACAGCGGAATGAAACTTTTCCCATGCAGCCCCACTTTGGCCAGCAGGCGATCCATCAAAAACGCCGCCCGCGCCAGATATCCGCTGTCCTCCAATATCGACAAAAAGAAAAAGAGGAGCGCAATCTGCGGCACAAAGACCACCACCGCCCCCACACCGGCGAAAATCCCATCGTTCACCAGATCACGCACCGGCCCATCGGGCAGCCACGACGCCACCTGCGCCCCCAGCCAACTGACACCCCCATCAATCCCATCCATCACCGGCTGCGCCAGCCAGAAAATGCTGACAAAGAGGGTCGCCATGATGGCCGTGAAAATCAGCAACCCCCAGAACTTGTGAATGCAGATCGCATCGATCCGTTCCGTCCAGCTTCGAGATCGAACCTCAGCCTCCGGTGCGGCCGGAACCTTCGGCCCATCAACATGCCCCAACGCCCTGTCGCCGACCTGTTCAATCCAACGATAATGCGCCTCAATGTCCGCCTGCATCGGCTCGATGCCCAACTGGCCCATCCGCCCCGCCGCGGATTTTAACAGGGAAGTCACCGGCTCTTTTTGCGACAATGACAGCAAATCCCCCGCGCGGTCGCCGATCAGCAGCCGCTCGGCTATCGCCTTGTATCGGTCCAGCAATCCCCCCTTTCCATTGCCGGTTGGCATTGAGTCTTTCGACTCATGGTCCTCAGGCCCATCGTGCAAAATCGCCAACCCGCCCCCCACCAGCATCAACTCCTCCTTCATCGCATCCGGCAACGGCCAATCGGGCATCGGCGCAACCTTCGCCTGCGCAATGACCTGCTTCAAATGCTCGATCCCCTTGCGTTGATGCCCCACCACCGGCACCACCGGCACGCCCAGCTCCCTGGACAACGCCTCGGCCGACACCGGCTTGCCGCGCTGCTCGGCCAAATCCATCATGTTCAGCGCCACCACCATCGGCCGGCCCAACTCGATCAACTGGCTGACCAGATACAAATTCCGCTGCAAATTGCTCGCGTCTACCACCACAACCACGGCATCGGGCGCTGGCGTGTCCGCGCGCAATCCGCGCAACACCTCCATCGCCACCTGCTCATCGGGTGATCGGCTGATGAGGCTGTATGTCCCCGGCAGATCGATAATGTTGATCCATTGTCCCGATGGGAGTTTGCACCGACCGGTCTTCTTCTCGACCGTCACGCCGGGATAGTTGGCGACCTTCTGCCGCAATCCGGTCAGCGCATTAAAGAGGGTGGTCTTGCCGCTATTGGGATTGCCCGCCAACGCTACGGTCAACGTGGCTTTGACAACGGTGGTTTCGGGTTTTTCGCAACAGGAGGACATCTCCAGCCCAATGCTGAATTTCCAAGTCAATCCTACACGGCGTCATGGGGAAACAATTACCGCGAGGCGGGAAGAATATTCACATGCCGGGCCTGCTCATCACGCAGCGACAGGTGATAGCCGCGCAGGCGAAATTCGATCGGATCCCCCAGCGGCGCCCGCCGGATCACTTCCACATTGGCGCCGTTGCAAAATCCCATCTCCAGCAGCCGACGGCGCAGATCCATATCCCCCCCCACCGAATGCACCTGCCCGCAACACCCAATGCCAAGACGATTCAACGTGCAGGTGCGGGGGTCATCACACTGATTACAGGATTCAACCGTGCAGAATTTCCGCATGTGAACTCATCTCCAGGACGCGGATGTGCCCACGTCGTTGAAGGATTATAGCACAATGAGACTGAGTTTCAATTAAAATAAGACGATCTGTCAGCCAATGGTAAGTATTGTCAGCATCAGAACTTACATCCCATCAGGCCGCCAGTGGCGCCTGGGGTGTCGTCACCGCCGACTTGGTGTTGGTGATAACCACCGTCTCCCACAGGTCGATGCTTTCGAGTTTGTAGCGGTAGTCGATTTCCACACCGGTCCGACGAACCAAATCCTGCAACGGCAGATCGCTGCGCCAACCCAGGCGGGTGCAAAGCGGACAAAGCCATTTTTCCAACAGCGCGATAAACCGGTTGGTCGACTGAAAATGGTTCAAAATGACGATCCGCGCATTGGGCTTGGCCACGCGCTGGGCCTCGCTGATCAGGCGATACGGATCGCTGACGACGCTGATCACATGGCTGATGAAAATATGATCAAAGGTGCTGTCGGCAAAGGGCAGCCGCAACGCATCCCCCTGAAACACCACGGCATGATCCATCCCGTTTTCGCGGATTTTCTTTCGGCATTCGCGAAGCATCCCGCTGGACAGATCAACGCCGACCACCTTGCCCCGTCGCGGATAAAAATTCAACGACGCCCCCGTCCCGATCCCCAAATCCAACACCCGGTCGCTTTCGGAAATGTTCATGTGCGACAAGGCGCGCGCGATCCGACGTTTCACCAGCCGCCCGAAGGTGGCATCATAAAACATCGAATGAAAATCATAAATCAGCTTCGTGCTGGATTCTCGCATTGCCACGGGTGCATCCCTTAAAAGAATCCCCTAAATTTATCATCCGTTCCACGATTGCCAAGGGCCAAAGGGGTAAAAATCAGCCAAGAGGCATGATTTTTATAAAATTTTCCACCGGGCCGTTTCAGGAACAAATTAACTGGCCTCAATCATGCCCATCGGGCTAACATGGCGTTCATGCGGGTGACCGATGCCGATGATTTCGCCATTGCACGAGCGTTCAAGCCGAACGTGGTTGAACGCGATGCCGATGCGCCCCGCAGGGTGGGAACCTCCAGCGGGGTCAACATTGAACCGGGCAGCGACGATGATGGGTGGGTGGTTCCCCATCCGGTGGGTCTGGGGGATGGATCGCGTGTGCAGCTTTACAAGGATGGCCAGGCCCTGCACGCCGCCTTTGAGGCGATCGCACAGGCAAAATTCCGCATCTGCCTTGAAGTTTATATCTTCGCCGGCGACCAGACCGGCAGGGCTTTTGCCGACCTGCTGAGCCGAAAATCCCGCCAAGGGGTCGATGTCTACCTGATCTACGACTCCTTCGGATCGAGCGGTTCGGATCGGGCGATGTTCCGCCAGATGCGCGATGCGGGGGTTCATCTACAGGCGTTTCATCCGATCCGACCCTGGGAAAACCGTTTCGGCTGGCGGCCATTCAACCGCAACCACCGCAAACTGCTGGTGATCGATGACAACATCGTCGGCATGGGAGGGTTGAACATCGGCTCGCAATACGCCGGCTCGTGGGTGGTCCCATCACAGGGTTCCTGCGCCGAATTCTGGCGCGACAACGCCATCGGCATCGTCGGGCCGGCCGCACGGCGGTTTTTGCACGCTTTTGCAAAGTCCTGGCATTATGTTTCCACCGGCGGGCGCATCGGCAAGGCAGAATACATCTACAACCTAGGCTCCATCGTCCCACAGGCAACTCAACTTGAAATGCGCCGATCCGCGCGACGATCAAACCAATCCCGCCGACCGACCTGGGCGGGAACCAAGGCGGGCTATCACGGGGCGCTTGACCTCCCCGCAACACACCGTGAGGGGGACTTGGGAATTCTGGCTTCGGTGCCGACGGTCTTCAGCCCATTGGCCGAGTTTTTCCAGAATCTGATGCAACGGGCGAACAAAAGCATCGATCTGACCATGGCTTATTTCGCCCCCTCCGACCTGCTGATCAATGAATTGTGCCGGGCGGCCAAACGGGGCGTGCGCGTCCGCCTGATGCTGCCGGGCAAGAGCGACCTGCCGATCCTCACCTGGGCGGCGCGGTCGTTTTACGAAAAGATGATGAGCGCGGGAGTTGAAATTTACGAACGACAAAGTGTGGTGCTGCACGCCAAGACGCTGGTGATCGATTCACAACTGGCGGTGATGGGATCGGCCAACCTGGACTATCGCAGCATCGAATACAACCTTGAAATTTCGGCGCTGATCCACTCGGGCGAATTCGGCCGACAACTCAACGACCTGTTTGACAACGATGTCATGTACGCCAAAAGGATACAACCCTCCGAGTGGCGCAAGCGACCCAACATCGACCGCCTCATCCAATGGGCGGTCAACCGGGCGCGGTATCTGTTGTAATTACGCCGCCAGCGAATCCTTGAAATGGGCGATTCGTTCCATCAACTTCCCCATCCGGTTCCGTGACTGCCGAATGGGTTCGGTCAATGAAGCCAGCCACTGCGCCGCGGCGGCGGTCAGGTTGGTTGATGAGTCGGCATCAACCGCATTTTTCAACCGTTGAAGCTGCCTATCCACCCGGCGCTGGGTGTCCCAGCGGACATAAGCCCACAGGACAAAAAACCAGAGCAACAAAAATGAGGCGTTTTGCAGCAGAAATGTCACGCCCATGATTCGCACCACCAGCAAACCCAGATGCGTCACCGATCCCCCCTGCCAGTCGCGCAAAACCGCTTCCAAAATGGGTTGCACGATCGGGAACCAGAGCAACGCCCCCCATGTCAGGATGCTTCGCACAAACGCGGCGATGATGTTGTCGCGCCCCCCGACACGGTCGCTGAGCACCTGTCGTTGGCGCTGCACGACGGCCGCCATCGAACGGCGCAAATCTCCCACGGCTCCCTCGGCCCAGACCGATTCCCACAGTTTATGATCGCGATACAACTCCCCGATGGCCGGCGCGGATTGTTGCAGATGGGCGAATGTCGTCTGCACGGCCGATGACAAATCCCTCTCCCCTTCGCGCAGATACAAACTCACCAGCGCCTCAGGACCGGTCAACCCCTGCTGCTGCGGAATCGACAACCTTCTGCGCCACACCCCCACCAACGGCCCCAACACCGTGTGGACAATGCCGACAATCGGCCAGCGTTTCATCCGTCTTTGCTGACATTCATCCACCAGCGCCAACCGATGGGCCGGATCATCCAGAATCGCCGGCACGGCCTCTTCCAACACAATTCGCCCCAATCGGTCGGCCACCTGTTCCTGCGCGTCAATTTCAAGTCGCTCCAGCCGTTTCAATCGGCCGGGCAAATCCTGATGCTCCAGCCAGTTGAGCACCGTCAACCCACGCTGCCGGCCGGCCCGTTGCACGGACTGATTCACGGCCTGTTCAGACTTTTGCCGCGACAACGCCTGCCGCAGTTCGGGCAGATCAAACCCCTCGCCTTGCGCGGCGCTCACCAGCCACACGCGCGGCGATGAGGGCAACGACAACACCTTGGCCAACCGCCGGGCATAATCATCACGCAATTCCTCGGCCGCCCCCTGCCCCTCGCGGGCGACCACCTGATCGGCCTTGTTCAACACGAACAGAAAATTCTCCGGCGCGTTGCCGGCCGACACCTTTTTGAGCATTTCGCGCGGCTGCTGATCGGCATATTTTTCAACGCTCTGCACCCAAATTGGAAAGAGCATGTGCCGCAACATCCGGCGGGTGATCTCGACATGCTGCTGCCAGTGGCTGTCGATGTCGGGCAGATCCAGCAGCACCTGCTGTCGCAACGATTCAATCGTGTGCCCGATGAGCCGATACTGACCCGGTACTTCCTGTTCCAAAAGCGCCTTCAACGGTTCAATCTGCGCCTGATGCGCATAGGCGATGACCTGATGCGTGCCGGGGCCGTGGCTGGATTGTTCGGTGATGGATCGGCCGACCAGCGCGTTGACCAGCGCGCTTTTGCCAACTTCTTTTCCACCGATCAGGCCGACGAGATAAAATCGATCCGCTTGCAGGGCATCATCGCGCAACACCGGCGCATCGTCGCGGACCATTTCCGGCCTCTGCGCGCCGGTGAGCGCCATCGTCTGTTTGACCAGTTCCATCAAGGTTTCGCCGGTGGGTGGATTGGGATTGCTCATGGCCTCATCTCCTCCACCGACTGTTGCAACCGGTCCAAATCAATTTCGCCCGGAACCCGACCATCAATCCAATCACACACGCGCTCAACCTGTTGCTGCGCCAGTTCGGCGAACCGTTCGGCGATGCGCGCGTTGGCCTTTCGGGTTCGGGAAGCCACTTCGTTGCTCAACCGTTCGGTCAACCACGTCGCCAGCGTCCAGCCCCCCAGAATCATCAGGTCAATATGCCCGAAAAACGCGTGATGGGTCGCCACCACAACCGCCAGCAGATAAGGTGCGGCCTCGGTCCACTGGGCCAGCTTTTTGCCACCCGGCAGGTGCTTGATCAGCTTCATCAAAATGGCCGTGTCGCGCGGCGTCGCGTTCCAGCGCTGCTCCAACCATTGTTTAAGCTCCGCCAATTCCTCCTGCGCAATCGCTCCCGCCTGATCGACCGGCAGCAATGATTCGCGATAGGCCGGCTCCTGTTGTTCAACCCAGCGCTGGCCGGTGGCGTTGGAACGTATCAGATCGTCCATCCGGCTGTGCAGAATCTTGAACTGATCACAGAGGATGGCCGAAAAATCCGGCACTTCCCGCGCATCGCCCGGCATGGATGGATCATCCAGACTCGGCTTGTCACCCTGAATGACAAAATCCCAAGCCGTGCGCGGCAACCGGGCGATCAATCCCGGAACCTGCCGCACCCGATCCAACACCCGCTGCGGCCCCATCAGATACAACACGCTGCGCTGCTGCAATCGACGCTGCAATTGCTGCGTGACCGGATTCACATCCACCCCCGGCTCCGGGGCGATCAGCAAACGCAACGATTGCATGAGGTGTTGCGCCTCGGTGCGCATCTGGCGCAACGGGTTGATGATCTGATCCTGCAATCGACCGGCCAGATCGTCCGCGCGAAGATTGATCCCCTCAACTCGCGGCGGCTGTTTCCAAGCCGGATCGCCCAGCACCTGCCGCAATGCGGCCAAATTCGCCTCCACCGGCGGCTCATAGGCCGCATCATCGCGCGGAACGGCGAATATCCTCGGCTCCACCCACCCCCGGCCAGACAATTGCTGCGCGTAATCATCCAGCACCGCGGATTCTTCGCACTTGTTCATGATGAACAACGCCCCCACCGCATATCGCTGTGCCAGCCGATAATACGCCGACAATTCCGTCATCTGATATTTTTCAGGCGTCACCACAAACACCAGCCCCTGCGCCCATCTGAAGGCTCGATCCGCCTGTTCATGGTGCATGGGCTGGTCCCCATCCACATCGGGCGTATCCACCAGCACGATATGCTCTGTCAATTCCGACTCGGCCGGCGCGATGATCAGCGCCTCACCCCGCCCGGCCGATGGAATGTGTTCGGCCAGACTATGTTCCACCCCCAGCCAGCCTGCCGGCACATCGCCCGGCCCCCGCGCCGCCGCCACAGCGCCGGCGGTATACGTTCTTCGATAACTGGTGGCGGAAATCTCTTTACCCAGCAGTCGGTTGACCACGGTGCTTTTGCCCGTCCCCGTGCCACCTATAACGACGATGATCGGTTTGTCCCCCGCACGATGTCGCAGATGAAACCGCAGCGCCGCCGCATCTGCACGCCAGCGTTGCATCGCCTTGGCCAATGTCGGCTCCGCGCGCAGACCCGCCACGAGGGCTTCGGCCTTTTGCACGCGCATGTCCAGTGTGTCCCGCGCCATATCGCGCGGCGATCTATACCATAAATCCCCCCGCCGCGCCAGAGCTTCGCCGTCAAATCAACCTACGAGACCATTGTGCGGATCAGGAAAAAGAGAACCAGGATCGCCGCCACCACGCCGCCGATCAGCAGCCAAAACCGCTGTTTATGGGCGATTTCCTCCGCTTCGGCCTGCGCCGCGGCGATGCGCACCACCTCGCGCTTGGCGGCGGCCTTGCGTTTGGTCACGCATGGCTCGCACAGTTGGACATCTTCGTGGATCTGAAGCTTCGCCAGCGCGAACATTTTGCCGCAATCAGGACACGCCAGCTCGTGCACCCCCTGAATGGTGGTCCCGCTGAGTGTTTGATTGTGCTTTTTCTGCTGGTCCGCCATGCCGCACTCGTAGCACCAATAGCGCCCGGAATGGTCCTTCATGCGCGGCTTGCCGGAAACATTTTCGCCGCAAACGCAGCAGACCTTGGTGGGCATTGCCACCACGCTGTCGCTCAGGTTGATCGATTGCGGACTGGAGACACGCTGGACGTCGGTGTTGTCCAGATCGTCGCGGGTTGTGCTGCTCATGCAACACCTCCTGACCGTTGGATTTGCCTACACCTCGGACATGATGTGAACCGAAAGGTCGGTCGCCGACCCCCGGCACACCTACATGATTGTACATCGACCAATTCGGATTGTGTACTCTTATTTTGTTTTGTTCTGGCGAAATGTTCCCACTCGTGTAGTCTCTTGATCCATGAACCGGGCTGGTGCGTTCCTGCTCATCTTGTTGACCATCGCTCTGGCCATCCGGCTGGGTTGGGCGTGGCATCAGCCGGCCGACGAAACGCTGTTAAGCAACCTGCCCGATCAAGTGGAATATCTTTCACTTGGCCGCAACCTCTTACACCACCATAGTTTATACTTTTACGACAATCGATTTGAGCAGGTGGTTTACGCCTATCGCACACCGGGCTATCCGCTCTTTGTGGCCGCCTGTGGGGGGAATGTGGTTGTCATTCGGTTGGCGCAGGTACTGCTGGACACCTCAACGGTCTTGGCGATTTATCTGTTGGGCAGGCGGATCATTGGTAGAAGCCAATGGCTGAGCCTGCTGGCGGCGGGATTGGTGGCGTTCAATCCGTTTCTGATTTATTTCAGCGGTTTAATTTTGTCGGAAACGTTGTTTACGTCACTGCTGGCCTGGGGCATTTATTTCATGGCGATCGCGGCCGGCAAACCATTGCGAATCGGCGCGGTCTTTACCGGAGGATTAGTTCTTGGGTTTGCGATAATGGTTCGCCCCTCGGCGATGCTTCTGCCGGTCCTCGTGCCGCTGGGGGCTTGTTGGATGAACTTGGCAGGATCAAAAGCGTATCAAACTATACGCCGGGCGATGATTTTATCGGGCGTGAATCTGGCCCTGATGGTGATGATGTTGTTGCCTTGGGCGATTCGCAACCACAGGATATTGGGGCATTGGATTTGGACCACCACCAATAGTGGCATCACGGCCTACGATGGGTTCAACCCACAGGCGACAGGCGCTAGCGACCAGCGTTTTTTGCAAAATTTCGCGGGGGCGGATTTGAAACAGATGGGGGAAGTACAACGCTCGCGATATTTGCAGGTATTGGCTTGGGAATATGCGACGTCGCACCCGTGGCGGTCGGTGGAATTGGCGGCCAGCAAAATCGCCCGCACCTGGAGTCCCCTGCCGCTCAGTAACCAATTTGGCAGCAAGGGTTTATATGTCTTGGCGGCATTGTGTTACAGTGTGCCGTTTGACCTGTTGGCGCTGGTTGGATTGGGGCGGAGGTCGCTGGCACGATCCGCGAAAGTGTTCGTGCTGATTCCGGCGATATATTTTACAGTGATACATGCGATGTCCGTGGGTTCCTTGCGTTATCGCATACCGGTCGAGCCGCCCATGGCGATTTTGGCCGCCGTCGCATTCATTCGACGGCCCAAGGCCAATTGAATCGATGTAGATGAATGTCCAATACGGCCTTTCAACCCGACCGCCTGTTTGACCGACCCTGGCGGCCGGGCCATCCATTCCAACCCAGAATGTGCGGGATGCGCCGATGGGGGATGATTGTTCTGCTGCTGCTGTTGACCGCGATCATCGGGGGGTATTTGTACATCACCGATTCCAATCGTGTGCGCGCCATGGCGGAAAGCTACCTGTCCAAGGTGCTGGGAGGACCGGTGGAGGTGGGGTCGGCGCGATTGTCGATTTTTGAAGGTTTGCGGCTTGAAGATGTCACAGTGCGGGTGGATCAGTCCACCAGCGAAGATTCGGTCATATTCACCGCGCAGTCGTTTGTGATCAAATACAATCCGCGTTCGATGCTCAAGGGGAGGTTGGACGCCACGCAGATCGTCGCGATTGATCCGCATGTTCGGCTGACTGAAAACCTGGACACGGGCAAATGGAATTATCAGCGGCTGGTGCGCGAGGATTCAACGCCCACCAGTTTGCCCACCGGCGGGGCGCAGTCGATTCATCCGCCGGAGATTCTGCTGCGAAATGCCCAATTTGATTACAGCGAAATTCGCAATGGAAAGTTCATCCCGCGCGGTTCGATGGCGATTGAAGGGAGGCTTTGGCCGGGGTCGGAAACCAGCAGGTACAACTTTGAATTGCAAAGCCGTGGGGAATCGGAAGGGATCGGGCCGGTGGTCAGCGGGTCGGTGGTGCTGAACACGGGGCAGGTGAATCTGCGGCTGGAGAAATTCAGATTCGGGCCGGACATTCGGTCGCTGTTGCCGGCGCAGGTGCGGCAATGGTGGGAGCAACATGAGCTGGAAGGGAGGGTGGACATACCGGAATTGTCGTTCATCCCGCCGCGAAATGGGAAAAATGCGACGTTTCGCGTCGAGACCGAACTGGATGGGGTGACGCTGGATGTGCGGCCGGATGAATGGAACAGCCGGGAGGAAAACGAGCGCATCGCATCCATTCGGCGGACGTTGAAACTGTTTGAGCAAGGTGGATTCAACGGCGGTGGCGTGGTGGACCCGTTTGATGTGATGTTTCATCCGCCGCCGATCAAGGTGGAGCGGGTGTCGGGGACGTTTGTCTTTACGCAGGATGGGATTGAGATCAAGCAGGTGTCGGGGCGGGTGGAGACCAACGCATTTACCGGGCGGGGACGAATTGAAGGGTATTCCCCCGAAGCGGCGGCGTTTTTTCAGATTTCATCGCCGCAGACGGAAAACATTTTCATTCCACACGCGCCGAGGTATGTGAATTCGATGCCGCCGCAGGTGCGCGAGGTGTATGACCGGTTTCGGCCCGAAGGGACATGCCGAATCTGGATGGAGCTTCATCGCGACAAGGCCGGGGCGACGCCGCACATCACGGGTGAAATTCAGATCGTGGATGGGAAATTCGTCTTTGATCATTTCCCCTATCCGATGCGCAACGCCACGGGGCGGATTGTCATCGGGACCGATTCGACCACCGGCCGCGAACGGCTGGATATTCAGGATTTGCGAGGACAAGGGGCCGAGGGTGGGCCAAATCAGAACAGTTACATTTACATCAACGGAAACATCACGCCATTAGGCCCATCGGCCGGTGTGCATGTGAAGGTGGAGGGCAAAAACATCTCCTCTGAGCCGCTGCTGCGGGGGGCATTTCCGCCGGAGACGCAGGAGGCGTTGCGGCTGCTGGACCCGGATGGGAAGGGTGAATACCCGATCTTTCACGGCAGTTTTTTGTGCGAGGTGACCCGGCCCGAAGGGTATCGCACGCACTGGACGATCAACACCGACATCCATCTGGAAGATGCCAGCGGCGCGTTGGTGGCGTTTCCATATCCGATGGAACACGCCAAGGCGACCTTGCAGGTGCGTGATGGGTATGTGCAGATCGTCGATGCGTCGATGCGCCGGGGTGATGCGAGTTTGACGCTCAATGGTCGGGTGAATTTCGGTCATGGGAAGCCGACGACGCCGGATTTGACCATCAAGGCGACGAACGTGCCGATTGATCAGCGGTTGCTGGATGCGCTGCCGGCCGACCGACGTGAATGGCTGCAAAAGGTCGGCTTGCAGGGAAAGCTGGACATTGAAGGACGGGTGTTTGCCGATCCGACCACATCCGAGGCGACGACAAGGCCGAGCACGGCCATCGGCGAGATCGACCATCTGGGGTTGGATTTGAACATTCACCTGCATGAGGGGTCTATCTGGCCGGTGGATGGAATATTCGCGGTGAGTGATTTGTCGGGTGAAATGGTGCTGACGCCCGGCCGACTGGGGATCAAGGAATTGACCGGTCAGCGCGGCGAGGCGCAGGTCAAAGTCCGCGGGGCGATTTCATGGGATGACAACACCCCCCGCGCGGTGCTGAACGCATCGGCCACCAATCTGCCGCTGGATTCGGCGTTGTACAAGATGCTGCCGAAAAAGGCGCAGGAGGGTTGGGATCAGGTCAGCCCGCAGGGTTCGGTGGATGCGGAGATCAATTTCAGCGGCCGATTTTCACAGGCGACCACCGCGCCGGCGGATGAGGCCTCGGCCGCCGGATTTGAAGTCACGCTGCATCCGCGGCAATTGACGCTCACCCCCAGCGTGCTCCCCTATCGGCTGGACGAGGTCAAAGGGGCGATCACGATTCTGGCCGACAAGGTGCTGTTGAAGGAGATGACCGCGCGGCATGGGGATGCGGTTTTGCATTTTGGCGGCACGGGAAAACTTGGAGATTCCACAAACTGGGATTTGAAACTGTCGGCCGATGATCTGCCGGTGGATCAGGATTTGCTCAAGGCGATGCCCAAATCGATGGCGTCGCTGTTTGAGAACCTGAAAGTGGGCGGGAAACTGTCGTTTGCGTTTGACAAGTTGCTCTATCAGCAGAAGGGGGCGAATGATGCGGATGTTGATTTTGCCGTGAAATTGACCCTCAACGACAGCCGGATGGAGGTGGGGATGTCGATGAGCGATGTGGAGGGTGGCATTGATCTCAGTGGCACGGTTCGTCATGGGAAACTGGGCGAATTGCAGGGTGAGGTGAAGATTCCGAAATTGAAAATCGCCGGTCGATCCAGTGGGAATTTTGAGGCGCGGATCGACAAGTCGGCCGATGAGTCGACGGTGAGGCTGAGCAAAATGCGGGCCGATCTGGCCGGTGGGGACATGGCCGGAAAGGTTGAGGTGTCGTTTCCGGACGATGGCCCATCCGGTTATGCGATGTCGCTCCTGTTGCGCAACGCCTCGGTGGCGGAACTGGCCGGCGAGCGCGAGCCGGAATTGAAAGGTCAACTCAGCGCCTCACTGGACCTGGAAGGGAATTGGGATGATCCCGCCTCGCGGCGCGGGCGGGGAGATGTGCTGGTCAACGGCAAGAACATGTACCGCATTCCGGTGGTGCTGGGGTTGTTGCAGATCGCCAATTTGTCGCTGCCGATCAGCAGTCCGTTCACCGAGGCGACGACGCGCTACATGGTGCAGGGGCAGACGGTGACGTTTGAGAACATTTCGCTGCGTTCATCCAACATGGTGATGCAGGGAAACGGTTCGCTCGATTTCAATACCCGCAAGGTGGAGCTGGTCTTTACCACCGACAATCCCAATTGGCCACGGCTACCGTTCATTCAGGATTTGATCGAAGGGGCGCGCCACGAATTGCTGCAAATCCATGTGCGGGGGACCATTCAGGATCCCAAAGTCTCAGCGACGGCCATGAACACCGTCACCACGACGGTGGATGAGGTTTTCCGCGAAGATCGATAGGAATCGGACCTGTCGGATGGCATTTGAAAATCCAAACGAACTGGACCGGGTGGGTTGGGGATCATACACTTATATGACCTCGCGATATGGTGACAGGGACGCACCGGGCGTATCGACGTTTTGTCGATTGAATCACCTTTCAACAATTGCGGGCAGTGCGCTGCGGGCGCGGAAGATGGAGCCATGAGTACCGTAATCGAATCGGCAGAGACGGATGGGGCGTCGGGTTCGCCCAAACCCAGAAAAACCCTGCCGGCCGTGACGATCCGTTTTGCCGGGGATTCGGGCGATGGGATGCAGTTGGCGGGGACACAGTTCACAGATACATCGGCGCTGTTGGGCAATGACATCAGCACGCTGCCGGATTTTCCGGCCGAGATTCGCGCCCCGGCCGGCACGCTGGCGGGGGTCAGCGGGTATCAGATTCATTTTTCCAGCAATGATATTTTCACCCCCGGCGATGAGGTTGATGCGCTGGTGGCGATGAACCCGGCCGCGCTGCGGACGAACCTGAAATCGGTCAAGATCGGCGGGATCGTCATTGTCAACGAGGATTCTTTCAGTGCGGTGGACCTGAAAAAAGCGCAATACACCGCCAATCCGCTGGAGGATGGGACGCTGGGGCGTTATCGGCTGGTGAAGGTTCCGATCGACAAGCTGAATGCGGCCGCGACGGCCGACACGGGGCTGGGGGCCAAGGACACGGATCGTTGCAAAAACATGTTCGCGCTGGGGCTGGTTTATTGGCTGTACGGCCGGCCGCTGGATGCGACGTTGGGGTACATCAACAAGAAATTCGCCAAAAAGCCGCAGGTGGCGAGTGCCAACACCAAGGCGTTGCAGGCCGGTTACAACTTCGGCATCACCACGGAGCTGTTTCAGGAGCATTACGAGGTTCCCAAGGCCAAGCTCGCCTCGGGGCTGTATCGCAAGATCACCGGCAATGAAGCGGTGGCACTGGGGATGGTGGCGGCGGCCCACTTGTCGGGCAAGGAATTGATCTATTGCAGCTATCCGATCACGCCGGCCAGCGACATTCTGCACGAATTGTCGGCACGGAAAAATTTCGGTGTGATGACGTTTCAAGCGGAAGATGAAATCGCCGCGATGGGGGCGGCCATCGGCGTGGCGTTCGGCGGATCATTGGCGGCGACCGGCACCAGCGGGCCGGGGTTGGCGCTCAAAGGGGAGGCGATCGGACTGGCGGTGATGACCGAACTGCCGGTGGTGATTGTCAATGTGCAGCGGGGCGGACCTTCAACCGGATTGCCCACCAAGACCGAACAGGCCGATTTATTGCAGGCGATGTTTGGCCGCAACGGTGAGTGCCCGGTGCCGATCCTGGCGGCGACTTCGGCATCGGATTGTTTTTCGGCGCTGATCGAGGCGTTCACCATCGCGACCAAGTACATGACGCCGGTGCTGTTTTTGAGCGATGGGTATATCGCCAATGGCGCGGAGCCGTGGCTGGTTCCGGATGTGGACGAATTGCCAAAGATTGTGATTCATCACCCCACCGCCGCCAATGATGAGGGTGGGTTCATGCCCTATAAGCGCAATGAGGATGGGGCGCGCCCCTGGGCGCTGCCGGGGACGCCGGGGCTGGAACATCGCATCGGCGGGCTGGAGAAACAGGATGTCACCGGCAACGTCAGTTATGACCCGGCCAATCATGAACACATGATCCATCTGCGGGCGCAGAAAGTGGCCGAGATCAAGCCGGCGGGGTCGGCGTATCTGTGGAACGGCCCGCAAAGCGGGGATGTGCTGCTGGTGGGCTGGGGGAGCACCTATGGCGCGATCCGGGCGGCGGTGCAACAGTTGACCGAGGAGGGAGTGTCGGTGGCATCGTGCCAGATCCGCTATCTCAATCCGCTGCCCGAACAGCTTGGTGAGATGATGAAACGGTTCAAGCATGTGCTGGCACCGGAGATGAATCTGGGGCAATTGCGAATGCTGCTGCGGGCGAAATTCCTGATTGACGTACAGGGATTGAACAAAGTCCGCGGCCAGCCGTTTACGATCTCAGAAATTACCCGCGGCGTGCATGCGCTGCTGAGGGGCAATCTGAATGGGCATATGGTTTCCGTCAATGATGGGCCGGCGCCGCAGATTGAAGCGATCAATGATGAAGGATAGAGGACAATGGTTCTCGAACAATCATTTTGGGGATTGAGATTTGATTCCCTCATACCCTCCCTCGGTAATCCGGGGGAGGGCAGGGTGGGGGATTCGTTTTTCCCAGTGAAAGAAACCCCCTCCCCAACCCTCCCCCGGATTACCGGGAGAGGGAGTAAGAGGGGGTAAAAGTAAGAGTGAGTATGATGAGTTTGAGCAAGGTCAGGAATAACCCATGAGTACAGCAACGCCATCGACCAATGTGTTAAAAGCCGCTGATTTTGCCAGCGATCAGGACCCTCGCTGGTGCCCGGGGTGTGGGGATTACGCGATTTTGGCGCAGACCAAGAAGGTGCTGGCCAAGATCGGGGCGGATCGGTCCAAGACCGTCTTTATCTCCGGCATTGGTTGCTCGAGCCGGTTTCCGTCTTACATGAACACCTACGGGTTTCACTCGATTCATGGCCGCGCGCCCACGCTGGTGACGGGATTAAAACTGGCACAGCCGGAACTAAATGTGTGGATGGTGACCGGAGATGGCGATGCCCTCTCCATCGGCGGCAATCATCTGATTCACATGATCCGCCGGAATGTGGATGTGAAAATTCTGCTGTTTAACAACCGCATTTATGGCCTGACCAAGGGGCAATATTCACCCACCAGCGAGCATGGGAAAAAGACCAAATCGACGCCGATGGGTTCGCCGGACATGCCGGTTCGGCCGATCAGCATCGCCATCGCGGCCGAGGCGAGTTTTGCGGCTCGGGCGGTCGATATCGATGTCAAGCATCTGGAATATGTGCTGGAACGCGCGGCCAAACACAAAGGTTCGGCGTTTGTGGAGATTTATCAGAACTGCAACATTTTTAATGACGGGGCATTCGAGTACGCCACCGACAAGCTCACCAAGTCGGATACCACGCTTTATCTGGAGCATGGCAAGCCGCTGATTTTTGGCAAGGAGCTGGACAAGGGGATCCGCGTGCATGGGATGAACCCGGAAATTGTGCGCGTGAAGGGGACCAATGATCCACAAGGGCCCTCGCTTTCCAGCTCGCCGGCCGACGATCTGCTGATTCACGATGAGAAGGCGGAGAATCCCAGTTTGGCCTTCATGCTCTCGCGGATGCGCCATCCGGATTTCCCGGAGCCGCTGGGGGTCTTCCGGGCCGTTGATCAGGAACGCTACGCCCAACTGGTGCGAAACCAGTCGGTCGATGCGGTTGAACGGCTCGGCAAGGGGGATTTGCAAACGCTGCTGCGCGGCAGTGAGACTTGGACGGTGTAATCAAGGATCAGGCGGGGGAAGGATTGGCATTTTCGCCAAAGAGTGCCGCGACAAAACGGGGTGGGTCGAAGGTTTCGATGTCTTGGGGCGTTTCGCCCAGGCCGATGAATTTGACGGGGATGTTGAGCTGGTCGCGGATGGCCAGCACGACGCCACCCTTGGCGGTTCCATCCAACTTGGCCAGCACGATGCCGGTAATGCCAATGGATTGGGAAAACATTTTGGCTTGTTGAATGGCGTTTTGGCCGGTGGTGGCATCCAGAACCAACAGCACTTCGTGGGGAGCGCCTTCGATGCGTTTGGCGACGACATCGCGGATTTTGGTCAATTCGCGCATCAGGTGTTCCTGCGTGTGCAGTCGGCCGGCGGTGTCCACGATCAGAACGTCCATGCCGCGGGATTTGGCGGCCTCGCAGGCATCATAGGCGACGGCGGCGGGGTCCGAACCCATTTTGTGCTTGATGATCTCCACCCCCAGCCGCCCCGCCCAGATCGTCAGTTGATCGACGGCGGCGGCGCGGAATGTGTCTGATGCGCAGAGCATCACCTTCTTGTTCATCTGGTTTTTCAACAGCCACGCCAGCTTGGCGATGCTGGTGGTTTTGCCGGCGCCGTTGATCCCCGCCACCAGCAGGACGGTGGGGCCAGATGGGGCGAAATGCAGCTCGCGGTCCTGATCGGGCCAGCCGGTCAGCAGCTCGTCACGGACGATGGATTGGGCTTCGGGGGCGTTGCGGATTTTTCCCAGCCGCCAGCGCTCGCGAATGGCATCGACGATCCGCTCGACGTTGTTCACCCCCATGTCCGCCAACAGGAACTTTTCCTCCAGTTCGGCGAGGAAATCCTCGTTGATCTGCCGGCCGGGGACGAAAAGGGTGCGGATGTCGGTATTGAGAACCTGCGCGGTTTTGCGGAGCGCGCCTTTAAGTTTGTCGAGGGTTTTGGAGAAAAATCGCATGACGAAATCAGTCCTGGAGTGCGGTTGGCTCGGTGGTTGATTGGTCCGACAACGCGGCCGGATCGATCAGGGCGCGGTGTTCCTTCAAAATCGTATCCATCACGCCGTTGACGAAAGAGGCGCTTTGTTCGGTCGAATAATCCTTGGCCAGTTCGATCGCCTCATCAACGACGACTTTGTGGGGGGTGGGTCGATGGGTCAATTCCCAGATCGCCAGTCGGAGAATGTTGCGGTCGACGCCCGGTTGTCGGCGTGGGGGCCATTGGGGGGCGATTCGTTCAACCCACTGGTCGGCCACCTGACGGGATTCCCATGCGGCCATGGCCATCTCCAGAGCCTTGTTGGCGATGGATTCGGTCTGTGCCACCTCCGTCACCAGCCGCCGTGCCCCTTCCTGATCGATGGATCCATGTGAATCCCAGAAAAAGAGCACCTGCATCGCCAGTTCGCGCATCCGGTGCTTGCGGAGTGTGCTCAAGGTGTGTGGACGGTCGGAAGACATCGCCTCCAGTATAGGCACGATGTCGGCCGCGTCCATTTAGCGATTTTGAGGCTTGAATTAATGGCCTGAACGGGATTGCCGACGGGCGGCCTGGTCGGCCTGGCGCTGTTGTTCTTCAACCCGTTGCAAATCGTCGATAATCTTCTGTTGGGCCTGTTGCTGGTCTTGCTGCACCACCGGCGTCAGGCAGCTTCGGGGGAGTGCCTGCAATAATTCCTGCGCTTTTTCCAGACTTTTGTCATCGGGCATGTGTTGGCCGACCTCAATGGCCCATCGCTTCAGTTCGGCGAATTGCTGGGGAGTCGCCACGTTGGGCTTTCGCCAGTTTCGGGCGGCCGGGGGGAGTTGGTTTGCCCGTTCGCGGGCGGCCGCCACGCGGTCGCGCAGGGGTGGATGGTCGGAGAGGATTTCAGGTGTGGTATCCATCCCCTTGTCGATCAACCCTTGAAAGAAATCGGCAAAATGGGCCGGGTCCCAACCCGCGCGGACGTAAAAATCAAACCCCATCTGGTCGGCCTGGGCCTCATCCTTGCGGGTGTATCCCATGCCGATGAAATTCCCCACCAGCACGGCCGCACTGGCGAAGGCGGAGGCATATTCATCCCCATGTTTGTCCCCGCCGGCCGCGTAGCCGACCAGCCCCATCGCGGCGGCGCTGCCCAACACCAAGTACTGTCTGTTCATGGATTTATGGATGTGCCGACCATAAACGTGGCCATATTCGTGCGCCATCACGGCCGCCAACTCATCCTCAGTTTTGCACTGCTCGAAGAGCGCGGTGTAAATGTACATGTGCTCGCCGCCGGTTGTGAAGGCGTTGAGGGTTTTGCTGTTGACGAAATGGAATTGCATCTCCTTGGAATACATCCACTGGCTGTCCTCTTCGCGATGGGCGGAGGGGCCGTAGTTTTGGCGGTTCATCTCGCGGGCGGTGGCGATGATGCGCTCGCCGACGGCCTGTATGTAGCCGGCCAGATGCGGATCGGTGATGACGGCCGGCTCAAGGCCGGAGTGCATCTGGTTGGCCTGATCGATCACGGCCGCATCGGTGGCACATCCGACACCGGCCATCGCGGCCGAACCCAGACAAACGATCATCACCAACCGATGCAACAGTGAGCGCAAAGCCATAAACGACAGTTTACAGTTTTGGCGCGCCCTACCGCAATGAATTTATGCTGTAAACCCCCTCCCCAACCCTCCCCCGGAAGTACCGGGGGAGGGAGTAAGAGGGTGGGATCGCATTTGGAATTTATTCCCTCCCTCGGTACTCCGGGGGAGGGCAGGGTGGGGGTTGTGAGGAAAGAGAAAACCCTCTCTATTACTCTCACCTGAAATACTGAATGTGGAGATATTGTGATGCCAATCCGCCTCAGGCAACTCGGCGGGGAGGCGTTCTCAGGCGGGATGTTTCGTGGCGGCGATGGTGTACAAGCGTCAGGTCGGATGGTCCATCATCCTCAAGCGGTTCCTGCAATTCTTCCAGTTCTTCGGGTGACAAGAGATCGGCCGACTCGTTGACGGTTGATTCCGCCGGTTGCACCATCACATAAGTGGGTGGGCGATCTTCGGGACGTTTTTTTGGGGGTGTGATGCCGGCATTGTGCGGGGCAACATTGACGAAGACAAATCCGTTTTCGGACCTGCTTGGGATACGGCCTTCCCGGATGCAGTCCATGATGTGCTGCACACTGACATTCCACAATTCGGCCGCGATCGCGGGCACCACCCAAGCCATGTCCACCTTCCCAATTCGGCTATCGACTCATCGTCCGACATGAGGGGGTTGCTTGAGACGATTTGTCGCACTGCGACATGGCGTCAGTTATGATACACCTCGACAAAATAACGCCCCATAAAAAGAGGAACCGTGATGGAAAAAGAGCAACTCTTCGCCCTGCTGGATGATTTCAAAATTGAGACCCCAAGTTGGGGTTATGCCGACACCGGCACGCGATTTGGCAAGTTTTTGCAACCGGCCGCCGCCGGCACGATTGATGAGAAGCTGGCGGATGCGGGGATAGTTCATCGATACACCGGCTGCTGCCCCACCGTGGCGGTCCATGTGCTGTGGGATTTTTCGATGGGAGTGGACGCCACCGCCACCGCGAAAGTGGCCCAAAATCATGGCGTGCGCATCGGGGCGATCAATCCGAACCTGTTCCAGGACCAGGTGTACAAATTCGGCTCGGTTACCAGCCCGGATGAGCGCGCCCAGTCCCATGCCCATCGACATGTCACCGATTCGATCCACATCGCCAAGGCGGTGGGATCCAACGTGTTGAGCCTCTGGTTCGCCGATGGGACCAATTATCCGGGCCAGGATGACATCGTGACCCGCAAACAGCGGATGCACGGGGCGTTGCGCCAATGGCACGACGCCATGCCACAAGACATGTTGATGATGGTGGAATACAAGCCCTTTGAGCCGGCCTTCTATCACACCGACATCGCCGATTGGGGAATGGCTTATATCTTCGCCAAGGATGCCGGCCCCAACGCCAAGGTACTGGTGGACAGCGGCCACCATTATCAAGCCCAGAACATCGAACAGATCGTCGCGTGGCTGCTGGATGAGCAGATGCTGGGCGGTTTTCATTTCAACGACCGCAAATACGCCGACGACGACCTGACACTGGGGAGCATCGACCCATACGCGGTCTTCCGCATCTTTCACGAAATCCGTAACGCGGCCGAATGGCGCAACTGCGATGTCTCACAAATCGCCTACATGGTGGACCAGAGCCACAATCTCAAGCCCAAGATCGAGGCGATGATCCAGACCGTCACCACAGCGCAGGAGATGTTCGCCAAGGCGTGCCTGGTGGACCGGGACAAACTGCGCGATGCGCAGGCTCGAATAGATGTCGTGGATTCGGAAACTTGCCTGCGCAATGCGTTTTTTACGGATGTCAGGCCATTGCTGGGCGAATGGCGAAAACGTCACAACATTGATCCCGATCCATTGAAGGCCTATCGAGCCAGTGGATACCAGCAACGAATCGCCAAGGAACGCGAAGCCGCCCGCGCGGCACGCGGCGGAAACGCCGGTTCCGCTTATGCCTGATAAGGCATAAATGGCAACCCTCGAGCAACGCCCTGCAATGCCGTGGATCAATCATGCCGGGCGATGAAAATGTACCAGAGTCGCCGGGCCGTCTTTTGGTTGAATTTCAAGCGTCCCTGAATTCCGATCCTGATCGGCTAGGCGAATGTGCCGGGGATGATCCACTGTGTGCGTAAAATTGCTCGACAGGGAATTCCCAGCACCCACGTCGATTGAACAAGGCCGAGAACCGGCCGGATCGAGGCTGATCCCACGCAAGGGCTGATCAGCCAAAATCCGCTCCGGCCCCGCTTCTTGGCTCAAAACTTCAATTGTGACAGGCCAGCCAAGATGCTCGTCGCTGAAACGATTGCAAAAATCGACCCATTGATCCTGTGGTACTTCGTGTGATTGCATGATGAACTCCTTTGGCACGTACAGCAAGCAATCGGCGTGCCGCAGAGCTTTTTGGAGTGTTATGAAGGGGTAGAAAATGTAAGAATGTCATAGAAAACTATCGACTGAATCACACCTGAATTGTAAACTGAGCAGGAACAAGCAAGAGGAGCTCGCATGGGAAAGATTCAAGACCTTTATCGCACCAGCGTACGGCCCATGCTTCCGGCCGAACGTCTGCAACTGGCTCGATTAATCCTCGACGATCTTGCCCCATCCGAACAGCCAGTGGATATCAGCGATCAATGGACCGACGATGATCTCGCCGATGCTGCGGCCGCATCCGCACGCCATGGCGTTCGTCAGGACAAAGACAACGGAGCCGGAAAATGAACCCCGGTGAGGTCATCTGGATCGATTTTCCAGGTGTTGTGCAAACAAAACGTCGCCCCGCCGTCATACTGTCTTCCACATCGTATCACTCAACACGCCCCGATGTGATTGTCGGCCTCATCACCAGCCAACTCGCAAAAGCCACCGCACCCACGGATTATCATCTGCAAGATTGGCAAGCTGCGGGATTACGCGTCCCCTCCGCGTTCCGTTCATTTCTCATCACGCTTCCACAAGCATCCATTGTCAGCACGATGGGTACGCTCTCAGCAACCGACTGGAACCAAGTCCAAGTCCGTATCAAACTTGCGATGGGCTAATAAATCATCACAAAACCGCCGGTCAATCGGCCGGCGGTGAGATATTGTAAGTCTTTATTTGGACGTTACTTCAGCGCATCCAAGGCTTCGCGGAAGTCTTTTTCGTTGCGCATGCCGACAAATTTCTGGGCGACTTGTCCATTGTGGAACAAAATGACGGTTGGGATGGCGCTGATGCCGTACTTGATCGAGACATCGCGGTTGGCATCCGTGTCCACCTTGCCGACCTTGACCTTGCCGGAGTAGGAATCGGCGATCTTGTCGATGGTGGGGGCCAACATCCGGCAGGGCATGCACCATTCGGCCCAGAAATCCACCAATACCGGCTCGGCGGATTTGATGACTTCCTGTTCAAAATTCTGATCGGTAAATTCTTTCACATTCGCACTGGCCATGTCAGATGCTCCTCATAATCATGGAAAATCGTTTATGCGGGATCATAGAAGTGCCCCGGCGCAGAGTCAAACCGTACGATGTTCACATCAACGGACTTGAGGTTTTGCCCATGCCGGGGCGATGGGTTTGCCTTTGACGCCGTTGGCTTTGCCTTCGGTGACCAGTTGCAGGATCGCCATGGAAAAGGAGGGCAGGTCGTCGGGGCAGCGGGAGGTGATGATGGGGCCATCGACGACGCATTCCTCATCGACCCATTGGCCGCCGGCGTTGACGACGTCGTCGATGATGGACATGTAGCTGGTGCAGCGCCGACCGCGCAGGGCGTCGGTGGAGCAGAGCATCCATGGGCCGTGACAGATGGCGGCCATCGGGATTTTCAAGTCGGCGGCCTCGCGGACCAATCGGACCATTCCTTCATCGCGGCGCATGTGATCGGGTGATGATCCGCCGGGGATGACGATCAGTTGATAGTCGGCGGCGCGAACATCTTTGGCGGATTTTTCCGCTTTTTGCGGGTAGCCTTGTTTGCCGACGTAGGTTTCGCCTGCTTTGGGTCCGATAACATCCACCCCATGCCCGGCCTCACGGAGACGCAGACGGGGGTATTGCAGCTCCAGGTCTTC
This sequence comes from Phycisphaerales bacterium, assembly GCA_020847545.1. GTDB lineage: Bacteria > Planctomycetota > Phycisphaerae > Tepidisphaerales > Tepidisphaeraceae > JADYZN01. Next base: position 33,530 of record JADLBV010000070.1, read on the forward strand.
GTAGATTTTTTCGATCAGGATCGCGATTTTGGCCATGACTCACCTCAATATAAATGCATGTGAAATTTTCATAAGATATTTATTTACAATTACTTACAAAATTTCAATCCAGATAATCGATTCCTATCATAGCGTGAAATAAATCACAGAATAGTCTGATAACCACTTGCATTTATAGGACCATTGCGTAGAATGAGGTCTGCTCCGTGGGTGAAGTCCTTGCCGGTTGGTTGACTTATGCCGGGTCGGGAATTTCAGGGAGTAGCCAAGTATGCATGTGATGATTGACGCAATGTGCGTCGCACACAACGGCTCTTGGAGTTGTTGACCCAGTGGATGGGTCGTTAAGGAGGTTCGTCGATGAACTCGAAGTGGTTCAAGTACGCCGCCTCGGCCGTTGTGGCTGGAGGTATGGCGGTGGGTGGCCTGAGCAGCAGCGCTCAAGCCGGTTCGCTGGTCCTGGGTGACAGCGGCTGGAAGGCAAGCTGGTCATCGGCCTTTGACAACGCCGGCGGCACATTTGTGACGCTGACGGTTCTGGCGGAAGACGCCAACTCGGTGGTTTTGCAGAAAGTCGCCGCGTTCCGCGATGCTCCCGACCAGTACGGCTACATCAATGCGATCGAGATCAATTTTGAGCAGATCCGGTCGGATGCGAAGCCGAACATCATCTTCACCAGCGAGCAGGTGTCCAATGACACCGGCACCTCGTGGAACGGGTTCAAGTTCATCATCGAAGATGGGCAGACCGGCACCCCCGCCGACACCCAGTTCGATGTGGACGCCACCTTCAACAGTGGTGACCCGTTTGACACCTCGCCCTTCAAGTTCATCAGCGCGACGGGCATCTCGTCCTCGCCGCAGGTGATCACGGTTGGCGACGGCACGCTGGCCAATGGCGAAACCTGGCTGCCGGGCATCGGCGCCGGCGCGGGTGAGCTGGTGATCCATGGCGCTCCGGCGACCGATGGGTCCAAGCGGTTCGTCTTCAAGGAACAGCCCCTCCCAGGCAACGTCATCCCGCTTCCGGCGGCGATGTGGAGCGCCTTGTCGGGTCTGATCGGGCTTGGCGTTTTCGGCTCGGCCAAAGGCCTGCGCCGCAAGATGGCCTAAGTGCTGATCCCGCACTGATTTTCCGCGAGGGCCGAAATCTTTCGGCCCTCGCTTTGTTTTTATATTTTTTACATTTTGGCCTGTTTCCAAATCGTTTTGACGTTGCATCACATCGGGTGTAAACGCTAGAATGGTTATCAGACGCTCAGGGGACGTCTCCATAAGTGCTTTTTGTTCATGCACATACAGTGGGTGCGGGCGACAAGCCGGATTTTGTGCAACGGTTTGGCTCAGTGGGTGAGCGGGTCGCCTGTTTTTTTGTAAGGAGGTTTGTATGAAGTCGTATTGTGCGGCCATTTGCGCCGCGTTGCTGGGCACTTCTTTGGCGTATGCCCAGCCGGTTCCATTTGAGATCGGCGAGTCGGCCAATTTGACGCCGCCGGCAACATTCTCCGGATCGATGTCGTATGATCCGGTCCTTTCGCGGTTGACGGTGCTTTTGCAGAACGATTCGCCGTTGGACAATCTCGGTTCATTGACCGGGTTCGTGTTCAACAGCGATGGCGATGCCGTGGCGACCTATGCCGACCCGGATTTGAACGGCGGCTTTCAGGCCTTGAATGATGGGCCTGGGGCGGATGCCGGTGTGTTTGGTCAGTATGAATATGGGGCGGCGCTGGGCGGGGAATTTTTGAACGGCGGCGACCCGGACAATGGGTTTTTCCCGCTGGAATCGGGGAATTTCTTCTTTAACGTCACGATCAACGGCACCGCGGCCGGCGATGCGGTGAAGGTGGAGGATTTTCTGGCTCAAAACGGCGTCAACGGCACGATCGACGCCCCGTTGGCGGTGCGGTTCAGGGCCTTCGCGGATGGCGGCGACAACATCGTCGGCGTGAAGGCGAAAGTAACCCCCCCACCATCGGCGATTCCTCTGCCGGCGGCGGCGTGGAGCGCGCTGTCGGGGTTGGCGCTGTTGCCGATGTTCAGGAAACGATTGGCCCGACAACGTCAATCGTAAAACCACCTCGGTACAATCGAATGAATAGGATGGCTCGTGTCGGGCCATCCTTTTTTATTTGATTATTTGCTTGTTGATTCGGGGGAAAAACGGCGGGTTATCCTTCGCCGCCGCCCAGTTCGCGGTTTTGGAAGAGCAACATGCCGGCGCTGAGGGCGAAAATGGCGTAGCAGAGGGCGTAAAGTGCGGCCACGCCCAGATAGAGCCAGATGGTGCTGAGGGCCACGGCGTTGATGTCGGCCGACAGGGCGCTGGATGAAAAGGCGATGGGTCGATAGACCGTCAATGTCCGCAGGTCAAAGGCTTCGAGATAGGGCAATACGACGCTCAGAGCGTAGGCCAGCCATTTGACCACCACTGGTTTGTCGGAGAGTGGCGGGCCGCTTAAGGGGAACAAAAATCGGGTCAGGTTGCCGGCGATGTACAGGATGATGACCACGGGCAGGTTGACCACCAGCGACACCCGCGTGGACAAGGCCACGCCGATGGCCGCCAGGACGCTGATTTGGAGCCAAATGAGCAGTAAGCTGGGGATCAGGCCGGCCAGGTGCATGTATCGCAGATCCATGAGTTGGCGGATTTCACGCTCATCGAGCGTGGTGGTGCGGAGCTGGTAGTCGCTGGGGATGCGCCACCAGGTTGCAAGACACAAAACCGCCCCCAAAACCGCCACCGCCAGCAGGGCCGACAGGATGATTCCCAGATATTTGCCCAGCAGCACCTCCCATTTGCGCACGGGCTTGCTCATCAGCGTCAGCATGGTGCGGTCTTCGATTTCGTCGAAGATCGATTTGCTGGTGGCGAAAAGGGTTGCGATCAGCACCAGCAACAAGACCACGTCCAACCCCACCGATTTGAACATGGTGGTGTCTTCGCCGAAGGTGAAAAAAGGCAACATGCCGAAGATCACCAAAATCGCCGCCCCAAGGGCGATCAACAGCGAATAAATCGGCTCGACGACGGCCTCGCGAAACGTATGGCGCAGAATGACAAAGGTGCGATACATGCGAGGTGGGAGTGTACCGGCAGATGGGATGGGATGCCAGAAGTGCTTAAGTTTCCTTTTGCCGCTTAACTGGGCGATTAACTGGGCGATCCGATGCGGGAGAGTCGGGAGAAGCGGGTGGATTGGCCGCTCGGCGGAGGGAAGCGAGTTCCTTGGGTAAGAGCAGGCGGGATTGTCCGGGGTTTAAGCCATCCAGTGTGAGCGGGCCGAAGCGAATCCGCGTCAGTTCACGCACCTTGTGACCCAGTTGAGCGAGCATTCGGCGGACCTGACGATTGCGCCCTTCGCGCAGGGTGATCTCCAACAGGCTTTTGTCGCGGGATCGTTTGACCAGACGGATTTGGCTGTGCGCGGTCTTGAATCCCTGGCCGCTGCGTCGGTCGGCCAACCAGATGCCTTTGGAGAGGGACTGCACCGTTTCGGGTTTGACATAGCCATCGACAAATGCGCGGTAAGTCTTTGATACACCATACTTTGGGTGCGTCAGTCGGTTGGTCAGATCGCCATCGTTGGTCAAGAGCAGCAGGCCTTTGGATTCGGCATCCAGCCGGCCGACGGGATAGACACGGGTGCGAAAATCGGGGGGGAGCAGGTCGATCGCCAGGCGTTGTTCACCTTGAGCGACGTTGGTGCAATAGACCCCCTTGGGTTTGTTCATGAGGATGTAGTAGCGTTTGTCGGATTTTTGCGGCCGAAGGCGCAGGGGCTGGTCGTCAATCTCGATGCGGTCTTTTTCCGGATCGACCATGATGGGAAGGTCGATCATGGTTTTGCCGTTGACGCTGATGCGCCCCTGGCGAACCATCTCCTCGATGTTTCGGCGGGAATCGACGCCGGCGTTGGCGAGAATCTTTTGGATGCGTTCTTTCATGCGGAGTTAGTGTATCCCATGATGTTTTGTCGTACGAGGGAGGCGTTGCGCTGGAGGATCGGCAGCTTGACCCGTTTCATGGCGCTGCGACGGAGATTTTGGCGATAATCCTCATCTTTCCAGCTTAATAGTTGTTCCAGATTGATGGTGCCGGATGGGAATCGCGGCTGGATGGCCGGGTCATTGGTGTCGGGGGCTTTGGTGTTCCATGGGCAGACTTCCTGACAGATGTCACAACCGAAGAGCCATTGGCCGATTTTCGGGTGAAATTCGGTTGGGATTTGCTCTTTGCGTTCGATGGTCAGATATGAAATGCAACGACGTGCGTCCAGTTGATAGGGGGCGGTGATCGCGCCGGTGGGACAGGCGTCGATGCAACGCCGGCAGGTTCCGCAACGATCGACGGCCGGCTCGTCGGGGGGCAAAGGGAGTGTCGTCAGGATTTCGCCCAGTAAAACCCACGAGCCGATTTGGGGGTTGATGATGCAGGTGTGTTTGCCCACCCAACCGATGCCGGCGCGGGAAGCCAGTTCCTTTTCCATCACCGGGGCGGTGTCGACGGCGGCGCGGGTTTTGGCATCGGGATGCTGTTCGCGCAGCCAGTCGGCCAACTGATGAAGCCGATTTTTCATCAATTCGTGATAATCCTCGCCCAGTGCGTAACGGGCGATTTTGCCTTGTGGATTTTGGTCCGGCGGGGACAACGCAACATGATAATTCATGGCGACGCAGATGATGCTTTGCGTGCCGGGGAAATAGATGGCCGGGTCGGTGCGTTCGTCGAAGCGGTTGTTCAGATATTGCATCGTGCCGGATTGGCCATCATCCAGCCATTGGCGGAGATAATCGCGATGGCGGGAGGGTTCGGCCGGGGCGATGCCGACCAGATCGAAGCCGAGTTGACGGCCCCGGCGTTTGATGTCGGCGCAAAGGGCGTGCATGGTCTGGGTTATTTGGCGGTGCAGAAATCGGCCAATCGGGCGATTTCGCTGCGCAAATCCTTGCGGTGGACCACAAAGTCGATGAAGCCGTGTTCTTCGAGAAACTCGCTGCGTTGAAACCCTTCGGGCAGTTCGACCTTGATCGTGTTCCAGATCGTTCGCGGGCCGGCAAAACCGATCAATGCCTTGGGTTCGGCGATGATGAAGTCTCCGAGCATCGAAAAGGAGGCCGTCACCCCGCCGGTGGTTGGGTCGGCCAAAAGACTGATGAACAACCCCCCCGCATCGTCCAGCCGGGCCAATGCCGCGCTGGTTTTGGCCATCTGCATCAACGACAGGGTCGATTCCTGCATCCGCGCCCCGCCGGAGCAACTGACGACCAGCAGGGGTAGTTTTTGGTCGGCCGCCGCCTCGATGGTGCGGGTGATTTTCTCACCCACGACGCTTCCCATCGACCCCATCATGAAGGTGGGGTCCATCACGGCCATCAGGATCGGCCGGCCTTTGATGAATCCCTTGCCGCAGACCACGGCGTCGGGGTTGCCGGTCTTGGTCTGTTCGGATTTCAGGCGGTCCTTGTAGGCTTTTTTGTCAACGAATTTCAGCGGGTCGGCCGGCTCGATGTCGGCATACAGCTCCTCAAAACTGCCCGGATCAACAAGCTGCTCGATCCGCGTGCGGGCCGAGATGCGAAAATGGTTGTCGCACGAGGGGCAGACATGCAACGATTCCTCAACCGCCTTGCGAAAGAGCATCTCCTCGCATTCGGGGCAGCGCATCCACAGCCCTTCGGGAATCCCTTCATTCTTCCGGGCCGCCTTGTCCGTTTCACCTGGGATTTGTGACATCTGATCCACCTCAACCATCAAACAACCCCATATCGTCCGCATGACAGGCCTGATTGCAAGGCCATTGGGGAGAGAATTATCCCCGGCTTAAAGGCATCTTGCTGGGACGGTGCATCTATTCCGCCAAGTTCGCTGAATTTTCAGAGGGAAATCAAAAAACCTTCCTGACCCCGTTTTTTTGTTCGAGGCCATTGGAGAGGATTTTGCGGGTGGATTGTAATGCTGCTTACTGTCAGGCCCGTGATTCGGAGGCGCAGGCTTGGTGATAATCGCACAGGGCCTGACGCCAGGGGCGCATGGGGTGGCCGAGGGTTGAATCGAGGGTGGAGGTGTCCAGTACGCTGTATGCGGGGCGGTGGGCGGCGGTGGGTTTGGTTTTTTTCCATTCGGCGGAGGATTGCGGGGTGAGGTCGGCTAAGAGATTGAATTCATCCAAGATCGCCCTTGTGAATTCATACCAACTGGCCGTGCCCTGATTGACGGCGTGAAAGAGGCCGGCGGCCTGTCGGTCGATCAGTTCCAATGTGGCGGCCGCCAGATCGGCGGTGTAGGTGGGTGATCCGATCTGGTCATTGACGACCTTGAGCGGTTTGCCGGCGTGGGCGGCGGCCAGGATGGTTCGCGGGAAACAGGGGCCATCTTCACCATAGAGCCATGCCGTGCGCAGGATCAGCCAGCCTGAGGGGTTGATTTGCTGGATTTGCTGTTCGCCGAGGAGTTTGGATCGGCCGTACGCCGACAAGGGATTGGTCGAATCGGTCGGGCGATAGGGCAAAACGCCGTTCCCATCAAAGACAAAATCGGTGCTGAAATGGACCAGTTTCGCGCCGATTTGAACAGCGTTTTGGGCCAACAGCCCGACCGCGTGGCCATTGATCGCATCGGCCTTTTCGGGTTCCTGTTCGCACAAATCGACCTTGGCGTGGGCGGCACAATTGATCAGCAATGTCGGGCGATGGGTGGCAAACAGATCGGCCACTGCATTTGCGTTGGTGATGTCACACTGCTGACGATCCAGCGAAACAAAGGATGTTCCACGCGCCGACAATTGGCGTGCGATGGCGGTGGCGAGCATCCCCCGGCCGCCGACGATTACGGTGCGAGAATAACGATCGGCGCTGTTCATCGTCCGGTGTATTGCTGCTGATAATATTTGAGATATTCCCCGCTTTTGATGCCGCGCCACCATGATTCGTGGGTGCGATACCAGTCGATGGTGGTTTGGATCGCCTGTTCAAAACGGTGTTTGGGTTCCCAACCCAGTTCATTTTTCATTTTGCCCGCGTCGATGGCATATCTGCGGTCGTGGCCGGGGCGATCTTTGACGTATTGCACCGACTCATCCCAGTTTTTGCCCATCTGGAGAAGAACGACCTCGGTGATGCGCCGATTGGTCAATTCGTTGTTGCCGCCGATGTTGTAGACCTCGCCCATGCGCCCCTTGTTCAGCACCGTCCAGATGGCGTCGCAGTGGTCTTCAACGTAGAGCCAGTCGCGAACGTTCATCCCATCGCCATACAACGGAACCTTTTTCCCTTCCATCAGGTTGGTGACGAAGAGGGGAATCAGTTTTTCAGGGAAATGGTACGGCCCGTAGTTGTTGCTGCATCGCGTCGTCAGGACGGGCAGGCCGAAGGTATGGAAATAAGACCGCACCAGACAATCGCCCGCGGCCTTGGAGGCCGAATAAGGGGAATTGGGCTGCAATGGGGTCTCTTCGGTGAATTTGATCTCCGGTTGATCTTCCGGCAGCGTGCCATAAACCTCATCGGTGCTGACCTGGAGATATTTATCGACGCCCAGCCCTTTGGCGACATCCAACAAGACCTGTGTCCCCACGACATTGGTCTGGATAAAAGGCCCGGACCCCATGATCGAGCGGTCCACATGCGATTCGGCCGCGAAATGGACCACTTCGCGAATCTGATGTTGGCGCCAGATCTCCTCGATCTGTTTGGCGTCGCAGATGTCGGCCTTCACGAAGACCAGTTTTTTGGGGTATTTTTCGAGCAGGTCCTGTAGGTTGGCAAGATTTCCCGCGTAGGTCAGCTTGTCCAAGGCGACGATGAAAACATCCTCCCCCCGGCCAAGCAGCAGGCGGACGAAATTACTGCCGATAAACCCGGCCGCGCCGGTCACTAAAATCCGACGACTCACGCAGTCTCCTTGTTGGCCCCGTTCTGGGCGATGGCGTTGCACGCCTTGAGGTAAAAATCGATGTTCTCCCCCGCATCGGCCCAGAACCCGTTGACCGGGTCGGCCGTCATTTCGCCCCGGTCGATGTAGGCGTTGTTGACATCCGTGATTTCCAACTCGTTGCGGGCGGAGGGTTTAAGTGTTTTGACGATCTCAAAGACCTTGGAATCGTAAAAATAGATGCCGATGACGGCCATGTTGCTCTTGGGTTCCTTGGGCTTTTCGACGATGCGCACCACCCGTTCACCATCCATCTCGGCGACGCCGTAGGCCTTGGGGTTTTCCACTTTGGAGAGCAGGATTTTGGCCCCCTGGCCCTGGTGACGGAAGCGCTTGACGCTTTCGCGGATCGAATATTCGAGGATGTTGTCACCGAGGATCAAGCAGATCGAATCACCATCGGCGAAGCGTTCGGCCAATCCCAGCGCCTGGGCGATACCGCCGGCCCCGTCCTGGTAGGTATAATTGAGGTTCTTGAAGCCAAATTCATGGCCATTGCCCAACAGGCGGATAAAATCTCCGCTGTTGTTGCCGCCGGTGACCAGCAAAACCTCCTCGATGCCGGCCTTGGCCATACATTCGAGGGGATAATAGATCATCGGCTTGTCATAGACAGGCAGCAGGTGTTTGTTGGTGACCTTGGTCAACGGGAACAAACGACTGCCGGTCCCACCGGCGAGAATGACACCTTTCATGCGATTACCTCATGCGATATATCGGTCCATGACGCAAAGCACTATCGTAGCGAAATTCCAAATTTCGACCAAGGACCGGTAATGTCTTTTCAAGTCGATTATGTACGGCAACTGGAACACCTGTTACACCACCAGCGGGAATGGGTTCCATCGGCCGAATCAGGCTCGACGGTTCAGGTCGAACTGGGGGCGGTGTTGGGCAGGCGACTGCTGGAGCCTGATTTTCGATTTTCCATGCCGGAATTGCCGGATTCATGCCGGATCATCGACCGGAATGGGCATGGTCGTCCGATTTATCGACCGCTCCTTGTTTATGCCCTGACACGGGCGAATGTTCTGACCAATCACAAAGGGGAGATGGAATCGTTCAACTGGCCGGCGGAGAATTTGCCCGCGAATCTGGCCGAACCGGCGGCCATTGCCTGCTGGGAGGCGTTGAGTTTATTTGTCGCCAAAATCGATGGCGCTCGGAATACATTTGATCAACTCATTGCCCGCCAACAGAAAAGTGGCAGTTTTTTGCTGGCCCGGCCATCCGACAGCCCGGATATGCGATGGTATTACGAGCTGGTGATGTTGCACGCGCTGGGCAGTTATGCCGCACAGTCGGGCGATCCCTCGGCGATGAAGGCGATGCGGCACAATGCCCTGTTTCATCTGGAAGAAAGCCAGCCGGACCATGCCACCAACCAGCCGTGGGGGTTGTTCGCGTTTATTTGGGTGGCGGAGGCCCGGCCGTTGGCGGATCAATTGTTACATACATTACAGACACAGCATCCGGATGGGATCGGCGGGATCGCGGCCATTTTAGTGGCCGATGCGCTGTTGTGCCTGCGATGCGTCGCGGATCGTCTGCAATGATGTTTTGCTGGTCCATGTGGAACCATCAGGGCGAAAGCGAAAACGGGGGTGTTGCCAAAAATACTGGTCGGGATGGCGGAGTATTTGAGAAGCCAGCGCGCTGGTGAATTGCTGGGTATTGGACATCACATCGGCTTCGTGTTCGCCGGTTTGGATCAGATCAAAGGGTGGATGGATCGTCACGACATGTTTGCCATTGTCGCCGCGATGGGAGGTGAGCAGGATGACATCACAGTCGAGTCGCAGGGCCATGTCGGCCGCGCCGCGTGGTGTGGCGGCGGGGATGCCAAACAGATCGACGAAAACCGGGTTTTGGATGGTGTTCAGGTCGATCGCGATGATGATGCCGCCCCCTTGTTTGAGATGTCGCATGGCGTTGCGAATGCCGTTGGCATCCTTGCCGATGAATCGCGTGCCGATACGCCGGCGGCAACGTTCCTGCATCCATCGCATAAAAGGGTTGTCCAAGGGGCGGGAGATGACGAGGTTGGGCAGGCCGATGCGCCAAAGGGCCGGGGAGAGGTATTCATAATGGCCAAGGTGGCCAATGACGGCGACGACACCGCGACCACGGGAGAGGATGGCCGGGACGTATTCCATTCCATCAATGACCAAACGTTGGTCGATCAGTCGCGGGGTGAGGCGGAGGGTTTGGCAATACAACAGCACCTGATGCGCAAGTGATGATTTGGCAAGGCTTTGCAAGCGGGCGTGATTCAATCGGCCGGCATGGGCGATTTGCAGGTTCAGCAGGCACCAGCGGCGTGTGTCGGGGGACAGATAATAAATGCAATTTCCCAACATTTTGGCGATGGTCGGCAGGAGGATTTCGGGAAGGATGGCCCCCAATGCCAGCAACGGCATCGCGACGGCGGCCTCGGCCAGCCATCGGAGTTGTCGAAGCCATCGCCGCTGTTGGATCATTGGGGGATCAGGTTCATCTGCTGCTGGAAAATGCGATTGAAGGTGGGGCAATCATGGCGGAGTTGCTCGGCCGTGCCGTCACCCACGAGCCGGCCCTTGTCGAGAACGACGATGCGCGGGCAATCGAGAATGGTGGCCAGCCGATGTGCGATGATGAGGGTGGTTCGGCCGCGCAGCCACTGTGAGATTTCGGCCCAGAGGCGGGTTTCGGTTTCGGTGTCCAGGGCGCTGGTTGATTCATCAAAGATGACCAGTGCGGGAGATCGGAGGATGACACGGGCGATGGCGAGTCGGACGCGCTGGCCGCCGGAGAGATCGACGCCCCGTTCGCCGATGCGGGTGTTGAAGCCGTGGGGTAGGGATTGGATGAAGGAATCGGCACAGGCTTGTCGGGCGGCGTTTTCGATGGATTCCTTGGTTGCATTCCACGAGCCGTAGGAGATGTTTTCGTAGACCGTACCGCTGAAGATGAAGGGGTCTTGGCCGACCCAGCCGATGTGTCGGCGGAGATCGGCAAGTTTCAATTCGCGCAGATCGATGCCATCCAATAAGATGCGGCCGGCGGATGGTTCATAAAAACGCATCGGCAACATGCTGAGGGTGGATTTTCCAGCGCCGCTGGGGCCGACGACCGCGAGGGTTTGGCCGGGTTCGATGGTCAGGTCAAAATCGTGCAAAACCGGCTCGTTTTCGCGATAGGCGAAGCGGATGGATTCAAAGGAGAGCCGGCCGGGAGGATGATCGGGCAAAGTCCGTGTGCCGGTGTCTTGCTGCTGAGGCCAGTCGAGCAATTCCAGCACGCGCCGGCCGCAGGCGAGCGATTGCTGGATTTCGTAATGGGTGCGGCTGAGTCGGCGGATCGGATCGGCCAGAAATGCGGTGTAGAGGGCGAAGGCGATCAGGTCTTCGATGCGCATCTTGGCGGAGGGTCCGTCCAAAACCAGCCGGGCACCATATCCCAAAACCAAAACCACCCCCACCGCCGCCAGAAAACTGATGGTGGATCGGGCGGCGGCCTGTTGACGGTCGGTGCGGAGGGTTTGATCGAACAGTTGCTCCGATTGGGCGGAGAAACGTTTCTGTTCGTGTTCTTCGCCGCCAAAGGCGCGAATGGCGGGCATGGCGCCGAGTTGTTCGCTGAGCACGCCGGTCAGGTCGGCCATCTGATTTTGTGCGGCGTGGTATCCCCGGCGCACCCGACGGGAGGTGATCAGGAGCGTCAACACGCCGATGGGAGTCACCGCCAACAGAACCAGCGTAAGGCGGGTGCTGAGATAAAAGAGAAATCCAATCGACCCGGCCGCCAATATTAGATCACCGCCGAGGGAGAGAAAGGCATGGTTGAGGAAGGTGCGCAGGCGGTTGATGTCATGGAAACATCGCCCCAGCGCATCGCCGCTGGAGGTGCGGGCGAAATGGGCGATGGGGAGTTTCAGGAGTTTGTCGGCCACCTGTCGACGGAGGGTTTCCACCAGACGCAATGAGATGTGCGCCAACTGCGACTCGGCCAGATACCAGGCGAATGACACCACCGCCATCAACCCCAGCATCGCACCCAGCAACAGGTAAATTCGTCGAAGATCAGCCTTGCGCACGGCATCGGCGAAGAGTTGTCGCGCCGACCAGGGGATCAAAAGCGTTGCGGAGGAAGCTACAAGGGTCAGCAGGATGATCAGCGCCACTCGGCCGCGATACGGCCAGATCATCGCCATCAACCGGCGATAGACCGTGAACGGGCGGTCATCAGACATGGCCGGCGACCGCCTCCACCCCAACCCATTCGGAAGGTTCCGCGACGACTTCGCCTTGTAGAATGTCCTGAGCCAGATCGGCCGCCCGCATGATCGCCCCGCCGTTGCCCAGTGCATGGCGGACATCGGCCAGGCCTTCGATCATCGTGCGCCGTCGGTCGGTGTCGCGTAATAGGGACAATCCCTCGGCCGCCAGTCGCGGGCCGGTGACTTGCCGGTTACACAGTTCGGGCACAATGGGGCGATTCAGAAGGTAATTGGGGAGGGCAAAATAGGTGTATCGAACCAGTGCCAGGCGGATGAGCCGATCCAGCAGGTGATGGACCCGATACATCGCGACCATGGGAACGCCGATGATGGCCGCTTCGAGGGTGGCGGTTCCGGAGCAGGTCAAGAGCAGGTCGCAGCGGCTCAACACCGCGTGGGATTGGCGATGGACCAGTTCAACCGGAACATCCCATGTGGGAAGATGGGCCAGGATGCGTTTGTGAGCGCTGTCGTTGGCCGAGCAGAGGACAAAACGGGCGGCCGGCTCGGACTGGTGGATCAATCGGGCGGCGTCGCGCAATGCGGGGAGCAGGTCGATCACCTCGTCGCGCCGACTGCCGGGGAAAAGGCCGATGGTTGGGGGATTTCCGTTTAATTCATGAGGGCGCGGTGTGGAGGCCAGAAGATCGAGCGCTGGATGGCCGATCCAGCGGACATTGCCGCCGTAATCGCGGTAGGTTTGTGCTTCGGATTGTGAAAGGGCGGCGATGGCGGTGGACTGGTGGGCGATCTTGGCGATTTGGCGTCGGGTCAGACACCATGCTTCGGGGGGAACATAATAGAGTGTAGGGATGCCCAATCGGCGGGCCATGGAGAGGATGCGCAGGTTTTGGCCGGGATTGTCAACGAGGATGACCAGCGAGGGGCGCTGTCGGCGGAACAACGCGGCGACCTGTCGATAGGCGCGGATGACGGTGACGCAGTGGCTCATCACGGATCGGCAACTGGATGCGACCCCCACGCAGCTTAGGGGGGTGGTGTCCGACAGAAGATGCGCCCCGGCCTCGCGCAGGGCCGATCCGCCCAATGCCGACACCGAACCAACCGCGCCGCGACGACGCAGTTCATCAAGAAGTGGAGCCGCCAGCATGTCGGAGGAGGTGCTTCCGGTGGAGACAAAGATGGAGTGGAGTCGGCCGCTCATGTGCTGGTGGATCGAAGCCGCTCCTGTGAAGTATCGCAACACCCAAACCCGGCCCGACGCCGAAGTGAAGGCATTCTAAACACAACGTGCATCCATATGCCAGCAAAGTTGGGCATGGGAAATATTTTTATTTGGATTGCCGATCCCAATCCGCGCCTAGCCGATGGTACGCCGGGGAGGTACACTTCATGCACCGAAGGTCCGAGATGGACCGGGGAGAAACCGGCATGGTTCTGCACATCCTGCGAGCGTTGTTTATTTTGTTGATGGCCGCGGTGGGGTATTTTTTCACGACCCAGCCGCGCGACTTCTGGGGAAACGCCACCTGGCTGGCGCTGCCGGTGTCGCTGGCGCTGGGGGTGCTGCTGGTCTGCATCGACATCTTGTCGCCGCGCAAAAAACTGGCGGTTTTTTCGGGGACATTGTTCGGGCTGGTGGTCGGGGTGGCGATCGCCTATGCGCTGAGTTTTGTGGTGCGGCTGCTGGTGGAGCAGTGGCAGCCATCGGCGAATTTGCGCAACGACCCCAGGGCGGTCACGCAGTTCATGTCCAACCGGGATGGGATGCGGGAATACATCAACCTGATGGTGGGCGTGATCAGTTGTTATCTGTCCATCAGTTTCATCCTTCAGACCAAGGATGATTTTCGTTTTGTCATACCATATGTTGAATTCAGCAAGCAGACCAAGGGGGCAAGACCGATGCTGCTGGACACCAGCGTGTTGATTGATGGGCGGATCAACGATGTGGCCGCTACGGGCATATTGGAAAGCCAACTGATCGTTCCGCGGTTTGTTTTGCTTGAATTGCAGGCCGTGGCGGACAGTTCGGACAAGCTCAAACGCAACCGCGGACGCCGGGGCTTGGACATGCTCGCCAAGTTGCAGGGGGCCGAGCACGCCGAGGTTATTTTATACGACTCGCACGCGCGGGAGGAATCAACCGAGGTGGATCAACGTCTGGTGGGACTGGCCAAGGAACTCAACGGACGGATCCTGACCAATGATTTCAATCTGAACAAGGTGGCGCAACTTCGCGGCGTGGATGTGGTGAACATCAACGACCTTGCCAACGCGCTCAAACCGGTGGTTTTGCCCGGTGAGCGGATGATGGTCCGGCTGGTCAAGCCCGGAGAGACGGCCGGTCAGGGTGTGGGGTATCTGGAAGATGGAACGATGGTGGTCGTCGAACAGGGACGCGGCCATCTGAACGAGGAAGTGGAATTTCTGGTGACCAGCGCCCTGCAAACGTCGGCGGGGAGAATGATCTTCGGACGAATGCCCGATTCGCCGGTTCCAGTTGCATCATCGGGTGGAGGCGGCGGAGCGAGAAAACCCCGGTCGAAGAATGATGGACCGCTCGGTGCTTGAGGATTCTACTTTCGCATCGTGGATACAATCGCATCCACAAGCCCATCCAGATTAAATGTTTTCGCCTCAACCGTCGGCTCGATGTCCAATTCCTTCAACGCGGCCGTGGTGATCGGGCCGATGCTCGCGATGCGGATGCCGTTCAGCCTCCGGCGATAATCAGCACCCAGCAATTGGCGGAGATTTCGTGCGGTCGAGCCGCTGGTGAAGGCGATCCAGTTGACCTGACCCGATTCGAGCGCCTCAATCGCCCCACGCGGCAATTCAGCGGCGACCCGGCTCTGATAAATCGGCACATCCAGCACTTCGGCGGCATGACCCGCCAGCAGTTTTTCGCACAAAATCGGGCGGGCGATGTCGGCCCGAAGGAGTAAGAATCGGTTGCCCGCCACCTGCCCTCCCGACAACAACTCATCGGCCAATGCCTCGGCCACAAAATTTTTCGGGCACCGATCCACCTTCAACGACAAATCCCGCTCAATCGCGGCGACGGTGGCTTCCCCGATGGCGGCCACTTTGGCTTTGCCGAACAGCCGCACATCGCGCCCCAGTTCACGCAGCCGCCGACGGGTGAATTCCACACCGTTGGCGCTGGTGAAAATGATCCAGTCAAATTCACCGGCACGGAGCAGGGCCTGATCAATCTCAGTCAAATCATCGGGTGGGAACAGTTCGATGGTCGGGGCCTCGATGATGTTGGCGCCAAGTTCACTGAGCCGACGACTCAACCCCCCCGCCTGCGCGCGGGTGCGGGGAATAAGAATGGTCTGGCCAAAAAGCGGACGGCGTTCAAACCAGTTCATCGTTTGGCGAAGATGGACCACTTTCCCGATGATTGTCAGCGCCGGAGGGGTCAAATTCGCCTCCGCAACCCGTTGGGGCAGATCGGCCAGCGTGGATGTGACCGTGTGCTGTTGCGGCAATGTCCCACGGTGAATCGTCGCGGCCGGAGTTAGCGGGTCCATGCCATGTTCGATTAGCTTGGCGCAGATGCGTCCCAGCGATTTGACACCCATATAAAAGGCAAGACAGGGCAATTTCGCCAGTACACTCCAGTCCACATCGGATGATCCGGTCGCCACATCGCGGCCGTGGGTTTGGGCATCGCGATATTCCTCCTCCTTCTCGTGTCCGGTGATGAAGGTGAAACTGGAATTCAAATCGCGATGTGTGACCGGAATCCCCGCATAGGCGGGAACGGCGATGGCGGCCGTGATGCCGGGAACCACCTCAAAGGGGACACCGGCGGCGCCAAGCGCCTCGCATTCCTCACCCCCCCGCCCAAAAACAAACGGATCGCCCCCCTTGAGCCGCACCACCCGATGGCCGGCCTTTGCCTGCTCGACCAGCAGGGCGTTGATCCGCTCCTGGGTCATGGAGTGGGAGGCGGCTTTTTTGCCGACGTAAAATAATTTCGCCTTTGGGCAATGATTTAATAGCGCCGGATTGACCAGCGCGTCGTACACCACAACCTGCGCAACAGCCAATAATTGCGCCCCGCGCAATGTCAGCAGCGATGGATCGCCCGGCCCCGCCCCCACCAGATGGACCATGCCGGGGGTTGGTTGTTGTTTCACGTTCGCCTCATCATGGAAAGCCGGGTCATGTTTACCGTCTGTGCGGCCGATGAAAGTAATGCACGGCAACTTACAACGCCAGCGCCGTGCGGGAGCGTAATCAATGGTAGCCTTCTTGAAAAACGCATTGCGAATGCCGGTGGAAACCGAGGAACAGGGCCGGGAACGGCGCATTTTCCCGCGCAAGGAATCGCGTACACAGGTGGATGGACGCCGAATGGACCATTCCCTGACCGCACGGCGGTTTCCGCATCTGAATTTGGCGCTGCGGGACATCTCGATGGGCGGATTTTCGGCCCTGAGCCATCAGCCGCTGGATTGTGGCGAACATCTGGCCGTCAGTTTTCCAGCCGCCGGCGAAAACCGGTCCTGGGCCGCCTATGGACGGGTGTTGCGCTGTCAGCCCAGCAGCGTCGGGTATCGCATCGCGGTGGAATTTGATCCGTTGCCGGCGGCATAACGACAATTGAAAAACTCCTTGTACCGGGCCGAAGACGTCATTGTTTTTTGGCCCGGTTTTTTTGTTGGCATGGATCATCGAACCCCCGCACGCTCCGGCGTACAATGGGGCGGTGATGAGTTCCGCCGCCACCCGGCCCAATCCCGTGGATTATGATCCCGACCAGTTTCGCATGACGCTGGGGGATCATCTCGAGGAGCTGCGCCGACGGATCATCATCGGGTTGTTCGGGTTTCTGGGGGCGCTGGTGGTCTGCTTCATCTTCGGCCAGCGGGTGATCACTTTTTTCTGTCGGCCGCTGATCGATGCGTTGCACCATCATCACATCGCCCCGCAGATGTACACCACGCAGGTGGCCGATGGATTCATGGTTTACATGCAGATCAGCATGATCTGCGCCGCGGCGATCGCCTCGCCTTTGATATTGCATCAATTATGGAAATTTGTCGCGGTGGGGTTGTATCCCAAGGAACGCAAATACATCACCAAATACATTCCGCTGAGCGTGATCCTGTTGTTGACCGGCATGGCGTTTGTCTACTGGTTTGTGCTGCCGGTTTCAGTGGCCTTTTTCATCGAATTCAATTCGCAGATCCCGTTGAAATACGACGCCCCCGCCGCACAGTCGGTGGCAACGACGCAGCCAACAATGCTGAATGTCCCGCTGATCGGCGGCGACCCCCGGCCGTTGCACGATGGGATGGTCTGGTTCGACACCACGCAGGACCGGCTCAAAATTTATCTCAACCAGCAGGTGCGCACGCTGGCGTTTGGCCCGGACAATCTGCTGACCCCCATGATCACGCTGCCGCAATATATTGACATGGTGGTTGGGATGTTGCTGGCATTCGGGCTGGCGTTTCAGACCCCGCTGGTGGTGCTGGCGCTGGTGCGGGTGGGGATCGTGGATGTGCCGACGCTCAAACGGCTGCGAAAATATATCTTCTTCATCGCGGCGCTGGTGGCGGCCGTCATCGTGCCGGATGTGGTGACGGGGATGATCGCCCTGATGCTGCCGTTGTATCTGCTGTATGAATTTGGAATCTTCCTGGCGGTGTGGGGCGACAAAAAGTCGAAGCCGGCGGAATGATCGATTTTCATACCTGCCGGCGCAGGTGGTTCATCGCACCCTGCACATCAGTGGCTATGAAATAAAGCGGGCGGATGGCCGGTTTGATGAATTGTTGCGAGATGCCATGTTCGATCATCGTCAACAATGGTTGATAAAAGCCGGCAATGTTGAGCAGCACGATCGGCTTGGTGTGAACGTTTAATCGTCGGCCGACGAGGATTTCAAAGACTTCTTCGAGCGTCCCCAGCCCGCCGGGGAGGGCGACAAACGCATCGCCGCGATGTTCAAGCAACTCTTTGCGTTGGCGCATGTTTTGGGTGACGAGCAGCTCATCGCAGTGGTCGTCGGCAATTCCTTTATCGACCAGCAGTTGTGGTGTGATGCCCGTGACCTTGCCGCCGACGGCGCGGGCACCATCCGCCAGCGCGCCCATCGGCCCGATGCGGTTTCCGCCGTAAATCAGCCGCCAACCTTCGGATGCAATCGCACTGCCCAATTCCTCGGCCGCGTCAAAATAGAGGCGATCCACCCGCCTGCTGGATGAGCAATAAACCGTAACGGCATTGATGGGCATGGTGAATCCCCGGCCAGTGGGTCAATTTGAGGATGGCTTGGTCGTTGTACCCGACCGGCCGGCGGTTCCCTGTTCGATTCTGCGAATCAGATCCTGATCCCGCGGCTGGGTGGTGGGAACGGTGGTTGGTGAGATGCCCACCGGCGTGGTGTCGGCCTCATTGAGGCTGAGCATGGATTCATAGGGGTTTTGATCGTGGGTGACAGGAATGATGCGGATTTCCTGAATCACCGGCGGGTCTGCCGGCCGGCCGGACTGTGGATCGGCAATCGGGACGGCCGCCAGTGTGTGAACAATGGGCATCCCATCGACAACCTGTCCAAAGGCGGTGTACCGGCCATTGAGGGCACGGGTCTTTTCGTAATTCAGACAGATGAAGAACTGGCTGCCGGCGCTGTTGGCAAAATCGGATCGAGGCAAAGCGCCGGCCTGTTCGTTGGGATCGGTGGCGCGGGCCATGGAGAGAACCCCTTCGAGATGGGGGCGGGAGCTGAATTCGGCGTCGATCTGATATCCCGGCCCGCCCCGGCCGTCGCCGCGCGGGTCGCCACCCTGGATGATGAAACCAGGGACGATGCGATGAAACGTCAGACCATCATAAAACCCACGCTGGCCAAGCTGAATAAAATTACGGACGGTGTGCGGGGCGGCGTCGTAATAAAAGGCGATGCGCAGCGTTCCCTGCGCGGTCTTCAGGAGGGCAAAACAGAGGGGATCGACGTGGATAATGGCAGGGCCGGTGGGCGCGCCGGGGCGGGTGTCTTCACGAACATCCACCACCAGCGGCGTGCCGACGAACTGGGTGGGTTTCCTGCCCGGCGGCAGCGCGTAGAGGATGTAGGTTCCGGGAGTGTTGAGGATGGGGAACAGGTCGCGCAGGTTGATCCGCTGTTCGGGATTGAATGACTGAGAGGATGTGGTGCCGAGGGTTTTGCCTGTAAAATCAGTCAACAGCAGCATGACCGGCTTTTTGGCGTTGATGGAAATGTCGATCGGCTGAGTGGGCGCAAAATCCATCTTGGCGGGCAGCAGCACCGAAAAAAGCATCAACATCACGGGGGTGATTGCCTGTACCATATTTCCTCGATGTTATGAATGGTTGGTGGTTTTGGATTCATTGGATGGCAGCGGCGGCGGATATTTGCGTGCGATGTCCCGATTAAAACCGTGATGAATCCGATTGGCCGGATGGTCGTGATCTTCCGCCCGACACCGATAACAGACCGTATACCACCCTGCCGTCAGGTAAACAACCAACACCAGAAACGCCGAACCCACCAGCACCCACACCCCCGCGGCCAACGTGCGGGGATTGGAGGCGAGGGCTAAAAATGATATCACCGCGCCGACGATGATCGCCAATCCCAACAGCCGGGGGAAATCCCTGCGCACAAACAAATCCCCGCAACTGCATTTGGGACATTTGTCGAGTTGTTGTTCATCTGGCATGAATCAGTTCCGTTGATTCGCATCGGGACTTTGGCCTTGCGTCGATCTCGTGTCATTATTTTGCGGGTTTTCCTTTTTGATTCCGCACCCATTGCACCAATGTGCGCACGCCCCAGCCGTTGGCGCCTTTGGAGTACATCGATGTCTCCTTGTCCTGATCGGCGACGCCGGCGATGTCGAGATGAATCCAGGGGGTTTTGGGGTCGTCCGCAATGAAATAGCTCAAAAACGCGCCCCCCTGCAGGGGGTGGCCGTCGCGGCCGGCGGAATTGACGATGTCGGCGTGGTCGGACTTCATCTGGTCGCGCTGTTCATCCCCAAGAGGCAACCGCCAGATGCGCTCGCCGGAGTCGTGGGCGGCCGAATTGATCTGGTTAAAGAGGTCGTCATCGTTGCCCATCGCGCCGGCGATGGATCGCCCCAGGGCGACGATGACGCCGCCGGTCAGGGTGGCCAGATCGACAACGGCCTTGGGTTTGTAGGTTTTGATTCCCCACGCGAGGGCATCGCCCAGGACCAATCTCCCTTCGGCATCGGTGTTGGTGACTTCAACCGTGACGCCGTTATACAGGGTGATGATGTCGCCGGGCCGATAGGCTCGGCCGCTGATGTGGTTTTCAGCGCTGGCGAGGATGCCGATGACCGGAACCGGGACATTTAAGCGGGCGATGGCGGACATCAGCCCCAGGACGGCCATCCCGCCGCACTTGTCGTAGATCATTTTTCCCATCTTGTCGGCCGGTTTGATGGAGATACCGCCGGTGTCGAAGGTGATCGCCTTGCCGACGACCAACAGGGGTGGTTGTGAGGTGGGGATGGATCGGGGGCGATGTTCGAGGACGATCAACCGGGGTGGAGACTGGCTCCCCGCGCCGACCGCGAGCAGGCCCCCCATCCCCAGCTTGTGCAATTGACGTTCATCCAGAACCCGGCAGGTCAGATGGACTTCGCGGGCGAGGGATTGGGCGACTTTGGCCAGTTCGGGCGGGTTGATGGAATTTCCCGGCCGCGATGAGATGGTGCGGGCGAAATTCTGGGCCTCGGCGATGATCTGACCTTCGTTGAGGGCGTCGCGTTCTTTGGCGGCCAACCGGCCAACAAGGGTGTAGCGGATGGGGACGGTTTTTTTCTTTCTGACAACCGCTTTTTTGTGAACAGTCCCTTTGAATTCCTCGAATCTGAAAGAACCCAGCCCCAGCCCCAAAGCCAATGATTGGACGGCCAGTTCAATACCCTCCCCAGCGGGCGGCGCATCGGGATGCCCCGGCAGTGTCTTGGGCACGGGTGGAACAATGATGGTGAGGCTGGACAGTTCCAGCTTCCGGGCTGCGCGGGCCAGGGCGACACCCGCCTCTCGAAGACACTCCGCTGAGAATTTTTTGATGTTCCCCAGCCCCAGCAACAACAACCTTGATGGGTGGCGTGATTTACCCTGACTGTCCATCAACTGAATGGATAATTCGTTCGATTTTCCCTTGAAAACACCCATCTCCATCGCCGCCAACACATGGGGAATGACCCATTGCGGCAACGAGGCGATTTCGGGGTCTTTGGGACCTTGTTCCTTGTGAATCAAAACCGCCAAGGCATCCGCCTTTTCAGGGGGTGTGGGTTGAAGATCAATACGATAATCGGGTTGGTTCAGAGCCATGGTGTGAAGTATAGGTGCGACAGGAAGATGTACAAAATGGATGAGTTGTGTTCTTGCGGACAAAGGATTGATTTCGACAATATCACCATGCGGAAATGGACATGGATGGCGGCGGGCGTGGTGTTGGGGGCTGGCATCACGTTCTCACAATCGGCGGCACAGGAACAACCCTCAACATTGCCGGCGCTGGCGGATCGCAATGATTCGACATCGGCCGATGGGCTGGGGGCGCCTTTTGAAAGCGCGGCCGCGGGGATCGCCTTTCGGCCGCCGGCCGATGGGAAACTGATCCGCAGGGCGACCAACGACGACATCGTCAGCTACGTCAACGATGAAAAAAACTGGGTCTTGAAAGTGACGCTGACGACCCTCTCCAAGCCGCTGCCGTTGAAAAATTATCAGGATGAAAACGGCCGTGACCAGTTGGGGATGATGGACCTGACGCTGGAGCAATTCAAACGCATCCAGCCGGGGGCGGAGGTGTTGCGGCAGGATGTCACCCCGCTGACGGATGGGGATGCGGGAATGCTGGTGCTGCGCTATTCGCTGGGGACGACGCGAATGCTCAACCAGCAGGCGATCATCCACGCCTCGGATTATGTCTATTACACCCTCAGTTTCACCACGCCGGCCGCCAAAAATCCCGACGCCGGCACGGAAGACCCGGCCGAACGGGAGGCGGTGACCATCTTTCGCAAGGTGCTCGACAGCGTCAAACTGCTCGACCGCACCTCGATCCGACTGGAACAAAACGACCGGCTCTACCGCACGCGGGCGCTCTATCTGAACCTGACCGACAAGCGCATCCGCGAGGCGCTGATCCCCGAACAATGGCTTCGGCTGATGCGCGATGGGAAGGACATCGGCTACACCTACATCGTCGAGGAGAGTGAAAAACGGGGGCAGCAGGATGGGGTCAAGATCGGCATCCGATCCCGCACCGTTCCGGAGGCGGATTTGCAGGTGGACGCCGAGACATGGATGTATTGCACGTTTGACCGCGCCCACGAGGATTGGACCAACACGGTCATCTACGACAATCCCAAAAAACCGCAACCCAAGAAAAAATACTCCACCGAGATCGGCATCTCCGACCGGCAGACCAAACCGGAAGTCCAACGGCCATTGGATGGCGCCGACAATTCCAAATCGCAGGTGCGCGAGGTGGAAACCTATACGTTGACGGTCAAATATGTCTCCCGCTCCAGCACCGGCCAGCCGGTCACTCGGCAATTGCCACCCTCCTATTTGCCGCAGGCGTTGGGGCAGCTCCTGCCGAGGCTGCTGGGGCATGAGCCGGCCGGCTACATGTTTTACACCTACGTCGGCGACCGCCGCGAGGTGATGACGCGATATGTCGATGTCGAAAGCGAACAAACCGTGACGCTCGATGGCAAAACCGTGCGGGCGATTCCGATCAAGGACCGCATCGGGCTGGAAGGATCACCCACCTATCATTACATCAGCCCGGATGGAAAATATCTGGGCTCGGAAAACAAGGATTCCAAAATCCTGATTCTCCCCACGGATGCCGAGACATTGAAGAAAATCTGGATCACCCCAACCTTGACTCGACCATCGACCCCAACCGATGGCACCTTGCCCGAACCGGAGCCGTCGCGATAAGCACGGCACGATTAATCCTGCCGCATCCCACCACGATCATGTAGGGTGGGGTTCATCCCCACCGTTTTTGAAATATCAAATGCGGTGGGGATGAACCCCACCCTACCCAAAACGCATGATGGAAATACACCAATAGGTTATGGATCTTTATGTCAGACCCGTTTCATCCTGTTGCCACCCCACCACCGCGATGCCCCGTTTGTCGGCCAGCTCCAGCACTTTGGGTTTTTCGAGGATGATGGTTTTTCCCACCTCCAGCACCAGACACCCCGCGCCGGCGGTGGCGAGTTTTTCGATTGTGGTGTCGCCGACGGTGGGGACATCCATGCGCATGTCCTGTTTGGCGTTGGCCACCTTGATCAGCGTCCATTTGCCGCTGCGGCAATATCGCCCGGCGCGTTCGATCATGGCGTTGGTCCCCTCCACCGCCTCGACCGCGATGACATCCTTGTCGATCACCGCCAGCGCCTGTCCGATGTCCAATCGGCCGATGGTGCGGCACAGTTCCCAGCCAAAACGAATGTCCTCCCACTGGGCGGGGGTGGGTTGTCGGCGGGTCATGACGCCGGGTGTGCTAAGATGATCCGCACAATATCGCGTTGAATCGATCAAGGTGATTCCCTCACGAGCCAGTTCGCCGGCGACCGCCTCCAGCACCGCGTGGTCGCGCTTGTCACGCCTTAATACCGTAAAATAGAGTTTGATCGTCCGCCAGTCGGGCACATACTGAAAATAGCGCAGCCGGTTGTACATCCGCGATTTTCGCACCCGCCCCACCATCACCGCCTCGCGGCAGCCATGACGAGCCAGGAGACGCATCCACTGGCCCATCCGCAACACTCCCACCCATTTGAATCGGTCGCATTCGGCCTGGAGCAATGGGGATGCGCTGCCCGACAAGGCCGCGCAGATCACCGGCCTACCCGCCGCCCGGGCGCCGCGCGCCACCAGCAATGGAAAGGCCCCCTCCCCCGCGATCAACCCCAAGGGTTCGTTCATGGGGGCATTTTATCAATCACACCCAAAAAATTCGCCCCGCTGCGTGGGTGAGGCAGCGGGGCGACAGGAGGGAATGTAGTTCGAGGCGATTTTACGCGTTCACGTTATTTGTTCATGTTACTTGTTCATGGCCGGCCGGCTG
The DNA here is from genome assembly GCA_020847545.1 of Phycisphaerales bacterium. Lineage (GTDB taxonomy): Bacteria > Planctomycetota > Phycisphaerae > Tepidisphaerales > Tepidisphaeraceae > JADYZN01. Next base: position 57,809 of record JADLBV010000070.1, read on the forward strand.
TCCACCGTGCCGTCCTTGTTCATCTTGTTGGCCGGTTTGGGGGCCGCGGGGGTGTTGTTTCCGGCGACGGACTGGCCGCGCACCGTGGTCGGGAGGATCAACACCTCAACCCGGCGGTTTTGCGCCCGGCCCGATTCGCTGCCATTGGACGCCACCGGATGCTGGTCGGCATAACCCACCACGCCCAGCCGGCTGGGGGAGACCCGGTCACCGATCAGCGCTGACGCCACCGAGATGGCGCGATGGGCAGACAGGTACCAGTTGTCCTTGTGCCCCTTGGCCAACGTCTGGGGGTTGCGCACCGGCTGATTGTCGGTATGACCGGCGACCAGCAATTCATATTGTGCTGCCGCGGAGGAATTGAGGATCGTCGCAAAGCGGGCGATCACTTCCCGCGCCTTGGCGGTCAATTCGGCGTCGCCGGTGGCGAAGGTCACATCGCTCTTGAACTTGACGATGCCGCGGGAGGCGTCAAATTCAACCAGGTCCGGGTTTTGACGGGCAAACTGGCTCAGTTCGTTGCTCAGCGCCTCGGGCAACGCCGCCACGCCAACGGGGCGGTTGAGCGCTTCTTGATACTTGGCGTTGAGTTCGGCCAGCCGTGCCTGAAGATCGCCATTTTCCTTGGTCAGGTTCAGGATCATGGCATCTTTGCTGTTGCCGGAATTGGCAATGGCATCGATCTGCCGTTGCAACGCATCGGCCCGCGCGTTGGCGCTGCTGGCTTCCGACTGCGCGGTGGCCAACTGCTCGGCGTACCGATCTCGGTCGAGCTTCAATGCATTGTATTTTTCCTGGGTCACACAACCGCTCAGCAGCAATCCCATCGCCGCCAGCCCGATGATTCGCAACGTTCCGCTCATGCCCAAAGCCTCCATGCTCATGGATCCAACCGATGGATGAAAACACACCACCGGCATCGTGTACACTTTTCGGGGGTTCAACCGTTACCAAACAACCTGACTTGAACCTGCCCCGTCTCTTTTTAACGCGAATTAAATTGCCCGCGCGTTAAAGACGGCATAGTTTGCGCCGTCGTACAAAAAAATCAAGGGGTAGGTCCCATAAATTCGAGAAATTTTATCTATTTTCGACCCGACTTCCCGATCAGCAGGCCGACGATGAAGAAAACGACCGCCAACCCCAGCCCGATCCCGCCGAGGAAAAGCACTCCACGGCCACCTTCGGTCAGGTTGCGGACCACATCGGGCCAATAGCCGCTGACGGCGGCGGTGGTGACAAACCCGCCGAAAATCAGCACGATCACGGCCGCCAGCGCCGCCGCCCCGAATGCCGGGGCCATCGGATCGGCCGCCTCAACATAGACTGGCGCCGAAATCACCCGCCCGCCAGGCGTCGCCGCCAAGCTGCCAAGTCCTGTTCCCGATCGGCCGGTATCGGATGATGCGGCCGCCCCTCGGCGGGCGCCGCCCGAACCGGGAGTGATTTCATCCAGCAGTTCCGCGCCCAGGCTGGTGTCGTCGCTTTCGCGGGTTAAATCGAGCAAACCCGAACCCGAACCGACTCCTTCGAGATTGATCTGGTCCTGCATCGTCGAGGAGATCGATGTCTGGGCCATGGGGTCGGCCCGTTCCACCTCATCGGGGCGAAAGACCGTCACGCCCGTGCCGGTGCGCGCGGGTGATGGGATGCCACCCATCGAACCGGTCATCCCAAGGTCGGCCGGCGTGCCGGTGTCATCCTTCATCTGCAAGCCACCCACCGAGCCGCCGGCGTCCGTGTCGCTGAGGGTGATGCTGGTGCCGCTGGCCCCCTTGCTGTCAACCAGACCGATCGGCGAACCGCTGTCGGATGGGCCAAGGTCCACATGATCGAGCGAACCGCCGCCCAGTTCGTTGCGCAGCGTATCAACCTGGTCGGCCTTGAACATCAGCCGCGGGCCATCGCGGAATTCGCGAAGTTTCCCCTCGCGGGTGTACTGTTTGATTTCCTCTTCGTTTTTCCCCAAGGCGGCCTTGGTTTCATCCAGCGTGTAGAACATTTTGGCCATCATGGTGCGGACTCCTTAGTTGGAAGGTTCAAAGGCCGATCATCCAAATCTTCTTAATCCTCATGGATTCGTGGTCGGCGGCGGGTTTTCGCCCCGCAGCGCGTTTTGTTCTTTTTCCAGCAATGCCTTCACCTCCTGCGGAGAAGGCTTCTGGGTATTATAGTTCGTCAGACGTCGGTCATAGCGAAAACCGCGCGCCGCCACCAGACGAAGATCGCGGTCGCCGCCGGAATATTGGTAGACACACAGCGTCTGGGCATCGACATCGAGCAAAAAGCAGCCCCATGTGTTGGATGAGAGCTGCCCCGGCATCACAAAAACACCCGCGCCGCCGGCGATGGGGGGCTGGTTTTGGCCATAGGCCGCCTGCAAAATCGATGAATCGCCCTTTCGGGCCAACAACGCCACCGCTACCAGCGCCAACATCGCGGCGTTGAGGTATAACGCGAAGAGGATGGAACGGTTTGGGCGTCTTCGCCTCATGGGCCTCATTGGTCCGGCAAATCCTTGCGGTTGGTGGCCTTATTCGCCACCCTTATACTACAGGATAAGCCGATTGGCCTGCAACATTTAGCCGAATAAGTTATTCGATGGACCAACCGGCCGCAGAACCTTCGATTCCCTCCCCCCAACCGACGGTTGTTCTACATACTCATATCCTGCGCCCCGGACCTTGGATTCAGCTTGGATACCCCGATGGGTTCGCTCTAACACGCCTGCACCTGCGATTTCCCCGACTTCCGGCCGCGTTGCGGGGGCTTCGGATTGTGCATTTATCAGACTTTCACGCCCGCCGGGGGTGGTGGAGGGCGTATGATGAGCTGATCGAGCTAGTCAATCAGTCGGCCGACCTGGTCCTGTTCACCGGTGATCTGGTGGATGATAAGCGCGACTATCGCCCGGCCCTGCCAACCATCCAACGCCTGTTGCGCGGGTTCCAAATCCGGCTGGGAACATACATTATTCTGGGCAATCACGATGGTTCACTGCTTTCGGCTCATCTGCCGCCGCTGGGGATTCATTATATTGATGGGAAATATGTCCGGTTGCCGGTTGGTTCGGATGAAATTGAATTGATCGGCCTGCCGGGGGTTCATCGACAGGATTTGGACCCGCAATCGCTGATCCATCTCCCCGCGCGTCGACCTGATACACCCCGATTGGTCCTCTCCCATTACCCCGATCAGGTGCTGTTGACCCGCCTGCTGCAACCCGATCTGTATCTGACCGGCCATACGCATGGTGGGCAGATCTGCCTGCCCGGCGGATTGCCACTTCTTCGTCATGATTCCCTGCCGGCACGACTCTGCACCGGCATTCATCGATTCGCCGACACCTGGATGGTTGTCAATCGCGGATTTGGGTTTTCCGGGCCGAGGGTTCGGCTTTTTTGCCCGGCCGAGGTCATTCAAATCGTCCTGGAAGACACGGCCGACAAACCTACAAATGACGGGCAAAATGGGCCACTTCAGGCTGGGCCGCCCGGCGATAATCCGCCAGTGTCATCGTGACCGCGCAGTCATGCGTGCCGGCCTGAAACATCACCCGTTCATCGGCCATCAACGACTCATCCATCAACGTGGTCAGGCCATACATCCGCCCCACCGGCGGCTCGGCCCCCAATTCACAGTCCCCGAACAACTCCCGCAATTTGACCTCATCGGCCAGCCGAACTTCCCCCGCCTGTAATTGGCCGCGAAGCTCATCGAGATCGACGCGATGGGAGGCGGGGAGCGCGCACATGACAAACTCCCCATCGGCCTCCACCACCACCGGCTTGATCACCGTCCGCCCGGGCACATGCTCAATGGCGGCCAAATCCTGCGCGGTGTATGCGGTCCCATGCCGGCAGATGCGATAACACACCCCCATCTGGTCCAGATACGATTGCAGGTTCATGTTTGAACTCCTGTCGGTGAAACCAACAGGTAATGTACCGCGCCCACACGGATTGCCATATATAAATATTTACCGTGAATTGATCCGCCTCGTCTCACTCCAATGGGTGATTTTTTTCAATATATTTCCGAAAGTCGGCATCACCCGCCTCCCATGCCTTGCGATACCATCGCACCGCTTCGGCACGGTCTATCCCGACGCCAAGTCCTTTGTCGTAAAGCACACCGACATTGTACATCGCCACCACATGCCCTTTGTCAGCGGCTTGCTGGAACCATTGCATCGCCTGTGTGTAATCCTGCGCAGCCCCCTGAGCCCCGGAAAGGAGCGCGCCAATATAATACATCGCATTCATGTGCCCCTGGGGGGCGGCCTTCTGGAACCACTGCATCGCCTGTGCGACATCCCGCTCAACACCCTGGCCGTTGTAGTAGAGAAGGCCAATGGTGTACATCGCCTCCGAATAACCTTGTGCCGCGGCCTTTTGATACCAATGCATCGCCTGCGTGTAATCCCGCTCGACACCGCTGCCGTTGACGTACAGCGTGCCGATATCGAACATCGCCACCGCTGCCCCTTTGTCGGCGGCCTTCTCAAACCACCGCATCGCCTGTGCATCATCCCGCTCAACACCCATGCCGCTGAAATAAAAGACGCCGATGTTGTACATCGCGTATGCCTGACCCTGGGCGGCGGCTTTTTGAAACCATTGCATCGCCTGCGTGTAATCCTGCGCAACACCCAGACCACTGACGTACAACACCCCGATGTTGAACATCGCCCCCACATGCCCTTGCGCGGCGGCCTTCTGATACCAATTCATCGCCTGAGCATAATCCCGCTCGACGCCATGCCCCTTCTCATAATTCAGGCCGGTATTGAACATTTCATCGGCATCGCCCACCTCCGATCCAATGCCGATGGTCGGTATCACTAAAATGCAGGTCATGAGCGCCACCGCACACACCGCCACCAAGTCGGTCCATTGCGTGAAGTCAATCATGACTTGTCTCCATCCTGAATAAGTGCCTGTTATTCGTTACGGCAATAGAATGCCTGAAAGACCAGTAGAACCGATGCCAATCCTATGAAAGCAATGGAAAGTTACAAACAATAAATTTCGTGTGGGGATCGCATTCAATAAACCATCCGGGGCTTGTCCAATCACTTCCAACCGTCACAATGCACCCAATGCGGAGCCGGAAATTGAGACGTGCGGACTATGCCCAACCGGCCGATGTTCTGGCGCGGGAGCTGGTTGGCAAACTCCTCGTTCATCGGACGGCAAAACAGAAATACCGCGCCCGGATCGTGGAGACCGAGGCGTATCTTGGCCCGGTCGATCTGGCTTCGCACGCCTCCAAGGGGTTGACCGGCCGGACGAAAATCCTCTTTGGGTCGCCGGGGTTCGCCTACGTCTATCTGATCTATGGGATGTACGACCTGTTCAACATCGTGGCCGGTCACAAAGAGAGCGGGCAGGCGGTGTTGATCCGCGCCGCCGAACCGTTGGATGGATGGAAGGCGGACCTGCGCGGGCCGGGCAAATTAACCCGCGCCATGCACATCACCCGCCAACACAATGGCATTGACCTGACCGGCCAGACGATCTTCCTGCTCGATGACCACACCCCCCCGCCGGCGTTGTCGGTGACACCGCGCATCGGCATCGACTATGCCAAACACTGGAAGGATGCCCCATTGCGATTCTTCGCCGCCGACCACCCGGCCGTGTCGGGAAAAAAATCCGCATCCCGCCCCAAATCGAGACCGAATCCGCCTCGATAATTTATTCTTTAATCCCCAACAATTTGGCCGCGTTGTTCCAGAAGATGTCTTCCACCTGCGAGTCTTTCAATCCCACCGACCAGCAGGCCCATTTAAGGCTGCGCAGATGTTCCAGCCCAACCAGAACCGGATCGACGCGGGCGTGTTTTTCTCCCCAGACGGGGGTTGATTCATACAACCAGAGAAATGAATCCGATGCCGCCAGCGACCGGCCGCGCCAATGGCTGATATGCCAATCCGAGCCGTACATCAGTTTGTCATGCCCGATGATCTTCAAGATCGCCGCATGGGCGGCCGACTCGCAGTTGGCGCTGGTGTCGAAATAGAGATTCTCCAGACCTTTGAGCTTGGGCAATCCTTCCCAGTTGTGGGCCGGCTGAAAACCGCGGGCGCTGTGCGCCAAAATCAATTTCATGTTCGGATACGTTTGGCAGTAATGGCGAATCCAATGAATGTTCGATTCATCCGCCACCGCCCGGCTTTTGACCATATGCAGCGTGATGACCAACACCTCCTCATGCGCCATCCTGATCAGCGACTCAGGAAGATACGATGGGATATCCGCCTCCCATGTCGGCTTCTGGCTCGAATAGACGTGATAACATTTTAGCCCGTGCAATCCCAATCGCCGAACCTGCTGACGAACCATTTCCGGATCATCCCCCGGCCGAACCAGATATTCACCCCGACACAATGGCCTCCCTTTGATCTGCCCTGCGATGTATTCCCCCGCCTTGATGGGATCAATCCGCTTGGGATCGGGAACGGGGATGAACAAACCGGCGATCTGACGCCCCGGATGAATGTCTTGAATGTCGCGAATGTACTCATCCATCCCCCCCACCCGCGGCCAACCCGCCATCGGCTCCAGATGATCCTCATGCCACAAATGAGTATGGGCATCAAAAATCCGATCGGGCAAAAAATCCCGCAGTTCCCGATCGTAAAATTCACGGTCTCGCTGGTTCATGGGTGAAAATCGGGCCGATTGGCGCAATTCCTTTTCGCAAGACAAGTTATCCGTTAGATTCTACCACGGCTCATCCTGTGTTAGCTAACCAGCGTCGGCCGGTATTGTCTAATAGTCTTAGAAATGCACATTCGCGGCAAAGTTTCGCTCCCAACTGGACTTACGATCAAATATCGCGGGTTTGGGTTCCTGTTTGTCTGCCTTGCTGCCTTGATGTGTATGGCGGCCGGCCCGACTTCCGACGTCGCCCGCCATGACCAGATCGACGCCGCCCAGGCCAATGCCGTGATGGCCTTGCACGATGAGATCGGCCGGTTGCCGCTGGCACAGAATTTGACCGTTCAGGATTTTCTGGACCAGACCTGCTCGAGCGATGAATTGACCAAAACCCTGCTACGCGCCCAGCAAGTGGGCGGCCCGCGCTGGCTCGATGAGCAGACCTGCCAGATCCGCCTCGAAATCTCCGGAACGCTGGTCGCCAACACGCTGAGCCGAATCGCCACCATCCACGGTGACAAATCGCCGATCTCATCGGACCAGTTGCAATTTGTCCTGCGCGACTGGAGCGGCCGAACCTTTGCCGCCACCGGCTCCAGCACCGGATCGAAGACGATCGAGGATGCCGCGCCGATTGCCGCCATCGACCCGTGGGCTTCGGTGGATGAATCCGCCCGCCGACAGGCGGTGGTCTCGGCCCGCGAAAACGCCATCGGACAAGTCCTCGAAAGCATCCGCCCCATCGAATGGCCCGCAAAAAAGACCCTCGGCGAGTTGCTGTCTGCCAACAATGGCGCCTTGGATCATGCGATGACCAATTATCTGGCCGCCCGGCCGGTGACGGCAGTGGTTTTTCAAGATGACCTGAGCGTCAAACTGACACTGGCCAATCCCGCCCCCGAATTCTTCGACGCCTTCCGCGATGCCGCCTTGGCACAACAAAACCTCTCCCTGCCGACCGATCAGCCCAGTTGGAACACCCTGCGGGAAACCCTTATCAAACAACTCGCCCCGGCCGAGGGTGTCGGCCGACTCCCCGATGAAAAGGCGATCCCGCACAATCCCGCCACCATGATCCTGACCACCCCGCCCGACTGGGTCGATCAACAGATCGACGCCGAAGGAAGGGCCGACCCATCCGATTCCAAACTGCGCGCCGCCCGCCACGCCGAGATCGACGCCCGCGCCAAACTCGAAGCGCAAATCGAAAACCTCAAACTCACCGACAACCAAACCCTTGAACAGGTCGCCAAGGCCAACCCCCTGATCCGCGACGCCGTGGTCCGCACCCTGCGCCGGGCCAGAATCTACAAGTCCGACTACTTCTCCGATGGCTCGGTCGTCGTCCACATGACACTGGACCTCCGCGACCTGTGGGAAGAATTGCAACGCACACCATAATTCCGCACTGCGGTAATAAATTTTGCCACGGCTCGACTGATCTCGCCGAAGTCAGAGGAAAGACACGGAGAAAATCTCTTTTTTCTTCTCTTCTCTGTGCTCCGTGTCTCGGACTTCGGCGAGCTACGTCGAGCCGTGGCACATTGTTCTTTTTGATTTTTGATCGAATCCGTAGCCATCCACCGCATCATGTTGACAACTGGCTGATATTTTTAGGGAAACCCTGTCTATTTAGCGTAAATGACGCAGGTAAAGGCACTTGCATACCTGCTATCATCAAGCAACCAAGCCCAGCAATATTTTTTCATTGACCCCACAAATCATAATTGCAATAATTTTCCTTACCTGTCTGTGGGTGCATGGCAGGATGTCCTGTCGTGTCGAGACAGTTTCAATTCAAACGCAGGAGGATCCCATGCGTTTCATGCTTTTGACCGGCGCGGCCTTGCTTGCATCCGCGTCATTGGTCTTGGGCGATGCCCAGGAAATATCGTTTCCAAATTTCTCCGACACCACCGGCCTGCAACTCAATGGCAGCGCCGCTGTTGTCAACACCAGTGATGGTGCGGTGCTTCGTGTGGTTCCCGCAACGGGCAGCCAGGCGGGCAGCTTCTTCAGCACCAGCAAGCTGCAAGCAGCCGCCTTCAGCACGTTTTTCAGCTTCCGCATGACCAATCCCGGCGGAACGCTGTTCGATGGGCCGGACAACACCGTGCCGGGCGCTGATGGTCTGGTTTTTGTCGTGCAGCCCAACAGTTCCGGTGCCGGGTCATACGGTCAAGGCATTGGCTATCAGGGCATCAGCAATAGCGTGGGCGTTGAATTCGACACATGGCAAAACACCTACAACAACGACCCCAGTTCAAATCACGTCGGCATCGATCTCGATGGCGTGGTGAACCACGGCACCGGGTCTCCATTTACCCTTGATGTCGAGCCGGATTTCGACAATGGCAACATCTGGTATGCCTGGGTCGATTACGATGGGTCCGTCATCTCGCTACGCGCCGGCCAATCCAACCAACGCCCCGCCGATCCATTGGTCAGCCGAACCGTCGATCTGAAGACTGTTCTCGTCGGCGATGTCGGCTATGTGGGATTCACCTCCGGAACAGGCGCGGACTGGGAAAACGTCGATGTCCTGAACTGGACCTATCGTCAGGAATACAACCCCATCGGTGGCGATGGCAATCCGCCTCCTCCTCCGCCGCCGGCCGTCCCCCTTCCCGCCGCCGCATGGACCGGCCTGGCTGGGCTTGCAATGCTGGGACTGTTCCAGAAACGCCTTCGCCGGTTGGCCGGCGTTTGATGTGATGAATCATGTGCCGCGCATGTGGCCATACAGTTCCACATGCAGCCGCGCGCAGAACCGGTAACCGGTCTGTTTGCAAAGGTCACTGATCCAGAGGGCGCGGGTGCGTAATGTTTGCGCATCCGTGCCCTCCGGCATTAAAAGCACATCCGCCGCCGACCAACCGGTCAGTTGTGAGAGCAACGACTGGATCTCCTCCAAATCGGCCGGCCGGGCCACCACAAACTTCAATTGAAAATCGGGAGACCGGTCAATGAATTGCTGAATCACCGGCACGTTCAGTCGTTTTTTTTCATGTGACGGCGCAAACCGCCCTTCCTCAGTTTCCCATGGCGTCGAATTGGACAGTTTTGGCGACAATGAAGCCAGATCGATCTGAACCGGTTGATAGACCGTCGCCGCGGTTTCCATGGTCAGGTGGCAACCTTCGGATTTCAGCCTCGAACACAACTCGCCGATCTCTGGCATGATCATCGGTTCGCCGCCGGTCAGCACGACATGGCGGGCGGGATGATTCAACGCCTGCTGAACGATCCAATCCACCGACCGTTCCTCCCCCTCGGGTTGCCAACTGGCATAAGGTGTGTCACACCAGACACACCGCAAATTACATCCACTGGCGCGAACGAAGACCGATGGCACGCCCATCAGCTTCCCCTCTCCCTGAATCGAATAAAACAACTCGGCCACTTTCATCGCATCTCATTCTATGGCCGATGACGGATCAAATAAAAAGAGCTGCCGACCCGTTAAGGCCGGCAGCTCCGTGATGTGGGACAAGATTCGTCAAACCACCCTTAGGCGCGCACCAGTTTCAGCGCCTTGCGGCCAAAACCGCCGACCACCAGCAATCCCATCGTCAGCAGCGAGCTGGTCGCGGCCGCCGGCAATGGAACCGCCGGGGGAGGGCATTCCTGCTGCGGCGGAGGATCGCACTGTGGCGGCGTGTAATCGTCGTCACAATCGTTGGTCGGAGGAGGGCAATCGTTGTTGTTATTGTTGAAATAATCGTTGGGATTCAGGCAATCCCCATTATCTCCGTAGATATAATGGTTATCGTTGTAATTGTTGTGGAAGTTCTTCCCTTTGTGCTTGTTGCCGGCCTGAACCGTTGACGCGGTTGCCAGACAGACCGTGGCGCACACGGCAAATGCCTTCAGATGCTTGGAAAAAAACGACATACAAGAACCTTTCCGGGCGCTAAGCGCCCATCTGTTTTGCCGCGATCTCTCGCGGCGGAGCCATTTGGATCACATTGATCCGGTCACCGATTGGAGCCTTCGGTGACCACATTCGTGAATGGAACTTACCCCATGTTTTTCCCCCAAGCCGGAAAATGGCAAACCAAATTCGCGATTTTTCAAAAAGGTCGCGTTAAAATAGGCAAACCTTGGCCCCAATGAGAATGATGCCGGGAATAGGGTTGGCTTTTCGTCCTGTAACTGCTTTATTATTCGGAACTTAGATGCGTCACGCGCGTGTTATTGGCCGCCATCAGCTTCGCCAATCCAGCCGCCAGACCATGACATCGGGCTTGGGATTGCCGGCTTGGTCTTTTGGGGGTTCGATCCACCAGTCATAAAGTGCCATCTGGCAGGCAAGGTCCACCTCGTTGCTGCCGCTGGATTTGAGGATGTCCACGGAGATCACCTTGCCGGTGGAGTCGATTTTGACTTCCAGGATCACGCTGGGGTATTGCAGGGCGAATAGATCGGCCTGGGCGGCGAACGAAAGCCGCGGGCGGATTGTCTTCACCTTCCGCCCATACCGTGCCTCGACCCGACCCTGGGCAAAGGTGACGCTGCCGGCATTGGAAAATGGATCGGATTCCGAATCGCTCATCGGGGCCGGGTCGGCAGGCGGAGCGGTTGAGCCTGGCTTTGCATCGTTGGCATTTGGAGCCGACACGAGGTCGGATGGTTTTGGCATGGGAGGCTGGCTTGGCTCGTTGACACCAAATGGTGTCACATTCTCCACTGGCGGAGACGCCGCCAAGGGTGAGGCCGGCGGCAGGTCGGCCGACTTTGGCCCGCTTCCATTCTCTCCCGGCGGCAATACCGATGGGGAAGGTTCAACCCCCACATTACCCGCCCCCTGCGGGTCACGGCTGATAAATGCCTGTTCCTGCGGGGCTTGCGGCGCTTGCAGCGGCTGCTCCCCTTCCACCGAATTGACCGCGTCCCCCTTGCCATCGGATTGGCCCATCCGATCCGGCGTTCGCGGGATGAAGATCGCATCGGTGCGATTGACCACAACCGGTGCGGCACCGGCCGCCTCTCCAATCAACGTCGGCAAGCTGTGGACATATCCTTCGATCAACAACCAGACCAGCCCCGCGTGCAGCATCAGCGATGCGCAAAAGGCCAAAGTCCATGAAACATCCCGAACGCGAGCCATCCAGAGCAGTATATCACCCGCCGACGACGATCAACCCTTGCCAAAGAATGCGAAACGGTTACAACCATTGTCCATGCGGAGCGGACTTGCCATTATCGCAATCTTGCTGATTTCCGGTTGCTCGGCCAAACTGGAGACCGGCTATGATCCTCACAAGATCGGCTCCACATCGGATGAGCGGCGGGGATTCTATGCCGCGCCGTTCAGCCCCGAGGCGCAAAATTCGGGTGAGAATCAGGATTCGTTCCGCGCCCGCCGGCCCAATCAGTATTGAATCATTTTGCTCACTTTTCCCATATAAAAATAGACATTTGGGCATCTGACGCCTACAGTTTTGGCGTGACACGGGTGAATCCCATCCAGTTTGTCGAGTCGGTGCAGCCTCACCTGCAATACAAGGACCTGCACGGATTGGTGGGGCATCTCAAAGCGCATTGGAGCAAGGACCAACTGATGTCGCTGCTGTTTTGCGACCATGCGGATGCTCGCAAGGTGGCGGCGTTGTCATTGGCGCTGGTGGGATGCAAATCGTGCATCGCCAAACTGGCGGACCAGCTCAAAGACCCCGATCCGATGGTGAATCAGATGGCCGAGCACGCGCTCTGGTCGATCTGGTTTCGTTCTGGAAGCTGCCCGGCCAACCATGAAGTCTGCGAAGGGACCAAGGCCCTCAACGACCGGAAGATGGAGAAGGCGATACAACATTTCTGCCGGGCGATTGAAATCGATCCCAATTTTGCCGAGGCGTACAACCAGCGCGCCATCACTTCGTATCTGCTGGAAAAATATGATCAGAGCATCGATGACTGCCGGGAGACGGTCAGACTCATGCCGTGTCATTTTGGCGCGTGGTCGGGCATGGGGCATTGTCATGCCCACCTAAATCAGCCCGCGGATACCATTCGCTGTTATCAAAAGGCTCTTGAGATCAACCCCCACCTCACCTCGCTGCACGAAACACTTGAACAACTCAAATCCATGCCATGAATAATTCAGGCGAATTATCCCGATTTGTCGGCCGAGTTCATCGCCGACAGGTTGTGTTGCGTCTGCTGGAACACGCAGGCGTCGGATTGGCATTGGCGGCCGCCATCGCGATGGTTGTCGCCGATACGCTGGAGAATGTATTCATCCTCATGTCGCTGGGGACATTGATGGGATTGTTGATCGGATGGTTACGACGTCCATCAACAGTGAACAGCGCCATGGAGGCGGATCGGCAATTTGGATTAAAGGACTTGTTGAGCAGCGCATTGAGCATCAACAACCCGACCGACCCATGGCAACGCGCCTTGCTGGCGTCGGCCGGGACAAAAGTGCGGCAGTTGTCCCCTTCAAGTTTGAGATTCCGACGATTGAACGCGGGCGGATGGTGCGTGATCGGTGGCATTGCACTTCTGTCGATGGGAATGCGAGTGTGGACGGATGCCGCACCGGCCGAGCAGAACTCGTCCGGCCGGCGGATATTTCTGGATCGCGATGAACTGGCCCGATCGGACAATTGGCTGAGTGAAAGATCAAACTCCACATCCCCCAGCCCGATGCCGGAATCAACCGACCGATCGAAAATGAATTCCCGGCCAATCGACCATTCAGACAAAACAACGGATGAAACAAAACCGGAATCGGGCAACCCAACCGATCATTCATCGGGCGGCTTGGCCAATCAGAGGGGCGCCGGCAGCGCCCAGACACAAACAGACCAGCCAGTCGATCATCATCGCCCCGATGCTAGCGAATCCCATACCGATACCTCCAATGGCCGCACTGCTGGTGGAACGGGCAAGCCGATGAATCACGCGAATGGGGAGACGGCCAGTGCCACATCGACCGGCACGAAGGATCGTACCACTGAATCAACTCCACCCTGGCAAGGGGGCCAATGGGAAACCCGCCGGCAGTCGGCGGCGCAAGCCATGCACAATGGCCAAATCCCCGGCCGATATCGCGATTTGGTCAAGGCCTATTTCTCTATCGAATAACCACATTCCGCCCCACCGGGTTGGATGGTCGACCCGATGAAAGTATCTTGTGCGCGATGAGCGATTCACAATCGACCGATTCATTGCCGGTTCGACAACGGGGTTCCGATCTGCTGTTGCCGGATGAATCTCGCACCGCACGCGAACGGCTGATGTGGGGTGCGGTGCTGGTGCTGTTGACGTTGATCGCTTACAGCCCGGTGTTGAAGGCGGGGTTTATCTGGGATGATGACCGGTATGTCACGCACAACCGGATGCTTCGGGATGCGGAGGGGCTGAAGCGAATCTGGACCGAAAAGGGGGCGACGCCACAGTATTATCCGCTGGTCCATACGATGTTCTGGGGAGAGTATCACCTGTGGGGGTTGAATCCGATCGGCTATCACCTTGTCAATGTGTTGCTGCACGCGGGGGGCGGTGTGATGTTGTGGCTGGTGCTGCGGAGGCTGCGCGTGCCGGGTGCGTGGCTGGCGGCCGCGATTTTTCTGCTGCATCCGATCCAGGTTGAATCGGTGGCGTGGATCACCGAACGCAAGAACGTATTGGCGGGATTGTTGTTTTTCTCCTCCATCTGGGCCTATCTGCGGTTTACACCCATCGACGATGATGACAATCAATTGTCATGGCGATGGTATCTGCCGGCATTGGCGCTGTTCGTTGGCGCGCTCTTCAGCAAGACAATCGCCTGCTCGATGCCGGCGGTGATGGTGCTGGTGTTGTGGTGGAAACGAAAATTCTCGTGGAAACAAGTTGCAGCATTATTGCCCTTTTGTGCCATCGGCCTGTACATGGCGATGGGAACCTCCGCGATGGAACGCAACGTCGTTGGGGCCGGCGGCGAGGAATGGGCATTGACGCCGATCCAGCGGATTTTGATCGCCGGTCGGGCATCCTGTTTTTATGTCGAAAAACTGTTCTGGCCTGCTGGTTTGACATTCATCTATCCACGCTGGTTGATTGACCCGGCGCAAGTGTGGCAATTTGTATTTCCAGCGGCGGTTGTCGTTGTGATCGTTGCGTTTGGTGTATTGGCATGGCGACGGCGCGGGCCGCTGGTGGCGGTACTCTATTTTCTGGGAACATTGGTGCCGGCGCTCGGGTTTTTCGATGTCTACCCGATGCGATATTCATTTGTGGCGGATCATTTTCAATACCTGTCGGGCATCGGACTGGTGGTGCTGGTCGTGGCGCTGGCCGGGTGTTGTTGGCCAAGCCATGCGAGACGAACGGCGATGGGTGTCGGCGGCCTCCTGTTGCTCATCCTTGGCGTGTTGACGTGGCGGCAGACGCATATTTATGCGGATGTGAAAACATTATGGCGGGACACGCTTGCCAAAAACCCCGCCGCATGGATCGCCAGTTATAACCTGGGACTGGAGATGCTGGATGAGTCCGATGCGCTGGCGGCCGACGCCCGCTCAATCCACGCGGATGATCCCGAACGCGCCGGTGAATATCTCTCTGAATCCCGTCGTGCCATGACTGAAGCTTTGAATTTGTTCCGTCAAACCGTGCAACACAAGCCGGATCATGCCAGAGCGCACGCCGCGATTGGGGATGTTTTGCGTAAACAGGGAGATTTGCAGGGGGCATTGGCGGAACTGAACAGATCCATCTGGCTCAATCCCGAAGGGATGGAAGTCTATAATCTGCGTGGGTTGGTTCATCAGGCGATGGGGCAAACAGAGGATGCGATCGCGGATTTTCGTCGTGCGATCGAAACCTATGAAATCGTGATTCGCCGGATCGAATCCAAAGGGCAACAATACGCGTTAAACCCCAAATCGCGGCCGGACCTGATCTATCGGATGAATCTGGGCAGGGCGCTGGCCGATGTGGGAAGACTGGATGAGGCGCAGGAGGTTTTTTCACAGGTCATTACGATCCGCTCGACGGAGGCCGCCGCCTATTTTGAACGGGGCAAGGTGAATGGCCGATTGGGCAAAGTGAAGCAGGCGCTGGCGGATTTCCTCAAAGTCACCGAACTTCGCCCGGATGATCCGGATGGATACACCTTTCTGGGCTGGGCGCTATTGGATGCCGGCCAAGGGGGCATGGCCGAGCCGGTCTTCATTCGTGCGTTGCAATTAAATGCCAACAACCCCAAGGCGATGGCGGGTTTGAGAAGAGCCAGGGAACTGCTGGCGGTGGAATCGCTCTTCAAGGCCGCATCAAATCGCCCGACAACCAAGGCGGGGCAACAATAATGCCGGCCACCACTGTCATGTCATCCCATACGCAAGGCGATGAACCAACCCTATTGAAATCCATTGGGCTGGCAATCGTACTGTTGGCATTGACGGTGACGGTCTATTGGCCGGCGATGCACAATGGATACATCTGGGACGATGACATTCATGTCCAGTGGAATCAGAATCTGCGGTCGGCAAGTGGACTGGGGCGAATCTGGTTCGATCCGGGGGCGGTGCCGCAATATTATCCGCTGACACACACGAGCTTCTGGATTCAGTATCATATCTGGGGAGCAGCGCCCGGACCATATCATGTGGTCAATGTCATCCTTCACGCGATCAGCGCGGTGCTGGTCTGGCGAATCTTGAAACGACTGCGCGTACCGGGCGCATGGCTGGCGGGAGCGATCTTTGCGATTCATCCGGTGCATGTGGAGTCGGTGGCGTGGATCACCGAGCGTAAAAACGTGCTGTCGGGGGTGTTTTATCTTCTGGCATTCGCGGCCTACACGCGATTTGAGCCACAACGTTTTGGGATTGGTCGTCAATTGGGCGATGTGGATCGGAAATGGGGGTGGTATGCGGTTGCGATGGTGCTTTTCGTGGCCGCACTTTTGAGCAAAACAGTGACCAGCACGCTGCCGGCGGCGCTGTTGCTGGTGATCTGGTGGAAAAGCGGCCGGCTGCGCTGGAAGGATTTTTGGCCGTTGTTGCCGTGGTTTGTATTGAGCATCGTCGCCGGATCGCTCACCGGATGGATGGAACGGCACATCGTCGGCGCGTGGGGGCCGGATTGGCAGCTTGGCATCGGTCAACGCATCGCGGTGGCCGGCAGCGCGATCTGGTTTTATGTGTTGAAACTGGTCTGGCCGAATCCGCTGATGTTTATTTATCCACGATGGAACCTTCATCCATTGTCGGTGTGGATGTGGTTGTGCGTGGCGTCGGCGTTGGGGGTGATCGCGATGTTGTTTTTGATGCGAAACCGCTGGGGGCGCGGGCCGTTGGCGGGAGTGCTGTTTTTCATCGGAACGCTGGTGCCGGCACTGGGATTCGTCAATGTCTACCCGATGCGTTTTTCATTCGTGGCCGACCATTTTCAATATCTGGCGAGTCTGGGATTGATCGCAATGGCGACGGCCGCTCTGGCATGGATCGGCCGAAGGCTCCCCAGAATTGCGGGTGGTCAATGGCCCTGGGTGGTGGTGGTCGTGGCGCCGCTGGCGGTGCTTGCATGGCGACATGAGAAAGCGTTTGCCGACCCTGCCGCACTGTGGCGGGATACGCTGGCAAAAAATGACCTGGCCTGGATGGCGCATGGCAACCTGGGCGTGGCGCTGTTGAATCAGGAAAAAACGGAATCGGGCGATGAGAAATCCCAAACATTGGCCCAAGCCGAACATCATTTGCAACGGGCGATAGAATTGCGCCCCGATTTTACGGATGCGTATCTCAATTTGGCGCTGGTCTGGTCAAGGCGGAAAAATTTCGCGGCCGCCGAACAGTGGTGCCGCGATGCACTGGCTCATTATCCTGACGCACCGGCCGGATCGCCGATCTGGAAACGACGCTCGAAGGTTTATCAATATCTGGGTTGGGTGCTGGCGGCCGAAAGCCAGCCGGATTCGGCCATGGAAGCCTATCAGGAGGGCCTGAAATACGATCCCAACCAGGAGGGGATATTGAATGGGATGGGAGAAATTTTCAGCCGCAAGGGGGATTATCAGGGGGCAACGGACTATTTTCGGCGTGCGTTGCGGATTAACACTGACTCGACAAACGCCCGGACGGGTCTTGCCGATGCTCTCAATCAACTGGGAATGGCAGCCGCCGGAACAGGCGATTTATCAACGGCCGAGAAACACCTTCGCGAAGCGGTGGCGGTCGATCCCAATCAGGCCGAGGCGTACAACAACCTTGGTGCGATCCTGGCACAACGAAACCGGCTGGATGAGGCGATTGAATGCTTTCGACAAGCCGTGCGAATTCGCCCTGATTTTGAAGCGGCCAGAAACAACCTCGCCTCCGCCATGGCTCAAAAACGGGGGAGATGACCTTCTTTTGCATTGACGATGTGATAAGCTGATCTTTTGTAATCAATGGGCACAGATCCACAGGAACAACAATGAATACCGACACCGGCTATTTCGACTTGCAGATCAACGGCTGTTATGGATTGGACTTCAATCAGGACCAGATCGACCCCGAGGCAATGCACCGCAGTTGCCAACGGCTGGTGGCCGATGGGGTCAGCGGCATCCTGGCGACAATCATCACCGAAAAGATCGACAAGATGGCGATTCGGCTGGCCAACATCGTCAAGCTGCGCCAAAGCGACCCTCTCGTGGCGAAAATGGTCGTCGGGTTTCACATCGAAGGGCCGTTTATATCGGATGTGCAGGGTTATCGCGGCGCTCACCCGGTTGACTCGATTCATCCCACCAACACCGATGAGATGAAAAAACTGCTGGATGCGGCCGGTGGGTTGACCCGCCAGGTGACACTGGCCCCCGAACAGGACAAAAATTTCACCGTGATCGACATGCTGGTCAAACAGAAGATCACCGTGTCGGCAGGCCACACCGATGCCACATTGGACCAACTTCGCGGCGCGGCCGACCATGGCCTGTCGATGTTCACCCACGTCGGCAACGGCTGTCCCATGCAGATGAACCGCCACGACAACATCGTCCAGCGCGTCCTGAGCCTGCGCGACCGCATCTGGCTCTGTTTCATCTGCGATGGGGCGCACATTCCGTTTTATACGCTGCGAAATTACATCGATTTGGGTGGCATCGACCGATGCTGCGCCGTGACCGACGCCATCGCGCCGGCCGGGCTGGGGCCGGGAAAATACACCGTCTCGCGATGGGAACTGGTGATTGATGAGGACATGGTGGCGCGCGCCCCCGACCGCTCCCATCTGGTCGGCGCGGCCATCACCATGCCGCAAACCGTGGCGAATCTGATCAACAAAGTCGGCCTGACCGAATCCCAGGCGCGGCAACTGGCTAGTGCCAACCCCCGCCGCGCCATCGGGCTGGCCTAAAACGCTTTCGATGTGATTCACGCGCGCATAACGTGTAGGGTGGGCCTTGGCCCACCATCAATGTCGATCGGTCAACGAATTGGTGGGCCAAGGCCCACCCTACTTACTGCGGACAACCCCGTAGTGAAGATGTCCTACGGGAGTGAGAGAACCATCACACCTTCTGCGCCTCAAGCATTGGTTCATTGGTCTTGCTGACGGCCCGCGTGGCGACGATCAGGCAGACGACCGCGAACACCGCCAGAAGGATGAACCCCAGCGTAAATGTTCCGGTCACTTCCTTGATCGCCCCCAGCATCAAAGGAGGGAAAAATCCGCCCAGTCCGCCGGCCGCCCCGACCAGCCCCGTCACTGCGCCCACCGAAAGCGGAAAAAATTCGGGAACCAGTTTGAACACCGCGCCGTTGCCCAAACCAACCGCCGTCGCCATTCCCAATGCGCCGATGGTGAATGTCACCATGTTGGGGCAGGCCATGAAGATCGCCATCGCCGCCGTCGCCGGGAAGACCCACAGCAGGATTTTGCGGCCGCCCACACGGTCCCCCATGATTCCGCCGACCGGCCGCATCAGCGTCGCCAGCGCGACAAACCCGGCCGTCCTCAACCCCGCGTCGCGCGGCGTCAGTTTGAAAATTTCCGTCAGGAAAATCGGCAGGTAAATCGACATCACGACAAAGCCGCCGAAGGTGAGGAAATAAAAGAAGCTCAGCATCCAGCTCATCTTGTCGCGCATCGGCTTTAACAGGTCGGCAAGTGATTTGGTGCTGCCCTTGCGCGGCGCGTTTTGAGCCTTGAGTAAAAAGAAAATCAACCACACCAGCGCCAGACAGCCAAATGTCCAGAAGCCCCACCGCATCCCCAACGCCACCGCCAGCAAGGGAGCGCCCATCGCCGCCAGTGACTGGCCGATGGTCCCCAATCCGTACATGCCCAGCGCAAACCCCTGCCTCTGCGGCGGATACCATCCGCTTACAAATCCAATCCCCACCGAAAAACTCGCCAATCCGACCCCCAGAAAAAATCCGCACAGCACCAGAAACCAGAATCCGTTGACAAACCCCATCAGAAATGCGGGAATCACCGAACAGATCATGACAATCGGGAAAATCCGCCGCCCGCCGTAACGATCCGTCAACATCCCCAGCGGTATGCGGCCAAGGCTGCCCAGCAAGACCGGAATGGCCAACGCGATGCTCACCTGCAATGGATCCAGGTGAAACTGTCTCTTTAACAGCGGCATCATCGCCGAGACCGAGCCAAACACGGCATAGCAGAACGCAAACGCTCCGGTCGACAGCACCAATTGCAACGGATTGCCAACGGCCGGATCGCCTGAGGATTTTCCCATATACTTATCTCCTATCCATCGAGTACAGGTACCTGATCAATCCCACATTGAGACCCAGGCACAACACACTGAAGAGCGCCGCCGGCCAGATCACCGATTCGTCGCCGCCCAGATAGGCGTTCATTGTTGAGACCAAAAGCCACAATTGCAAGATCACGACCACCATCACAAGGCACAACATGCCATAGACGATGGTGAGACGCTGTTCGCGCGTGAAGGGGGGTTTATGGGCCATGACAACTCCGGTATTATGACAAAATAGCAATTTCCAACATCATACTGTGCGATTTTCGATGCCGATGGCGTAGATCGCATCGCCGCGTACTTCGAGATTTACCTTGGGCAACGGGCGTCGCGGCGGGCCGGCGATGGGTCGGCCGCTATTCAGGTCAAAGTAACCTTCATGGCACGGGCAATGAAAACAGTTGTGTTCAAATTGCGGCACCACCGCGCAGGCCAGATGGGTGCATTTTTGACTGTAAGCCACCAGGGTCTTCTCATCCGGCCTGACCAGAATGCAGTCATCGTGTTCGTATGGATACTTAAAACCGATGGTCCCCCCCACCGGTAGATTCGCCAATGTGGCGATCCGGCGCATGGGAAGCTGGCCGCGCCGACGGCGGAAGATGTTCAGCACGCCGATCCAGAACTGCCCCACCACGAACGCCAGGCTGGTCAAGACCAGAAACTTGGTGAAATCGCGTCGGGCGACGTAATGGTCGCGGGCCCAGTCAATCGGAAAATCCTGCCGCCAAGACGGTTGTTCACTGAGCGGCCGGCCATCGGGCGGGGTCGTCTCCATGTGCCGCGCGGGCAACACCCCCATCGGCGACTGGAAAACGTTGGAGGAGGCATCGCCGTTGATGTCTTCCTGGGCTTGGGTTGTGGGTTTGCCTTCGCTGTTCATACGGTGGGCACCTCCGCGAAGGGGTCTTCGCTGACGACATTCAACGACACCCGTCGGCCGGTGGCGTGGGCGTCCATCGCCGCCACCACATCCACATATCGGGCCTGCGACTCTTTGGGGACCATCATGCTCACACGGGTGGTGATCTTCTGGCTGCCAAATTGAAATTCATTGACCGGCGTGCTGCGCGGCCGCAGTTTTTCGATCTGTTCCCGCGTCCCGAAAAAGAGCGCCTGACTCGGACAAACCGTGGCGCACATCGGCCTTTTGCCAACCGATGTCCGGTCATAACACATGTCGCACTTTTTCATGAGCTGTTCTTCAACGAACACCTCCGGCACGCCAAACGGACAGGCCACCACGCAATTCCCGCAGGCGATGCAACGAGGCTTGCGGGCCGACTGCACCACGCCATCGGGCGTGCGCTTGATCGCATCGGCCGGACAAACCTCGGCACACGTCGGTGCGTCGCAGTGCATGCAAACCACCGGAACCGTCTGCACCGATTCCGTCCGGTTGACATACTCCAGATGAATCATCGTCTGCCCCTTGTGCGTGTCACACTCGGTACACGCCTGCACACAGGCCTGGCAGCCGATGCAGCGGTTGGGGTCGATGTAAAAATTCAGATGTTCAGGAACCATGGCATAGACTCAATAGACAAGGAGACAAGGAGAGTGGGAGATGGCAATCAATTCACAATTATTGATTACCGATTATCCACCTTCCCGGATCATTAATCATACTCACAATCATCCGCAATAGTTGTTCATATTCATCCATCAATCGTTCGGTTGTCGACTCATCGAGATAACCACACGCAAGGGCAAACTCCAAAGATGTCTGTGTCTCCGCAGCCTCTGATTCGGCATCCGAAAGCTTGGCGATGAATGCGGCTTGATAGCGTCGTTTTCGCCAAGCCTCCGCCAAGTTCATGCTCACTGAGCGGGAAGAACGCCGAATCTGATTCGTAAGCGAGAAAATTTCATCACGAGGAAAACCTTTCGTATGTTCAAAGATATCCATAGCAGCCTGAAAAGCTCGCGAATAAACCTGAAGGTCACGGTGTGACCGAATAGCTGTCCGCTCGCCCATTCTTCTTCTCCTTGTCTCCCACTCTCCTTGTCTCTTCTTGTCTCATTTACTGCTGCGGCTCCAATTCAGCGGCATATGCGGGTGGCGCATCCGCCTTCTTCAATCGCGCCGCACAGACCTTGTACTCGGGTATCTTCGAGATCGGATCCTGCGCGGCGATGGTGAGCTGGTTCGCACTTTTCTTTCCCGCCCAGTGGTAGGGAATAAAGATCGTGTCTGGCCGGATCGTCGTGACGACCTGCGCCCGCAAAGTACAACTCCCCCGCCGCGATTCGGCCGTTGCCCAGTCACCATCCTTGATCCCCAGTTTCTCGGCCAGTCGCGGATGCAGTTCGATGCGGGGTTCGGGATATTGTTTGACCAGCGGCCCGATTCGGCGGGTTTGCGTGCCGGATAGAAATTGGCTCACCACCCGCCCTGTTGTCAGCATCAGTGGATACTCCTCATCCACATCCTCCGCCGGCGGGTTGTAGGGTGTGACGATGAACCGCGCCTTGCCATCGGGGAAATAGAACGGACCGGCCCCCTTGGCAATCGGGTTCCATGACCCCGGCACAAACAACCTCGGCGTGCCGCGATGCTCGATGGGCTGCCCTGTCTGGTGGTCCTCCGAATAACAGGGCCAGAAGACCCCATACTGCTTTTCGATTTTTTCGTATGTGATCCCCGAATAATCGGAAATCCCACCCTTGGACGCCTCGCGCAGCTCGTTAAAAATCTCGCGCGGGCTGTTAAATGTCATCCCATGCGGACGGCCCAACGCCTTGGCGATGTCCTGAATGATGACCCAATCCGGCCTGGCATCGCCCGGACAATCCACCGCCTTGTTGATCTTGATCACCCGCCCTTCCACCTGTGTGACCGTCCCCTCATCCTCCTCCTGCAAACTCCCCGGCAACACAATGTCCGCCTGCTGGGCGGTGTCATTGAGGAAAAAGTCGATCGCGACATAAAATTCCAGCTTCTCAAGACATTTTTTGATGAACTGGTTGTCCGGCAACGACACCATCGGATTGAAGCAAATCGAAATCAATCCCTTGATCTCCCCCCGGTCGATCTTGCGGAACATTTCGTAACAATCCACACCCGCCTGCGGGATGTCATCCGCATTGACCTTCCAGACCGAGGCGATGTATTTGCGATGTTCCGGATTGCCGATGTCGCGCATCCCCGGAAGCTGGTCGCACTTTTGCCCATGTTCCCGTCCCCCCTGGCCGTTGGCTTGGCCGGTGATCGTGCCATAACCGCTGTGCGGCTTGCCGATCCGCCCGCCGGCCAACGACAGATTGATCGCCCCAAGGCAGTTCATGACCCCTTGAATGTGATGTTCGATCCCACGGGCATGGAATATGAAGCTGGTCTTGGCCTGCCCCCACCACTCGGCCGCCTGTCGAATTGACCGTTCCGGCACGCCGCTGACCTCGGCCGCCTTGTTCGCCGGCCACTGACGGCAATATTCCGCCACCTGCTCAAATCCGACCGTGTATTTTTCGATGTAATCCCGGTCGATCCAGTCGTTCTCGATCATCAAGTTCAAGACGCCGACAAACACCGCCGCATCGCGCCCCGGCTTGACCGGCAGATACAAATCGCAAGTTCTCGCGATCGGCGTGATTCGCGGGTCCTGAACAATAACTTTCGCCCCCTGTTCGCGGGCCTGCCAGATGTAGTTGGTTGTGATCGGCGAGCATTCCGCCACGTTGGACCCCGCCACCCAGATCACATCCGACCCGATCATGTCACCCCACGGACTGGTGACGCGGTCCACGCCGAACGCCTTCTTGTTGGCCGCCCCGGCACTGACCATGCACAAACGCCCGTTGTAATCCGTATACGGCGTCTTCAGACAGACACGGGCAAATTTGCCCATGAGATAAGTCTTTTCGGTCGTCAGGCTTGCGCCGCTGAGCGATCCAATCGCACTATTTCCGTACTGTTTTTGGATGCGGTCGATCTCACTCGCCACCCGCGCGATTGCCTGGTCATAGGCCATGGGGCTAAACCCGGCCGGGTTGGATGGATCGCGTTGCAACGCCGTCAATAGCCGATCGGGATGGGAGCCTTGCAGATATCGCTTGACGCCTTTGGGGCAGAGCATCCCGCGGTTGAACGGGAAATCGTCCCAAGGCTCGAATCCGATCACCTGGTTGTCTTTGACTTTCAGTTGGATGCCGCACTGCTGGCCGCAAAAACAGCAGTGGGTTTTCACCAGCTTATCCGGCTCGACGGCCGTTGATAGCCGCATGCCCGCCATCGAGGAGACGTGCGGGCCGTATTGCTTGATCGTCTGTAATAAATTACTGGGAGGCGATGCCATAACTACTGTACTCGCTTTGGTTTAACTTCATTTGGCTTGAAGGCAGACCGTCAACAACATCCGCGACGGCTCCAGTGCGCGCACATCGTGTTTCACACCCGGTGCCAACACCAGAATCTGGCCGGCGGACAATTCATTGGCCTGACCATCGACGTTCATCCTCAGCTTTCCCTGCAACACCTGCACACTGACCACACCCTCGGCCAAATGTTCGGGCAGGTAGGCGTCTTTCTCGAATAAAAAGAGCGCGATCGTGGCCGAGGCGTGCTTGTAGAGCGTCTCCTGTCGGTGCAATCGCTTTCCCTGCAACGGTTCGGCCGACAACTGGTTGGCCACCTTGTTGATGTCTATCTGATGCAACGGGGCCGCAAATCGATTTTCAGGATGTTCGCGTAACCGGTCGGTAAATTCGCTCATGATGCAACTCCACTTCTTGCTGAAATTTCAGACCTCATCGGTCTCCTGCCTTTGCGCATTGGCCCAGAGGGTTCCATTGGAGAGTCCGAACAATGCCCGACGGCAGCGTGGGCAGATTTCCTGGTAATGGGAGGCGCCGTGTCGGCCATCCATTTCGTAGTTGTAACCCAGCCGTTTCTCAACAATTTTCAAGTCGTGGATCATCATCTGCGAGGCATAGGGTTGATTGCATCGTTTGCAATGGGCCTGTGGGGATTGACGACCAACATCCTTGTAAAAACTCACCCCAAGCTGCGCCGGACGCTGGAAGATATGGAAGAATTTGCCAAACGGCAGCCAGATCAGCGTGAAAATAACCGTGATGGCGTGCAGGATGGCCAGGAAGTCATACGCATACCCTTTCATCCAGGTATAGCTGGCCGTCAGCATCAGACCCGTCACGCTGATGGCAAAGAGGAGGATCAGGGGCAGAAAATCCTCGCCGAACTGTTGAACCGCGGCCGCCCCGTGGTCGATCATGCGCCGGCGCATCGCCAGCATCACCCCGCCAATGACCAGAAACGAGGCCCAGACCAGCCCATGAAAGATCATGAAGGCCATTAGCGAGTGGATCGGAAAGGCGATGGTGGGAAAGCCGAAGACATAGGTGCGATACCATTCCATGTCGCCCGGCAGGGTTTCAAAGTGAATCCAGCCGAAGACCAGGGGGACTGTGATCGCCGCGGCTAGAAGACAGCCCCACATGATCAGCCAGTGAGCGCTCCAGCGGAGTTTTCCGCGTTTCCAGATGAAATGGTTGGCGACAAATTCCTTGCCAAATCGACGACCCAGCTCCACCAGATTGGTCAGGATAAATCGCGGCCGCAGGAAAAAGACCTGCCATCCGCGCCACCAGTACATGCGCGTCGGCGGGCGTTGCAGCCATATCGCGTATCGATAGACAATCCCGAAAGTTGCGAAGAGTACGGCGAACGTATACCCCACCAGCGCCGCGTCAAAATGGACAAGGTTTCGCGAGCCAATAACAATTAAAAACGACAACCCCACCGTACACAACAAGGCCCACGTCCCGGCCTTCCACTTCTCGGCGCTCATGGTTCCTCCATGCGACCAAAACCGTTTCTTCTCTTACACCGTACATCCATGATTCGCCAAGATGTAATTTTCACAACCGGACCATAACAGAAAAAAGATGGGGCGTCGATGTATGAAATGAAGCAGGAATAAATTGCCGTTGGGAAGGAAATTTTTCGACAAAATTCATTTTGGCCAACCACAACGACAAGGCGCGCAAGTGATGGATATATCTGAAAATACGAGCAATTTAAGGTATTTTGCCAGTGCCTGCCGATAAAAAAGATTTATTTTTCACTCTCTTTTCGCTTGCATGGCCCATCCATCTCTCATAGATGGGGTGTATTGACATTGGAGGACTGAGACCTACGGGCTGGTCTCACTCGAAATCCTTCCTGAATGTCCGAGTTGTTTTCTGTTGGAAAAGGAATGTAAATGGAACAAGGATTCTGCGCGCGCAATTTCTGCGCCCACAGTGCGTTCACCGTCGTCCGTGCGACCCGTAACGTGTTGAAATTCGTTCAATCCCGCTGGTCGGACCGCAAGGGCCGCCGGCAATCACCCACACAAACCATCCGGCTTAGCCTTGATGAAATCCTGGAGGCGCGGTTCGGGTTTTACAATCCGATGATTCAACGCGCGTGCGGCGGCGCCACCAGCCTGGCGACGCTCGAAGCGCTCGAAGACCGCCGGCTCCTCTCCAGCGTCAATTATTACAACGGGGTGTTGACCATCACCGGCAACAGCACCAGCGACAACACCATCAACGTCAAACTCAGCAGCGAGGGGTTGATCCTCAACGGCGTCGCCGGCAAGGCGACCCGCTCGGTGCTGCTGTCGCGCGTCACCGCCATCAAAATTTACGGCGGCGACCGCAACGACACGATCTGGATCGACCCGAAGCTGACCAAGGGTGTTTACGTCGATGCCCGCGGCGGCAATGACAAGATCACCGGCGGATCGGGCCATGACACGATCATTGGCGGCAGCGGCGATGACCGCATTTATGGATACGCCGGCAATGACAGCCTCAGCGGCGGATCAGGCAACGACCTGATCTATGGCGGTTCGGGCAATGACACCCTGCGCGGTGAATCCGGCCGCGATTCGCTCTATGGCGAAGATGGGGATGATCTGGTCGATGGCGGCTCTGATGTGGACAAACTCGACGGCGGCAGCGGCAAAAACACCCTGCAAGGGAGTGATGTCTCTCCATCCACCCCGACACCGACTCCCACACCAACACCGACCCCCAAACCCACCCCAACGCCGACTCCTACCCCCACTCCAACCCCGACGCCCAAGCCGACACCCACGCCGACCCCGACTCCCACACCAATCCCCCCGCCAAGCAATGATGCCACCGCTCCCAAGGCGGTCATCGCCGCCTCTGAATTGTCCGGCGTCGCCGGCAAATCGGTCTTTGTTCATGCGTTGAATTCCACCTTGAACCATGGCACGTTGTTGAATGCCAAATTTGAATGGGACTTTGGCGACAGCGGCGGCAAATACAACAAGCTGCAGGGTTTCAACGCGGCCCACGTTTATGACAAGCCGGGCAAGTACACCCTGACGCTCCGCATCACCAACGACGCCGGCAAGGTTTCCAGCACCTCCGTGACGGTCAACATCGCCTCGGACAACCGCCGGACGATCTATGTCGCCGCCAACGGCAACGACAACAACAGCGGCCTATCGCCCGATTCGCCGATCAAATCGCTGATCCGGGCACAGGATTTGTTGACCGACAACTCCCGGCTGCTGTTCAAGCGTGGCGACACCATCACCACCTCCACCGGCATGCATGTGCCGTTCAAGGATGTGATGATCGGCGCCTATGGGAGCGGTGAAAAGCCGATTTTGCGGTCGACGATCCGCGACCCCAACGCCGCGATCTTCGCCATGGTGGCCGAGTCGTCGAATTACGTCGCCATACAGGATTTGGTGCTCGATTCGGACCAGTCGCCGCGCGGCAATGTGGCCGACAACATCAACGTCAACGGGATTTACGTTTTGGGTCGGCACATCACGATCCGCAACATCGAATTCCGCAACGTCAATGATGCGATCAACGCCAGCGGCCTGGACAGTGGCCTGCTGGTGCAGGACAACACCGCCCCGCTGGCCACGGGTGTGCGAAATTACTTCACCTGGTTGCAGGGTGAAGATGCGGTCTTCCTGGGGAACAAGGTGGCCAATGTCACCCGCCAGCATGTGGTCCGAATGGCCTATTTTGACCGGGCTTTGCTGGCGTACAACGATTTCACCAACCTTGACCGCCGCAGTCAGGGCGATTCGGCCGACTATTCCAAAGGTTCGATTGTCATCCAGACCGGCGAGCACGCCTATGTCACCAACAACAAGGCGAGCATCGGCGGGATCGGCGTCGGGCCGCTGGGGGCGGATGGCGCTCCCACACAGGACCGCACCCGCTGGGCCGTGATCGAGAACAATACGCTGCAAAAGACCGAATTGTCGGTCAACCACGGTTCGGAGCATGTGATGCTCCGCAACAATTACATCCAGCGCGACAACACCACCACCATTGAGGTGCAGGGCTTCAACAGCGCCTACAACCGTGGCGTGGTGGATTTGTATGTGCTCAACAACGTCGCGGTCGATTATGGAACCTATGGCAACTTCCTGAAACTGGAAGGCCCGGCCAGCGGCATCACCATGGAAGGGAACACCTTCTACGCACCCAATCTCAAGGGTGGCGACGGCGACCACGCCGCAGTGAATGTTTATGACTACAATCTCAACAGTTTCAAATCAATCGACAACAACCTGTGGATGCTCAAACCCTCCACCACCGAGCCGGGTTCATACCTGTACGTCTGGAAGGGATGGAACGGCCGGGGGCTGTTGACGATCGATGAATGGAACGCCTTCTCGCAGGTTAAGACCGATGCGATTCAGGACCTGGTGAGTAACCCATCGGTGAACCTCGGTTCACTGTTGAGCGGCAAGGGAGCGACCTTCGCCTGATCGGGCCTGCAATTCCAATGGACTCCATTACACCGCCGGCGCGGGGATACCACCGGGCGTGTGACAGTTTATGCGGCCAGTTTGCGGGGAGGTAGCCCCAACCAGTAGTGTTGTGACTCCTCGTCTTCGCTGAGCCATTTGCTTCGCAAAGCCAGGATTGCTTCGACACCTTCGATGC
>JADLBV010000071.1 GCA_020847545.1 Phycisphaerales bacterium
CCAGCTCGGCCTCATCCATCACCGAATTGGACGGATCGAGAACGGGGTCCTGCGACAAATAGCCAACCGTGGTGGACCGCGAGATGGAAGCCACCCCCGCCTCGGCCTGCATCTGACCGACCAGCAGCCGAAAAATCGTGGTTTTGCCGCTGCCATTGGCCCCGATCAGGCCGATGCGTTCGCCGCGCTCGATGTTCAGATTGGCCCGATCAAGCAGAATCCGGTCGCCGAACGATTTTTCGATGTTGGTCAAGGTGGCAAGAGGCATGGGGACTAGGGGTTGGGGGTAAGGGGTAAGGGGTTAGAGGGATGGTTAATTCAAGGGTGTAGGTTAGCCCATAAGTCGGCAAACGCCAAGTCCATGTCACTGAAGCTTGTGAGAAAATCTAATGAATTTTCAATGAAAAGATCGCAGGGAAGAAAGCCAGGCTTTCTTCCCTGCGGCTTGAACGTAGGTATCCGTCTTTATTGTTCGGCTGGGCGGATATTACCGCCGACGGCGGCGAAGCAGACCGAGGCCGCCCAATGAGAGCAGCGATAGAGCCGTGGGTTCAGGAACTTGCGTATAGTCGTAGATGACCTTCACGGTTCCACTGGCATTGAAGTTGGAAACCTGAAGGGTGCTGTTGCTGACGCCGGAGATATTGAATCCACCGTTGGCATCCACCGAGACGTCGATGGTTCCCAGACCGATAAAGGAACCAAATCCGGATAGAATGGTGTCGGAATCCGTATCATTGCCGGAGACATTTCCAAAGTTATAAAAATCCGGGCCTGAGCCTGACACTCCATCGGTAGCGCTGACGGCCACCGGACCGGCCGAGGCATTGACAATGGTGGCCGTGTTGAGGGTATAGAGGTCGGCGGTGGCATTGCCGGAAAGATTCATGGTTATCGAGCCACCGGAGAGTGAATCATTTTCACCGGTGGTGTTGGCGCCGATGGTGGAGTTGATTTCCAGTGAAATGGAGTTCAACACGCGGGTACCGCCCATGTCGTCAAACTGGGCAACAGGAACCAGTTGATTGCTGGTCGGTACCGCAACGTTAAACGGTTGGGTGTCGGACACCTGCAAGGCGGATGCCATGGGGGCCAGAATCAATCCCGCGGCCAGAAAGCCGCACATATGAGCTGCACGCATACACTACCCTCCGAAATATGAACATCACGGCGGATAAGAATAATTTTTGAACCCTCCACCGCCGACACAAAAGGTTCAAATCATTTACGACAGGCAATCGTTACAGAACTGATTGACGGCACACTTATAATCATTCCCCACTTCTGTAGTCAAGCAATTTTTATGCAGGATTTTTGCCGAGAAGAAATGTAGTTTAATTTGGGAAGTTCGGGGAATTCGGATAATCCCCAATTAAAGAAACCATCAAACACGTTCAGCCATCGACACAACCTGTCCGGTATCGGAGGATTGAGTGGCGGCCAGGCCCATGCGGACGGCGACGGCGGCTTCCTTGGGGGGGACGATTTTGGCGGGTTGGCCGGCGACGAAATTGGCGAAATTGCTGAGGACGAAGCCATCGGCGCCGCCGTGGCCCCCTTCGGCCTTGAGGTTGAATTGTTCGATGCGTGTGGGATCGCGACCGGTGAGGGTGAGGGTGGCGTTTTCCAGATCGCCGTCGAGGGTGCCGCGGGTGCCGGAGACTCGCATCCGGCGGTTGGTGAAACCGGCGACGACGTTGACGGTGTAGGTGGCGCGCACGCCATTGACGAAATCAACCGTGGCGATGCCGTTGTCGAAGGTGTCCTTGTCGGAATTAAAGAGGCACAAGTCGGGCTTTTGGCCGATGGCCTGTTCGGTGGCACGCACCAGTTCCAAAATGGAAGGGACCTGATCTTCGGCGATCCAGCGGTCCTGGCAGTCGCGGGGGTTGTTGAACTGACAATCGCGGCAATACATGGCCGCGCCGGGGCGGGGTTTGTAATAGCTGAGAGACGCGGTGGCGAAGATGGATTTGGGGGCGGCGCCGGCCATCCAGTAGAGCAGGTCAAAATCGTGCGAGGATTTGGTGATCCACAGGCCGCCCCCCACCGACCGCAGGCGGTTCCAGCGGCGGAAATAGGTTCGGCCGCCGTCGTAAAATTCATCGGCCTGGATGGTCAGGACATCGCCGATCGCGCCGGATTGAATCAACTCGTGGATTTTTTCGTAGACTGGTGCGTAACGGAGGTTAAAACCGACAAAAGTGCGCCCGCCGGCCTTGGCATCCGCGGCGATGATGGCGTCGAGTTTTTCGTGGGTGATGTCCAGCGGCTTTTCGACAAATACATATTTGCCGGCGCCAAGGGCGGGGATGACCACCTCGGCGTGATGCCCATCGGATGTGAAGATGGCGACGGCGTGCAAATCCACCGATTCGAGGCAATCTTCGATCCGGGTGAACTGGGGCACATCTGTCAGTTTGAATTGACGTGCAATGACATTTGAATGCGCGGGGATGGTGTCCACCAGCGCCACCACCTGATAGCGGGGATCGGCGACGAGCGATTCAACGGCCCAAGTTGAGCGGCGGCCAAGTCCAACAACGGCAATACGGATTTTGTTCATCGTATATTCATTAAAAAAGACAATAGAGGGAAATTGTAACCGACCGGGCGGGATTTATGAATCTTCATCAGTGGCGATTTCGCTCATTTTCTGTTCGAGTTTTTTGATCCGGTCGGCCAGGTCGGGAAGCTGGGTGAAGAGCGTATAGACCCGCCGGCCAAGGGAAACGGGCATGGCCGGGGCGCCCATGACGGTGGATTGATCGTCGAGGTTGTTGATGACGCCCGCCTGGGCGCCGATGGTGACTTTGTCGCCGATCTTCAGGTGTCCCGATACGCCGACTTGTCCGGCCATGGTGACGTGATGCCCCACAGTGACCGAGCCGGCGATGCCAACCTGTGCGACAAAGAGGCAATGCGCGCCGATTTTGGTCCCGTGGCCGATGGCGATCAGGTCGCAGAATTTGGTCCCCTTGCCGATGATCGTGGAGCCGAGGGTGGCGCGTTCGATGGCGCAATTGGCCCCGATCTCGACATCATCCTCGATGATGACATTGCCGACCTGTGGGATTTTGTGATGAATCCCCTTGTGGGTGGCATAGCCAAACCCATCCTGCCCGATGACCGAGCCGCCATGGATGGTCACGCGGTCGCCGAGGATGCACTGGTCGTAGATGACGACGTTGGGATAGAGGATGCAATCCCGGCCGATGCGCGCGTTGGGGCCGATGAATACGCCGGGATAGAGGATGGTTCCCTCGCCGACGGTGGCGGTGGGATCGACATGGGCATCGGGATGGATGCCCGCGTGCGGGTGACGACGGTGGCCGTGCAGGATGACCATCGCCTGGGTGAAGGCGTAATACGGGTCGGCCGTGCGGAGCAATGTGACATTGTCCGAATTGACATTCATGGCCGCGACGACGGCGGTGGCGCGGGTGGTGGCCAGCTTGGGGACATATCGCGGGTTGGAGAGGAAGCTGATCTGTCCCGGCCCGGCCTCTTCCAATGTGGCGGCGGAGGAGACCTGCTGCGTGGGGTCGCCGATCACCTGTGCGTTGATCTGTGCGGCAAGGTCGGCGAGGGTTATGGTCACAGGGAGCGCTCCGGAGAATAATTTACGGGACTTATCCTCAATTTTTGTACTCAATGCAATGGGATCACAGGGCAAACGCACTAACTTCCTCCCTCCTCCGGTAATCCGGGGGAGGGCTGGGGAGGGGGCCGTTTCGCCAAATTTGTGGGAAAACCCCCACCCTAACCCTCCCCCGGATTACCGGGGGAGGGAATGAGTAGGCTCCATTATTGTCATGAACGCCACTAAAAATATAAATGTGTTTGTCCTGAATGGGATCAGATGGTCGGGGTGGAGTAGATCGTCTTGCCATCCACGCGGATTTCGACGTTTTTGAGGAATTTTTTGATGATGGCCGGGTCGGGGGTCAGCCCCAGGCCGGGAGTGTCCGGAAGGTGGACGAGTCCATTTTGATCGCGGGAAAGCCGGTTGATGGTCAGATGGGTGGCCAGTTCGCTGGCCTCGACAGGATATTCGCACAGGTCGAATTCACTCATACCCGCATAAGGGGCGATGGAGGCGGCCAGGGCGAGGTGGGTGGTGAAGGTATGGTTGACGTAGCGGATCGATTTGGCGCGGGCATAATCGGCGATGGTTTTGGCGGGGGTGATGCCGCCGATTCGGCCGGTGTCGATCTGAACAACCTTGATGCCGCCGAAGTCGATGAGTTGGCGGGCCAGATCGGGATGGCTGGCCCCTTCGCCGCCGGCCAGAGGAACGGTTGAATTTCGGGCGGCCAATTTGCCGTAGGCGTGAACGGCCGTGCCGACGAAGGGTTCTTCGAGCCAACCGGCGTTGATGGCTTCCAGTTGTTCGATGCGCTGGGCGGCCAGCGACACATCGTCCACCCAGACGGTTCCGGCGTCGATGAGCAGTTCGAGATCCGGCCCAACCCCTTCGCGGGCGGCGGCGAGATGATCGCGGTCGGACTTCAGGTCGCGTCCAAAAGGCCCCCAACCGAATTTGACGGCGGTAAAACCGGCCTGCCGCATGGACCGCCCCTTTTCGAGGGTTTGCTGGGGATTGTCGCCAAAAAGTTGGGAGGCGTAGGGGCGTTTGGGGTGGGATTTGGAATAGCCCAGCAAATCATAAATCGGTCGGCCCTGACGATGGCCGAGCAAATCCCACAAGGCGATGTCGATGCCGGAAAGGGTGTGGCCGGTTTGAGCGATGTCGAGGCCGATTTCGCGAACGCGGTGGTTGATGGCGTGGATGTCGGCCGGAGATTCGATGGAATGGCTAAGAACCGCATCCAGCGGAGAACGACAGGCCGAGTGGGACATGGGACAGACGAGATTGGCGATGCTGACCAGCGGAGAGGCTTCGCATTCACCCCAACCGGTGTATTGGCCGGCACGGATGCGGACAAGAAGGCAATCCTGGCTGCCATCCCCGATATTTTGTACCTGGGGGATTGAGAGATAGAAAAAATCGACGGAATCAATGTTCATGGGATGGGTTGGAAGTTGAATATTTATGGTAAATTTCAATTGATTGGATGAGTATAACCCATTGGTATCGCATGATATAGTCGGTCGACATGTCAGCAACGGAATGGAAAATCGTGAAGCAAAGTCCAATGCTCAACCCGCCGGCGGCCGCGGGAAATGAGGTGTTGCGGGTGGATTATACCAGCGGTTGGGATGGTCGGCCGGACTGGGGGGTGGTGATCCCGAACCAGCGGGCGGGCGACTGGGCGGTGGTGTTGCATGGACATGGGAGCGGCGGGGATCAGTTGTTGAACCGCCCGGACATTCGCGATGTGTGGCTGCCGGCGCTGCGGTCGGCGGGGTTGGGGGTTTTATCTCCCAATGCGCGTGGCAATGCCTGGATGTCGCCGGCGACGGTGGATGATCTGCATGGGTTGATCGAATGGTTGAAAAGGAATTATTCGGTCAGGCGGTTGTTTTTGTGTGGTGGATCAATGGGAGGAACTTCCGCGTTGATTTATGCCACGAGGCATCCTGAACAATTGTCGGGGGTGATGGCGCTTTGCCCGGCGGCTGATTTGCCATCCTATTGGCACTGGGCGAGGGAACGCTCGGCACAAATTCCAGTTTTAGGCGAAATCGCATCGGCGATTGAGAGCAGCTATGGGACGACGCCGGATGAGTTGCCGGAGTTGTACGCGCTCCATTCGGCGTGGACGCAACGGCATCGACTGACGATCCGGCTGGCTTTGGCACATGGAACGGGGGATGTCATTATCCCGGCGGAACCAACCCGGCAATTGGCCCAGTCGATGAGCGGCCGGCCGGATGTGTGGTACGAGGAATTGCCCGGCGGCGACCATGATTCTCCGTTGCGTTTCTTTCCCAAAGCTTTGGAGTGGCTTTTGCGGAATGGATGAGGTCGGTTGCCCCCCTGCTACTGATTTTCCAGATCGCGATTTGGCAAATTTTCAATAAAAATAAAATTTTCCTTGACAACAATACGCCTTGACCATATATTATCACTCATTGGCAATTATATCATCTTTCGTTTGAATGTGAGGCGTGGCGACTTGGGACATTTCTGATGCGGAAAGGATTCATCATGCGTGGTGGCCAAATGAATTGTGGATTCAGTGATCTGCGATCCTGTGACGAACCGTTTGACAAGGCGATGAAGGTGGATGTGACCGGCCGGCAATCGGCAGGCGATGTTCATGGCCGGCGCGGCCGTGGCAGGGAGCATGGGTTTACTTTGGTGGAACTCCTTGTGGTGATCGGCATTATCGCGCTGCTGATCAGTATTTTGCTGCCGTCGTTGAACAAAGCCCGTGAGGCGGCCAAGCAGACCGCTTGTTTGAGTAATATGCGGCAGATCGGCATCGCGATGGTGATGTATACCAATGACTTCAGGGGGATGTACCCGGCTCCTTATCAGCCGACCTATGATCCGTGGCAGGCGAGTTGGAATCTGCAACTGGTGCAGGGGAAATATCTCAGCGGCGACTTGTCGGCCTATTCCTCCCCCATCATGGTTTGTCCATCGGATGACATTACCCGAGCTTGGGGACATCCCAGCACTTATTGGGCCAACGTGGGGCATTGGTCTTATCTGTGTGGCTGGACGTATTGGGGAACGGGTACGAGTCCGGGCAAGTCGATCACGACATCGAAGGTTAAACGGCCGGCGGAGTTCATCCTGGTTTTTGAGCGGGCGGATGTCAGTGCCATCTTTGGTTATCAGGGGTATCAGCAATGGTATGCCGGCCAGGAGCTTTCGCCGCATCGGTTTGTCAATAAGGATCCGTTGGGGAGCAATATCCTGTTCGCCGATGGCCATGCGGCCTGGATGAACGGCACGGAGTTGTACACGGGGTGGTCCACCGGTCAGGACAAGCTGTATATGTGGTCGCGCAGCGGCGTTTGGGAGGATCTCAGCGGCCAGTGGGCATCGTATTGATCGTCATTATACTGTCGATCCATGGCCAAAGCGTTAAGAGAGAACATGAAAGAGAATGGACTGAACATCGTCCTGGATCAGCGCAGCGCGGTGCCGCTGTATGAGCAGATATGCCAGCAGATCCGTCAGAAGATTGAAAGCCAGGAGTTGGAAGTTGGGGTTCCGCTGCCGACGAACCATGAGTTTTGCAAGCTGCTGCAGGTGAGTTACACCACCGCGCACCAGGCGATGGCGTTGCTGGCGAAGGAGGGGTATGTGACCCGGCAGGCGCGCCGGGGGACGGTGGTGAAGGGGATTCCGAGGCGCGGGGTGGTGGGGATTTATTCGTGGGTGGAGCTTTTGGAGCATGGCACAAAGCATGAGTATTACCGGATGATCACACGGTATCTGAGCCGGGGGCTGGAGGAGCAGGCGCATGTTTACCGCATGTATCTGGGGAGTGAATCGCCGACGACACGGAACCTGGCATGTGAGGATTTGATTCGGCATGTGGAGAGCGGCGCGCTGTGCGGGGTGGCGCTGACGCTGGCGTTTCCGAAGATGGATGAGTTGATGAAGGCGGCGGAAAAGGCGCACACACCGGTTGTGTGCATGACCGGAGAGCCTCAGTCGAGTTATAGCGTGTCGATGAATCTATGGGGAATGGGGCACCAGGCGGCCGACTTTTTGTGTCAACAGGGCAGAAAACGCGTGGGGGTCATCTTCAATGGGCAGAGCAATACACTGACAAACCACGGTCGGTATGCGGAGATACTGCAAGACCGCGGTTTGCCGGTCAGGGAATCATGGATCATTCCGGCGGCCCCCACGGAGATGGGTGGTTACGAGGCGGCCGGCCAACTGCCGGTTTCGGAGTTGGATGGGTTGATCATCATGGACGATGTGATCGCGATGGGCGTTGATCGGCGGTTGAAGGAGATGGGGGTGAATGTGCCGCGGGATCTGATGGTCTGCACATTCTGGAACCATGGCACCCGATTTCATCTGTCGCTTCCGTTTGAGCGGTTTGAGTTTGATGTGAAGGGTCAGGCAAAGTCGATCATCGGTCTGCTTCAGGATGCGATCAGCGGACAGCGCATCAGCGAACCGCATCGGGTCGTCGATCCAACGCATCACATGAAACGGGACACGGCGATGGTGTGAATCAGCCGGCCCCAAGGATGTCCGCAATCGGCTCATCCCAAATGAGAAAGGAGGATGGAGGGTTATCAGGGATACAAGGCGGTTCATGGCGAAATAGTTTGTTGTTTTTATTGCTTTTGTGTTTTTGGATTCATTTCATTTTTCACCTTTTTACAGGAGTACGGACATGAAGACGACGAATCGATTGGTTGGGGCGTTTGTGGCGATGTCGGCGATGACGGTCGCGGCCAATGCGGCCACGGTAACCGATGATTTCAGCGCGGCCTCATTGAATGCCATGTGGCAGGTCAATGACAATGCCGGCAGCTACAACACCGGCGGCGGAACCTCGCAAACGGGCGGCTATTACCTGATCCACAACACTTTTGTGGAGGGGGCCAGCAACATCAGCACGAGCATGGGAACACTGGGCGCGGGGGATACCGGGCGTGTGGATGGGATCATCCGCACCGATCAATTCAACGATGGCCGGTGGAGCAACCAGGTGGTCATCTATTTTAACAATGAAAACTGGGTGGGATTGCGGCTGGCGTACGAGAATGGCGCCACCGGTTTTTACCGTCAGGGTGCTGTGAATGGGGTGTACTCCGCCCTGGATGGCCCAGCGGTGGCCAGCGGAAATGTGCAATGGGCACACAATATTCTGGGTGTGCAACTGACGCCGACCAATATCAATTTTTACGGCAGCACCATCGGCAACGATTATACGAATGAAACCAATATCGATGCCAATGTCACCCTGTTGGCCAGCGTTGCCCGGCCGGCATCGTTTCAGGGGCAGGCATATGCAATCCTGGGCAAAGGGTTTGCCGCGAGTAATTTGGACCCCGCCTATTTGAACCACAATGGCGGCGCCACTGTTGGGAATGCGGACAACTATATTTCATACGCCCGGATCATCACCCCCGATCCGGTTCCCGAACCGACGACACTTGGTTTGTTGGCGCTGGTGGGACTGCCGTTGTTGTCGCGTCGTGGCCGGCGAGTCTCCTGAGCGGTCTGTGTTTCATCGATTCCCTCCCCCCGGATCGACGCCGGGGGAGGGAATTGAAGCGCGGGCGATGCGAGAACCAGTTGCAGGGATCAACATCCAGAGAGTACGACATGGAACTGGCAAAGATGATGATTACGGGGTGTGCGGGGGCGGTGTTGGCATTGGGAACGCCCGCCGGGGCGCAGACGCTGCATTCGGGGGATGCGGGGTTTGGCAAACAGTGGGTGCGGACGCATCCATTCACGCTGGAGGGGGATTCGCTCTATCCGGCGACTTGGGATTTTGCGGAGTATTTCGGGGCGGGGATGAACACGTTGATGAAGGATGTGGGGTATCACCACACGATCAACCCGCTGAATCGGCCGTCCCAGTTCGCGACAGCTCCCTGGCAGGCCATCTTGCCCGTACCCACGGGCAATCCACAGGCGGGGATCACGGAATACAATAACTTACGCCAAACACCCTACAATGTAGGATGGATCGTGGGGGATGAGCCGACGCGCGTGCG
Organism: Phycisphaerales bacterium; assembly: GCA_020847545.1. Lineage (GTDB taxonomy): Bacteria > Planctomycetota > Phycisphaerae > Tepidisphaerales > Tepidisphaeraceae > JADYZN01. The sequence continues at coordinate 9,616 of JADLBV010000071.1, forward strand.
TATGGACGACCATGCGGCCGTGATGTCCCAAATCCGACAAGACAACCTGAACCAGATCGCCTTTACGACGATCAGCAATAACAACGGACCGGATGGAATCTGGTATGGGGATGGTGCGCATCCGAATTACACCTACCAGAATTATCTGGATGATTTTGTGAGCATCATCAGGCCGGATGTGCTGTTTTATGATTATTATCCCTTCCGAACCGATGGCACCACCGATGCGAAGTACACGCAGAACCTGATGATGATCCGCAACAAGGCGCTGGCGGAGGGGATTCCGTATTGGGCGTGGGTTCAGGGGTTTGGACTGGGCACATCACGTGCGCCAAGTGAGTCGGACAATCGGTACAACGTGTATACGCATTTGACGGCCGGTTTTACGGGGCTGGTCTATTGGACATACGACTATTACGCCGGTACGGGGAATGCCCTGATTGATATCAACGGCAACCCCACCGCGATGTATGACTATGCCAAACAGACCAATCTTGAGGCGGCCAATCTCGGCAAGTCGTTGAGGTTTCTGACCAGCACCGATGTGCGGTTCGTGCCGGGCCGGCATCAAAGCGGCATCTTCACCACGCCCAATGACGCGCCTTTGGGTTTGACCTCATGGTCGGCCGGCGCCGGGGGAGACCCCCACCTGACCGATGCGAAGGTGAACTGGAACTTGGCCGGTGGGATCGGCACTGAAAAGAACGGCCTGCTGGGGTTGTTCACCGATGACAGCGGACAGGATTATTTCATGCTGACAAACCTCAATCACGGCATGGATATGACAGCGGCACAGACCGCGTTGACCTTCACGCTGACATTTGACAGCCAGACCAATTCGCTGCTGCGGCTTGATCGTCTAACGGGCGAGCAGGAGATCGTGAATTTGGTGAATCACCAGTTGATCTGGACGCTACCCGGCGGGACGGGGGATTTGTTCAAGTACAATACGGGTGATTTTGTCGTGCCGGAGCCGGCGGGGTTGGGATTGCTGGCGGCGGGGATGATGATCGCAACAGCGCGTGGCCGACGGGATCGAAGATAGAATCATACGGCAACGGACAACCCTCTGTTTCATCGATTCAGATGGCGGATCGCTTAACCGTCCACGTTGTGGACATGTCAGGAGTGTCAATCATGAGGATTCATCGCGTGGTTACGGCCATGGTTGTGATGACGATGGCGTCGATTGCGTTCGCATCCGAAGAAACCACGAAGGTGATGGATGATTTTACATCCTCATCACCATCAAAGGCGTGGGCGGCCCGGCCGGATGCGACGGTGATGTACGAGAAGGATGGGATGCGTCTGTCGATGCCGAAGTATTCGGGACAGGAGGGGGAAGGACAATGGCCGGGGATGGAGCGCAGCACGGCCGGCCTGCCTTTGTCGGAATACAATGGATTGCTGATCCATGTGACCAATGCCTCGGATCACCGCCAGCCGCTGGGGGTGGGTTTTCACGATGGGTCAAATGGCAGCGCATCAATGTTCGAGGAGGTTGGGCCGGGGGAACAAAGAACAGTCAAGATCAAGTTTGACCGGATGATTTCAGGAACGGTGGACTGGTCGAACATTCAACGGATGACCATCACCTGGACGACGCCATCGGTTCCGATGGTGTGGGTATTCAATAAAATCGAATTTTTCAGGGATGATCCGGCCAACACCGAATTGGGGCAGTTGCAGTCATTGGTGAAGAAGGCGCAGGAGGCGTTTAAGCGGGCGAAGGAGACGGGGGCGCTGACGGAGAGACAATCGGTCGATGCGGCACGGACATTGGCGCAATGGAGCGAGGCAGCGCGGACGAGCGAGGGGATTCGTGGCAAGGGATCGGCCTGCCGCAATGAGCTGGGGGCGATTCAGTCGCGGATGCAACTGGCGGGTCTGGCCAAAGTGACCAAGGGATCGATGGTGGCCTGGAGCGTGCCGGTGGGGACGCGGTTTGAGCCATCGGGCGCGATGCTGCAATTCGACAAGCCGTTGGAGAAGGTGCAACTGTACGGGGCGATGGGACAATATGCGGACGCCATCGTGCGGGTGACGAATGTCAGTGATGAGGCGCAGGACTGGCAGGTGAGGGTGGCCGGGGATTCGGGTATGGCACAGGGGATCAGCATTCGGCGAAATCAGGCGGTGGTGGCCGCGGACCGGTCGGTGGTGGGTGATGTGCTTGTACCGCTGGACAAGGCAAATGTCGTAAGTGTCGGGGCGGGTGAGACGGTGGAATTATGGGTGAGGGGAGATCTGAAGCATCGTCCGTGGAAGGTGGGGAGCCATTCGGCCGAACTGGAATTCAAGGACTTGAGGCGCGGGGTTGAATCCATCATCAAGTTGCCGGTGGAGTTGACGGTGTGGGGTATTGACCTGAACCAGGCGCCTGGCCTGCGTCTGAATATGTGGGCGAGTTTGTTCTGGGGCAACGCCCCGATGCTGGCCGGCCGGGAAGAGGCGGCACTGGAGAATCTGGTCGATTACGGGTGCAACGTGTTGACGATCAATCCCGGACAGATGCCTTGGCCAAAATTGTCGGCGGATGGGACGCCGCAGGGTGAATTGGATTTCACTGCGTTTGACAAACTGGTGAAACTGTATCGCAGCAAGGGGGATCCGATCATTCTGGTCTGGCTGGGGTTGGATGACAACCATCCGGATTTGCAGGAACTGAAGTCGAATCTGAAGGTCTATTCGCCGCAATGGGAAAAGGGGTTGCGCTGGTGGGTGGGCCAATTGATGGGGAGGATGAAGACGCTGGGGGTGTCGGCGGATCGGTATGCGCTGTATGTCACCGATGAGCCGAACGTGTCGGAGTTGGATTTAACCCTGAAGGTGGCGCAGGTTGCCAAGTCGATTGATCCATTGGTGCAAATCTACATGGACAGCAGCGAGTTGTCTGAGGACGCCCACAAGAATGAAGAATTGATGAAGCTGGTGGATATCAATCAACCCAACGGGGATGGGATGGCAGCGCGGCCGTATCTGCTGCCGCAGTTGAAGAAATACGCCAACGGCACGCTCTGGCTGTATCAGTGTCGAACCAACACGCGGGCGCGGCAACTGGTCAACGCGTATGACTATTACCGATTGCAGGCGTGGCAGGCGACAAGTGAAGGGATGAAGGGGATCGGATTTTGGGTGTACGCGTATTACACGCGAAACGATTATTGGGATGGCACAACCGGCAGTGGCGGAGGGGCGGACATGGTCTATCCCGATTCGGGAAATGGATTGCTGATGTCGGTGCGTTATGAATTGATTCGCATGGGGCTGGATGACATGAAGTATTATCAGCTTCTGAAGAATGCTCCGCACACCGCGCAGGGTGAATCGCTGCTGGGTGAACGATTTGAGCAGGTGAGGTCGCATCCGCACAACCCGGAGATGGCCGAGCAGTGGCGGATTGACACAGGTAAGGCGCTGGCGGGAAATCAATAGCGCGAAATGGATCATACAAGGATCGTCACTATGAGTTGGTGGAAATTACACTGGTTGTTCGCGGCGGTGGTTCTGGGGTGGTTCGTGTTGGAAGCCAATGCAGTCAACCCGACGAAGTCGAAGGTGGTGGTGGATTTCCCCAGTGATGCGGTGCTGAAGAATGTCATCCACAACACCGGTGTGAGCATCAAGCGGATGGAGGATGGGATGCTGGCGGTGCATGTCACGCCGTTTGAGGAACATCAGAACCTGTGGCCGGTGGTGGCTTTCGCGACCGATTTTCTTGGGGGCAAGATCAATCTGGCGGAGTATTCGTATCTGGAGGTGACGCTGCACCATCGCAGCGAGGATATGTCGGTGGTGGATTTTCAGGTGGCGACGCCGCCGGATGCTTCGCAAAATGTCGATTTTGAGCAGGTGATGATCCCGGGACAGACGACGATGACGATTCGGCTGGCAACCGAAGCGATTCGGAACAACGATCCCTCGCAGATCGGCATCATTCAGTTCATTTTCCGGCCGCGAGCCAAGGATACGGATTACCGAGTGGAACCGATCCGGGCGGTGTATGACCCTAAGATGGGGTCGCCGGCGGAGCATTTGCGGGCGAAGTTGAAACTGGCCGGTGAAAAACTGACGGAGGTTCGCCGGCAGGTGCTGGGGAAACTGCCGGCCGACCAGCAACAGGCCGCACAGGAGCAGGCCGCGAAAGTGGTGCGCGATCTGGCGGCCTTGAACCAGGATGAGGCCGCGGCGCGAGTCGATGGATATGTGGGAAAATATGCCGAACTTGCCAAACGGGCGGAGGAGGTCATTGGTCAAATCGCCAAGTTGCGGTTGCTGGAGGCGGGATTGTTGAAAGCCTGGGTGCCGGATCGATATGTGAATTTTGTCCGCCAATCCGGGCCGCGGTTGCAGGATCCGCTGCTTAAAGAGATTTCATTAAGGATGGCGGGGAACGAATTTCGGGATTTTGTATTTGCCGCCAGCGGCGCGGAGCGGGAATTGTCGCTGGAGGCATCGGTACGGATGACCGGACAACACCTGTTGCCGGCCGACGCGGTGACCATCAGCGTGTCGGACTATCCGAAAAACATGCGCGGGGAATACACCGGCGATGCGTTGGTTCCGGTCCATGGGCCGGTGCGGATTGCGGCCGGGGAAAGCAGGCAATTCTGGGTGCGGTTTGACACGCGGACGGCCAAAATACCGGCCGGGGATTATACATTTGAACTGGTGTTGAATGACACCCTGTCGGGGACACGGGAGGTCTATCCCGGAAAGCTGCGCATCTGGGATTTTTCATTGCCGGGTTACGACATCCTGCCCAACAACAGTTATGCCATTTTCAGCGGCGGGTTGCGGGATGATTCATCGGGGGACAAATTCCGCGCCGCGGTGATGGAGATGAAGAAATATGGATTGAACTACATCGCCATCGAACAACCGGATGTGCCAACGCCAAAAGGATTGGACGACCAATGGCGGATCACCGGTTTCAATGATGAGTTGTTCAAATCCCGCATCCATGATGCTCTGAAGGTGTGGCACGACGCTCCCGGCGAGGAGAAGCTGAATTTCACCATCTCCCTGTCCAGCTTTGAAGAATTGGGTTTGAAAAGGGATGGATATGCGTTCGGCAATGATGTGTGGAAAGGGGTGCTCAAGCAGTACCTGGACCATCTGAAGTCGATTTTGGCCAATGAGGGGTTGGGCAATGACCGATGGATGCTGGTATTGCGGGATGAGTCCTCCGAACCGGTTTTAATGCAATATGACATTCCGTTTGCCGAGGCGATCAAAGAGATCGACCCGGCCATTCGCATCACCTGCAACTCCAGCGCGATCATGGGTGACGCCCATTGGACCGAGCGTTATTTCAAGGCGTTTGACGTTTTTGAACCACTTCGGACCAAAGAACTGACGTTGAAATATCTTCGCCAAAGCGGCAAGCCGATCTGGTGGTATGAATGCGACACCGCGATGACGGTGATGGGGCGGGAACTGTACGACTATTACCGGGTTTATCCGTGGGAGATGATCCGCGAAGGGATCGTGGGGACGGGTATCTGGACATACATCTCCGTGCCGCACGACCGACCTTGGGGTGAGGATTTTCAGGGGTGTCAGTTGATCTATCTGCATCCGCAATATGGGGTGATCCATTCCAGGCGGCTGGAGATGTATCGCGAGGGGTTGGACGATTTCCGATATGTAGCCGCGCTGCGACAGGCGGCGAAAAAACATGGTAACGAGGCCATTGAGCAGGCTGAACAGTTGATCCGGCAGGCGATTGATGACATCACCAGCCACCGGCAAGAGAGCGGACATTGTGACATCTGGCGACAGCGACTGGCCGAGCGGATCGTGACGATGAATTGATCGCGACAAGACGATCCAGAGCAAATTCATGCCCAACCACCCATTGATCATCATCAACGACGACACCTGCTCGCTGCGTCAGGTGGATGGCCCGCACACGGCCGATTCGCTGGATATTCCACTGCGTGATTTACAAGGCACACAAGTTGGGGCGATTTGCTGGTGCCTGGGGTCGGAGGTTGCCTATTCCTGGCCGTCGAAGGTGAATGAGAACTATTTCGAGAAGGCGAGCGGCGAGGCGTTGCCGCGCAATGTGATGATGACGCTGCACAGGAAGGGGGTGGACTATCTGCCGTTGCTCATCGGCAAAGCCCGCCGTGCGGGGTTGCGGTTTTACGGCAGCTTTCGGATGAACGACTGCCACCACCGATCGGAGGTTCATGGGATGCTCTGCACGCGGTTCTGGAAGGATCACCAGGAGATGCGGCTGTGGGAATTGACCGAGGCCAGGACGTATTACAACACGGCGCTGGATTATTCATATCCACAGGTTCGACAGCGAAAGCTGGAGATGATCCGCGAGACGCTGCAATGGTATGACATGGATGGCATCGAGCTGGATTTCTGCCGCGAGTCGTTCACGTTCACCCCTTCACAGGGGTGGGACAATCGGGGGATCATGACGGATTTCATCGGGCAAATTCGACAGGCACTCAACGATGCGCGGGACAAATGGGGCCGCGGGCTGGAATTGATTCTGCGGGTTCCGTTCGATCCGCAAAAGCTGCGTGAGATGGGGATGGATGTGCAAGGCTGGATTGGGCAACATGCCATCGATGTGTTGGTGATGAGCCGATGGTTTGGGAACGATTACAACCAGTCACTTGAGCCGTGGTTGTCGATTTGTCGGGAGAATGATGTTCCCTTTTACCCGTCGATTGAGTGGGGTCCGATGCACAATTCGGTGCATAACCATTTCACCGTTGAAACAGTGGATGAAATCATCCATCGACAGCGGGGCATGGCGCAAAATTATCTGGGGCAGGGCGCCACGGGGGTCTATCTATTCAATTATCCATGCCTGTTGTACGAACAACCCCGCAGCGCTGATGAATTTCGGCGGATGACCGGCGTGTTTAATGAGTTGGGGGAAACACCAACGCTTGCCGGCAAACACAAGCAATACGCATTCTGGGACCGGTTGCCGATGCAGGTGGAATCGCGCCGGCCGGCCAAATATCACCAGACAATCCCATTCAACCTGTTCGATCCGGATTTGGCACAGTCCGATACGAAGATTCAATTGAGTTTTCACCAGACCACCGAGCCGAATCCACATGTGGATGCGCGGCATTACAAGGATTCGCACGGTGCATTGCCGGACGATTGGGTGACCTATTGGCTCAATGGTCAGGAAGTCCCGCGGGAATGGATTCGACAAGAAAAAGTGACGGAAGGAAAGATCGCCTCAGGATTTCAATTGGGCGATCATGAGAAGATCACCATCACGCCGCCGACCTCGGCGATGCGGCCGGGAGAGAACACATTGGGGTTTTATGTACCCCGATTTCCAGAGGAGCATGACCCATACATTCATATCCACGAACTGTTGGTGGATGTGAATGCGGACACCGATTGAGCGAGCTTCGTTGTTATAAAGAAATGCAGGATATCAATATGAGCCAAAACAACACTTCCATCGATCAGAAAATTGAACACCCATTGATCATCGTCAACGACGACACCTGTTCGTTGCGTTATGTCGATCCACCCCACAGTGAGGAATCGCTGGAGATTCCGCTGCGGTACATGAAGGGGACACAGGCGGGGGCAATTTGCTGGTGTCTGGGTGAGGACATCGCCTATGCCTGGCCGTCGAAGGTCATCGAGAACTATTACGATCAGCTTGCGGCCGGGCATTGGATCGGCCTGTTTGACGACAAGGCGGGTTTTGAGGGGACGATGAAGGGACAAAGCACCTACTATGACAAACTGCCCAAGGGGGAGGAGCCGCGCAATGCGATGGTGACGCTCCATCGCAGGGGGATCGATTATGTGCCGCTGTTGATTGGGCGCGCCCGCAACTCCGGCATCCTGTTTTACGGCAGCTTTCGGATGAACGACTGCCATCTCAAATCAGACCCGCGCGGGATGCTCTCCAGCAAATTCTGGCAGGAACATCAGGAGTGGCGGTTGTGGGAGATATTGGACGGGCGGACGTACTACAACGCGGCGATGGATTATTCGTATCCAGAGGTGCGGCAGCGCAAACTGGATTCGATGCGCGAAACGCTCCAATGGTATGACATGGATGGAATCGAACTGGATTTCTGCCGCAATCCGTACACGTTTCAACCCTCCGAGGCGTGGGAGAAACGGGAGATTTTGACCGAGTTCATCCGGCAAGTGCGGCGGGATTTGGACCAGGCCGCCAAAAAATGGGGCCGACGAACCGAACTTCTGCTGCGTGTGCCGTTCGAGGAGAAAAAACTGCATGAAGCGGGGATGGATGTGAATGCGTGGCTGCGGGAGAGCCTGGTCAGCAAACTGATCATGAGCCGACCGCTCAATGATTACAATCAGGGACTTGAGCCGTGGCTGTCGAGTTGCCGCGAACATGGGGTGGCGTTTTACCCCTCCATCGAGCAGGGGCCGATGCACAACTCGATTCACAACCATGTGACCAATGAGTCGGCCGACCAGACCGTCCTTCGCCAGCGGGCAATGGCGCAGAATTATCTGAGCCAGGGGGCGGCCGGCGTCTATATGTTCAATTTCCCCTGCCTGCTGTATCAGAACCGCCCGACGCCGGAAAATCTCAGGCGGATGACCGGCCTGTTCAATGAAATCGGGCGAAAAGAGACGCTGGTGGGAAAATCCAAGCAATATGCCTTCTGGAAAGATCTGCCGATGCAGGTGGAATCACGCCGGCCGGCCAAATTTCACCAGACGATCCGGTTCAACCTGTTTGATCCTGACCTTGGCCGGGAAGATACGAATGTGCAACTGAGCTTCCATCAGGTCCCAACACCAAACCCGCATGTGGATGCGCGACATTTCAAGGAACTGGACGCGATTTTGCCGCCGGGATGGGTGACGTACTGGCTGAACGGGCAGGAAGTCCCGGAGAAGTGGATCAAGCGCCAAAAGCAACCCGAAGGGAAAATCGCATCGGGTTTCCAGCTTGGCGTGCATGAGAAGATCACGATCACGCCGCCGGTGTCGGCGATGAAACAAGGGGAAAATTCACTCGGCTTTTATGTGCCCCGATTCCCCGAGGAGCATGATCCTTACATTCAAATATATGAATTGCTGGTGGATGTGAATTACACATCTTGAGGTTTATTTACGGGCGACAAAACAAGAAATCATACCTGTGACATGCCGTACGGGATGGGGGCGACACAGGGCAAACGCATTTATATTTCCCCCTCCCCCGGTATTTCCGGGGGAGGGCTGGGGAGGGGGCCGTATCGCCGAATTCGAGGAAAAACCCCCACCCTAACCCTCCCCCGGAGTACCGGGGGAGGGGATAAAGAGGCTCTGCGGGCCTTATGAATACCGCTAATAATATAA